>CALUKG010000012.1 GCA_944321155.1 uncultured Bacteroidales bacterium | reverse complement strand
AAATGGGCTGACCTCGCAAATGAAGTCAGCCCTATTTTTATTCCTTTGCAAAATTTTTATCGGACAGCAATAATTTGTTTTCATTCCTTCGGATTAATCGCGGGGTCAAAGATAAGGGTTTTGAAAAAAAAGATTACCAACAAAATACAAGAAACAACCATAAATACTGATATAAAACGATTTAAGCAAAGAGCAAATAAGCTATTCTAAACGCCATATCTTCTCTTTTTTAGGTTATTTACCTGCACCTTTAGTGCATAAATCCAAATATAGAAAAATCTATAACTGAATCCGATTTTATTTACAAAGAATTCTGGACAGTATCTCTCTATGCGACAATCATATCACTTTTTTAATATCATCTACAATTATTGGGGACATATCTAACTCGTCTAAATTCAATGATCTAAGCCAATTTAAACATTCCTCTTTTGATTTCTCTGTAGATGTAATATATTTAGTCAACTCTATAACCGTATTACGACTTAGTCCTAAGGCCAACAATGAAAGATGGGTCTTTTGTGATACACCAAACTCTAGCCAGAGATTTAATTGTGGAATATTATTAAGTAAATCATTTTTTCCATTTATTTCAAGAACATATCGCAAAATATCAACATAGCAACTTGAATCTTTAGCAAATTGGTATCTAACAAAATTTTCTACGTTCTCCATAACCTCTCTGATAACAGCAGGAAGTTTTTTGTTATAACCATTCCTATTATAAGAATCATAACTTTTACGAATAAGATATGACAACGGTTTCCCTGACATCCAATTGATCAATAATATTGCTCTAGGAACATTTAATTGTTGTGGATAATCAGATATCGTTTGTCCTATGACTTCTATAAGTTTTCTGTATTCCTCTAAAGCATTAGAGTCATTAGGATACACAGGAATTAGCGTATCTATTTCATTAATATTGTCAATAAAATAATTATAAAGTTGTTGTTGCGCTAAAGGTGATATGCCAGGATTTTTCTTAATAATTGAACCTGGTAATGTAATTATCGATTGCAGAGTTCTCAACTCACACAACAAATTATCATAAAATGGGGTTGAAGGTGCATCCTCCTTTTCCAAAGCATACTTTATATAATAATATCCAAAAGCAAATTCTAAATCTGGACGCTTTCCAGCCTCTTTTCTAGGTGCTCCACACCGAATATATTCCAGAAGTTCATCCCCTTTACTTTCTACAACATTTAATGCTCTTTTAATTTCTTGTTTCGTTTTATTTGGTTCTGGATGAATATCCCATTTTAATGGTTCTATACAAAATATATTTCCACTATATTCTTTTCCCAATCGTCCAGCTCTACCCGCCAAATTCCAAAAATCATTTTGATTCAATGGATTTCCTCTACCTCTTGATGGTTTTCTTATAATAATAGATTTAGCAGGAAGATTAACCCCTTCCAATAAAGTTGAAGTACAGATCAAATATTCTATTTTACCGATAGAGAACAATCTCTCTATTTCATTTCTTATAAGCAAAGGCATATTTCCATAATGGAATGCAATCCCCTTTGATAAGACTTTTGCTAAAACATACTGGGTGTGAATGGTACTCTGTACTAATTTAACTAGTTCTTTAATTTCAGAATCTTGTTCACGCTCTGGCAACAAATCGTAAAGTAAATTTGCTGTATCCTCTGCATCAGCTGCCCCATTACTATAAATCAAACATCCTCCTCTATTCGATATTTGATAAGCCGTATGAACTATTTTATGCAGTTCTGTTGTTGGACGATCTATCATTACTATTTTCCCCAACAAAATAGTGTTTTCAACAGTACATAAATGAATTTGCCACTCTCTTATTTTTCTCGGTACCTGTGAAACATATAGAAGATTCTGATTAACTGCAACATACTGGGTATTAACCTTACTTTTCCGGCTATTATTAATAACATTATCCAGAAGTATCTCTGGATTTGATGTAAATGGACTGGAGAAGAATACCTTTATTTCAGGATTTGCTTTAACGACATCTTCTATTTTTTGTTGAAGCAAAATCCCCCTATTCCCATCTTCAATCTTCTGAGCCTCATCAATAATAAGAATATCGATTTTACAATTAGAATTCCCATATAAAAACCAATGAAGACGTTCCTGCGTAAAAATAAAGATATTGGATTTCTCATCTAAAATATCTTCCTGAGGTGGTACTGTTGTTATATTAGTCTGATTCTCTAAATTATATTGTCTCAGTAGTGCTTTTAAATCAGCTTCTACTTGACTTATAAGTGCTCTTGTAGGCACAACATAAACAATATTCTTATTGCCTTCTGTCAATTCCTCTAACAAAAGAGTACAGAGAATGTAAGACTTACCTGCCGAGGTTGGTGCAGATATACTTATTGTTTCATTATGTTTATATGCATAATAAACTTCTTTTTGGAACCTATTTAAAAGGAATACTTCATCATTTACTATTATCGCATGTTCAATATCTGATTTGCTTTGCTGAAGTCTCAATGCAAAAGGATAATTATCTCTAAAATCCTTTTTTATAAAGTGCTTGTCTAATGCGATTTTAAGCGCTGGTTTATTTGTTAAATTATCTAGGATAAATGCAGCTGCATTTTTCTGATTTTCGTTAGTTTCGTCTTGCACTAAACACGTTTGAGCTATACGAAGAGCCGCATCCAAATATTTACTTTCATTACAATAACTAAACAAAGATGCTATACTCAGCATATTATTCCAATCTATTTGAGACAATAAATCGGACTTACTCTTCTCCCAAACTAACTTAGGGATAGTCTCACAAACTGATAATGTGAGTAAAGCTTCGTATTGACGATTGAAACTATTTAAATTATAAACTTTTTCAGCTAACATCATTTTATTGTTTGGAGATAATATCGTCTAAATTCTTCTACAGAAGGGAAAGGCATCAGAAACACATGGATCTCTTTTTTATCAAGATTCAAATGTTCTTTTATCTTTTGTCCTACACTATTGTACCACTTATCATATTCTGCTAATATAGCATTTTTTATGTCTGCTGTAGTTTTTGTAATATCTGTATTACTTGGATATTTATCATAATCGAATCCAATAAAACATACACCCTTATAAACCAAATGATTTGACTGTTCTTTATCTTTGTCAAAATACTCTACAAGTATATCCTCAATAGCCTCATTATTTATATTTTGGTGTATATTCGATGTAATCAAATCAATATCTCTTTCTTGTGTGGATTTATAACCTATTGGATCAAGTAGAAAACCTTTTAAGCTATCAAAGCAACTTACCATAGCTGCATTTAGGTCCTGATACATTTTAGCCTCAGCCCAATAAAGTTCTAAATTTCCAGTTATGCTATTATATTGGAAATGGATGCCATCTGCTCCATGATAATGCATTTTGGGAGATGTTTTTAAAGACATTTTACTTATTAGTTGCGGGAGCTTCAAAATATCCTGTGTAAGAATATACAATAAGATTTCACCACCTTCACCAGTTTTATTCAAATCAGTAAAAAGATTTTTAGCTTTCTTTCTTAGCTGAATGATTTTTCTTGTAGAACCAGTATTGTTTAAATCATTTTTCGCTTCATCGATTTCTTTTTTGGGAATAGCATAATCGACTATTCGAGTATCAAGATAATCTATTAAATCTTGAAGCCTTAATTTACCATTTGCATCAACTTTAAGACAATAACAATACCCTTTCGAGTTAGTGTCAGGTATATCAATACAATATCGTACCTCTTCAATACGTGACTTTAGTGCCTCATTGGGCTTAATTAGTAGATTGTTTATAGCATTTTCTATTCTATCCATTTTTAGTCATACCTATTTTTAAGTCACTTATAGATTTCTCAAATTTCAAGTACTTAGTAATACATTTCAATATACTGATAAGCCTTATCGAAGACTTCTTGGTCTTTGATTTGATAATTTACCCATAGAATTGAACGTAGCTTCTTTTTTATCTCTCGCTGAGCAGTGATGCTTTTAAAAGCATCCTTGAACTTACGCACAATAGCCACCACATTTTCGTCAATATCAGCAACAACGCGCTCCACAATGATAGGAGTATTTTCTGTCTTTATTGATTCAAACAATTCTGTAAGAGCAGCTTTTGCTTGCTCACGTTTGTCAAGTGGCTGATTGGAATTCTTTTCCTCTTCAAGTACCTCTTTGGCAAGAGTCAACAAGCTGCGAAGAAAGTCAATACTTGTAATAAGATTTTCCTCCATGTGGCGGCGAAGTTCATCCAGCTTTTCTGCAAAAGCCTTATATTTTGGATCACCTCGGTGTTCACCTAATCTCAAGCGTAACATCTTCTCAACTTCAAGGATCTTTTTAGGATTATCCTTTGCTTGTTCCAATACCGTATTGATGACATCACCATCAACAACCAGATCTTCAAGTGGTGTCCCTATATCAATTGTATCTATATTACGATGAATTATTTCAATCGTTTTGGCACCTAATAATGTCCAAATAAGTGAACCGCTAGTCCCGACAGGACGAACACTCTGATACACTTGTGCAAGCCAAGTATAATCTGGCTGATATGGAGCAAGCATGGTATCTGGGCTTACAGTTTCCCAAGTCTTAGACAATCGGGCAAAATGACGTGCAAAATCGGTTTTAGCCTTATCATCCAGCAAGCACTGCTGAGCGGCTTGAAGACCTTCCCAACCACCAATCGTACGGTCAACTCCAGGGAAGAAATCAAGACATTCTTGTAGGAAATCAGGTATTAAAGCTTTAACTTCATCGATATTCTTTACAACGGCTTTAACTGTCTCTTCATCGAATGCAAGACTCCTTGCCACATTATCGAATACACCTACAAAATCCACGATTAATCCGCACTTTTTATCGACAGTGTATTTTCGGTTCGTACGACAAATAGCCTGTAAAAGCGTATGATCTCTCATAGGCTTGTCAAGATACATACATTGAAGTATAGGAGCATCAAAACCAGTAAGAAGTTTAGATGTTACAATAACCATTTTTATTGGAGATAATGGATCCCGGAATTGATCAAGCAGCTTCTTTTCCTGATCTCTGTCTCTACGATACTCTTTATAATCATCCGCCTTGTCTCCGGCCGTATGCATCACTATTGTTGTGGCATCTTCTGTACCTAACAAAGCATCAATGGCTTTCTTGTATTTTACGCAACAATCACGATTATACACAACCACTTGTGCTTTCATTCCACTTGGTTCTACATAAGCCTTAAAATGGTTAACAATGTAGCGGGCAACATCATTAATACGTTTTTCAGCCGTGAAGAATGCTTCTACAGAGGTTCGTTTAACCAATTCATTCTTTTCTTCTTCTGATATCTGATCAGTCAATTCATCAAATTCCTCTTGTAACTGCTCCTCATTAAGATGCATTTCCACAGGAACAGTCTGGAAATTCAATTCCAGCGTAGCACCATCTTCCACTGAATTCTGGAATGTATATTTTGATATATAACCCCCTGTCTCCATGTCTTCATCTGCACCAAAAGCAAGGAAAGTATTTTTATCTCGCTTATTGATAGGTGTACCTGTAAGACCAAAGAAAAATGCATTAGGCAATGCGCTTCGCATCTTCTGTCCCAAATCTTTTTCCTGTGTTCTATGAGCTTCATCAACCAACAAGATAATATTGTCTCGCTCATTAAGCACACTTTCCACATCACCAAACTTAAAGATGGTAGTAATTAAAATTTTACGTTGGTCTTGTTTGAAGAATGCTACCAATTCCTCTTTTGTTTTGGCTGATTCAATATTGGGGATTTCTGCACGAGTAAAATCACCAGTAATCTGATCCTCCAAGTCAATACGGTCATCCACAATTACAACTGTTGGAGCATGCAATTCGTTTTGCAAACGAAGCTTTTGTGCAGCAAATACCATCAACCAAGATTTACCCGAACCCTGGAAATGCCAAATGAGACCTTTTTTCGGTCCTTGCTTCTCTCGATAGGTTTTAAGCACTCGTTGAACTATTGCTTCACCACCTAAATATTGTTGATAGCGGCATACAATCTTTATTTTCTTGCCTGATGATGTGCCTGTAAATACACTATAATAACGATAGATATCAAGCAATCGATTAGGCTCAACTAAGTTCATCACATTACTTTTTACAGACTCAATCGTTCCATGCTGGCGCGACTCATCCTTAAACCAAGGTCCCCATTTATCTACAGGAGTACAGATTCCTGCATATTGAAGTTCTTTACCTTCCGTAGCAAAAGTCAATACATTAGGAACAAACATCTCAGGAATACTCTTTTCATAATGTAGCATATCTGTAGCCCCATCTGCCCATGTAACTTGAGGCCTTACTGGTGATTTCGCTTCTCCGATGCAAACAGGAATACCATTGATAAGATAAACCAAATCCAATCGTTTACCTCCGTCAACAGACGGTCTTGGATATTCCCACTGATTGGTAACCACACAATAGTCTTCAGTAGAATCATCACTAAAGAAACGAATAGGGATATATTCACCATCTTTTCCAAATGGTTCTGTATTCTCAGTAAATAATAATGCCCGGAAACGGTCATTGGCTGTCACCAATTCATCGAAACTCCCACCACAGGTAATAGCAGCACGAAGTTTATAGATCACCTGTTCGGCCTGCTGCAGCGTAATAGGATTAAGTCTGATCAACGCCTCTTGCAACCAAGATTCAACCAGAACCGAATCAGTGTTTCGTGGTACATCACTAGGCTTTACATATTGCCAGCCACTGTGAGTAGCTGCATTTATGAGCATTTGCTCCACTGTATTATCTTCGTTAAACATAACTATATAATATTTTTCGTTTATATCTATTTGATTAGGCTACTTGCCTTATACAATATCCTAACATGGATTCTAAATTTTTTAATGCAATCCGAACATAAGATTTTGATTTATCGGCCTGTTTAGCAATAGTAGCAAATTTATCTTGGATTTCAATTGCCGGGAACAAAATCTCTATTGATGCAAAGGCAGATTGATTTAATGACTTGAATGACGTCCCAATACCCTGTTTTTTTATTGCTTTCTCTGCAACTTTAAGAGCATAGTACAAATATTCAGTATTATATCCTGTCTTACATGTTGCAGTACAGATAGATTGATTCGTAGCACAATCCATTGTATTAATTGACATTACACCAATACTCCCCCTACAAACATACAGAATGCTTCCTGCAGGAACAACTTTGCAAGTTGCATATCCTGTATCTGTAATTTTCTCTAAAGTATCGTATATATATTTATTACCCATATCTTGTGCAGACACCCAGTAATGTGTTCCATTCCAATATTCAGGATTACTTCGAGAAGGTGTTGAACCTGTTCTCACCTCAGCTATCTCTCCAATGGATTTCTTGTTTAATTCAGACCTTGTGGTCATCTCGATAAATTGCGATTTGAAGTCGCCAAATTTTGATTTATCGGCCTGTGTTAGATATTTACAAAATCGATTTTGCTCATCTATTGTTGCCATAGGTATCTCCATACCACGAATAATACTTTGTGATATGTTTGGCTGTGCAGCGCCACGACATTGTGATATCATCCATGATGTTTTTGACAATGTAGCATAATATAAGTATAGAGGTTCAAAGCCATCATTAGGCAATAATGTACAAACTGCCTGATTGGTTGTAAGTGGAATTTTTATAAACCCCACTTTACCTGCTGTTGCACCGTACATTGCAATGACTACGCTATTCGCAGGAACCCATTTTGCAGATGAGTTTTCTAAGCCTAATTGCGTTATATATTTATCAGTAGAAAAAATATACCCTTGATTAATTTCACCACTAGACAACCATGGTATATCTCCTCCATCATAATACTCAATTTTCTTTGTATTAGGAGTACCACCAGATACCGTTATACAGCAATCAGCTATTTTAACAGAAGGTATATTCTTAAACATCTCGATAAATTGCGAATTTCACCATTTCATCAGTTGCAGCAAGGAGTTTCTTATAAGCTTCTTTCAGACGATAGGCTGCCCATAATTTATCAGCAAGAACTTTTTGTTCCTCTAATGATGGTAAGTCAAACTCATAATCAGCTAAATCTGAGAATAACACATACGGATTTGTAGATCCCTTTGATTTTGAAATAGACCATGAAGTAAATGAGTCAGATGACATTATAAAGGGTAATAATCTCTGATCAAAAATAGAATTGTCTTTTGATTCAAGAACAAATGTTGTATTAGCACATATTCCTGAAAAATCAGCAACTGCGACTTTCTTTAAATATGTTCTTCGAGACCCGTATAGTATCTGCCCTGGTTTAAATATACGGACAAATGCAGGCCCTACATCGTCAGTAGCAAACCGACCTTTTCTATGTATAGTTAAATCTTCTGAATCCATATGATCTCCAGCAACATAGTACTCATAAGGATTATTCATTCTATCAACATTAACTTTTACATCTTTTACTATATCGCCAAATTTAACCCTATTCATTTGTCATCATCCTTAAAAGATTATTAAATTCAATATGCATAGACTTCGAACTTTTATCTAAATCTGCTATTGACTCATCTAATATATAAATTTCATTAGTACACTTTTGCTTTACATAACTTTGTATACTGAGTAAACTTTTATTATTTAGTATATCCTCATTGCTAATGACTTCTGCAAAATAGTCAATTTGACAATAGTCTCTATAACCATCTAAAATCCTTAAAATGTGGTTCTCTTCTAAATAACTTTCTGCATTCTTTCTCGTTACTTCTTCTTTAGCATCAATAAATAAAACCTTCTTTTTATGCGATAAAGGTTTATTTTTCTTGCAAACAATTATACAGGCTTCCATAGATGCATTAAAGAACAGGTTGGGTCCAAGTCCAATTACACAATCGACAATATCCATCTCTACCAACTTTTTACGCAATTCAAACTCTTCATCACGAAATAATACTCCATGAGGGAAAAGAATTGCACACCTACCATTTTGATCATTCATTGAGGCAAGGATATGTTGAAAAAATGCATAGTCGGCACGACCTTGTGGTGGTGTACCCAAGAAATTGCGTCCCCACTTATCATTCATAAACTTTTCACGATTCCACTCTTTAATTGAATATGGTGGATTTGCAAGAACTATATCAAATTTACGTAAGCAACTGCCATCTAAAAATGCTGGATTCTCCAAGGTATCGGCACATGCAATAGAAAAATCTTCCACACCATTAAGATAAAGATTCATACGTGCAATAGAAGATGTCAAGCCATTGACCTCCTGACCAAACACCTGTACTCCTTGCCATTCCTCACCTTTATTGCGTAAATAGTCCAAGCATTTCACCAACATACCACCAGAACCACAAGTCGGATCATAAATACTCTCATTCGGTTGCGGTTGAAGAATCTCAGCCATCAACTGAACTACTGTCCGATTGGTATAAAACTCTTGGGCTGTATTTCCTGCATCGTCAGCAAACTTTCCAACCAGATATTCGTAAGCCTGTCCCATTTCATCAGCAGGGCATGCTTTCAACGAGAGCGTATATTTAGAAAAATCTTCTATCAAAGAAGTGATAATACTGTCGGGCATCTTGGCCTTATTCGTCCAACCGTCTTTAGGACCAAATATACCTTCCAAACCACCAATCTTTCTGCCATCCATTTCTTTGGCGGGATTAGCCTGCTCGATGGCAATAAAAGCTTCTACCAGTCGCTGACCGACATTCTCTGTAACCTGTCGCACATCGCGCCAATGAGCTCCATCAGGAATGCGGATAGGCAAATCTTCAGCCTGTTTACCCGCATATTCCACACCGCCTTCATGGAGGAATCCATCAAATTGTTCATCGTACACATCAGAAATGCGCTTGAAGAATAACAACGGAAATATATACTCTTTATAACCTGCTGCATCAATCTGACCACGCAAATGGGTAGCTGCAGCCCAAAGAAAGCTTTTCAACTCTTCAAGCGTAATCGGGTCATCGGGATTTCTGTAAGTCTTTATATTGTTTTCTGCCATATTATTATGCGTTAATTAATTGAGAGAATTCAAGCTCAAGACGTTTTACATCTTCATACGCCTGCTTGAACTCAGCCAGTACTTCTGAGTATGGACGAATTTCTTCCTTATGATACTCCACAAATCGATTGGGAGACAAATTATAGTCCTTATCCCTTACCTCCTGCAGGGTAACTACCTTGGAGAAGTCTTCTACATCTTCATACTGTTTATACAATGCATATAGTCTATCAACATCTGCAGGTTCTAATACATTTTGTGCACGGCGCTGAGTAAGAATCTTTGTCCCATCAATCATAAGTATCCGACCAGAATGTGCAGCTGGTTTCATTCTTCGCAAAATCAAGAAACATGGTGATAATCCTGTTCCATAGAACAATTTGTCTCCAAGAGTTACAACAGCTTCTATCAAGTCGCTTTCTACCATTTTTTTTCTGATTTCCCCGTCTTGATTGCCACGGAACAATACACCTTGTGGCATTACGACCACCATTCTACCATGAGCCGGAGCCATTGATGCTATCATGTGCTGAATCCATGCAAAGTCGCCACAACTATCCGAAGGTGTTCCCCAAAGATTGCGTTTGTATTTATCTGAAGCCCATTCGGTAGCCCCCCAGTTTTCCAAAGAGAATGGAGGATTGGCTATTACACAATCGAACTTGGCAATATTACCACTCTGCAAGATTTTCGGGTCTCGTAATGTATCACCTTGAAGCACATTAAAATCAGATGCACCATGAAGAAATAGATTCATTTTAGCAATTGCTGCATTGACTACGTTTTTCTCCTGTCCAAAAATGCTTCCGCAACAAAGCGTATCATCGTGCATATAGCGAATGGCTTCAATCAACATACCACCACTACCACACGCGGGATCATACACCGTTTCTCCTGGTTGTGGATCAAGTATGCGAACCAATAACGAAACAACGGAACGAGGAGTATAAAACTCTCCAGCCTGAGCCTTACTGTCATCAGCAAATTTCTTCAAAAGGATCTCATAAGCATCACCCATAAGATCGGCCGGATAATTCTTGTTACCCAATTTACGTTTTGAAAGATGCTCAATCAAATCTCTGATTTTACCATCATTCAGAATTGCTTTATTTGTCCATTTCTGAGCAGAGAACATAGACAAAACGCCATATAGCGTATCTGGATTTGCAATCTCAATTTGTCGCATAGCTCCAACTATTGCAGCACCAAGATTTTCGCTGCGTTCGCGTACGTCCTGCCAATGACAGCCGTCTGGTATAACAAATCGATGCTGTTCAGGTAGCGAAGCATATTCCTCATCACCATCGCTATCAGTCAAAGCATCCTCAGTTTCTTCATCATAAACATCTGATATACGCTTATAATATAGCAATGGTGTTATATAGTCTTTAAAATTGTCCTGACTTACAGGACCACGTATGATATTACAGGCTTCAAACAAAAAATTGTATAAATCTTGCGCCCCTGTAAGTTCTTTTTTTATTGTTTTCTTTGCCATTTTAATCATTCATTGATTCTACAAAGGATTTACCTTTTTCGGTCAATATATAACCGCCTGTCTTACGAGATCCTTGATACTCAATCAAATTAAGATCTTCTGAAATAAGCTGCTTAAGGATTCTATCAATAGTGGGCATTGATATTTTTATTGCATCATGCAAGTCTTTTCTTTTTGCTATTCCAAGTTCTGAAATCTTTAGCAGTACACTTTTTATCTTATCATTTATCTTATCATTTATCTTATCATTTAATGGCTCATTTATCATGCTATTTAATGGTTCATCTTCAAATCCTTCTCTACAAGGAATTTCTATCAAAAAGTAACTCCTTTCTTCATTAGTCTCAATTACAGCAGGACCAGAGCCATTTCTTCTTAACTCGTCTTGTATGGTTGGAATACCAGTTCCTCTACCTTCGGATAACTGAAGTTCTTTGAGATAATCGCCCAAACGACGATTACGGTAGCGGCGTGACTTCAGGCGCTCAGCCTTTTGGATAGCATCAATACTGATGGAACGGTCCGGACCTGCATAGCTAAGAATAGAAATCTTGTCTGGCTCAATCGTAATCTCAACCGGTTCCCGTTCTTGATAATCCCTATGATACAGTGCATTAACTACTGCCTCTTCAATTGCTTGGTAAGGATAGTTGAAGAAGGTTATAGATTCAGCCTTATCTTTCTGTTTGATAATGCGTTTTTTGATAACATTCGTCTTGATATAATCCAACGCTTGTTTAATCATATCGGGCACAGGGCCAACAATCTTTGGAACCTCAATCATATTGTTGGGATTCTTGATACAGCCCTCAGGAAAAATAACAATATCCACCTGTGTCGTCGGGAAAAATTGGGCAGGATTCTTACAAAACATCATGGCAGCCACATTTTTGACCAGTTGACGTTCAACGGGCCCTACCAGCAGATCCATCTGCGACAATAACTCAGATAGAGATAACTTTTCGAAATCAGCAACCAGACGGCTATTGACAGTTTGCAGGTAATCTAGAACCAAGGCTCTTGAAATATCAGTCATCTCTATATTCTCATTACCTCTTTCATCAAATGGAATACGATTTGCCATCTCACGCAATTCATCCAAGACTTCACCTCTTGCCTCAATCGTATTGGTCCCATTACGTACATACCATTTACATAGTGATTGATTAGTTGCAGTAACCCGTTCACGCACATTATAAGGACGGTTTACTCCTGCCGGTACCCAAATAAGTAGCACATTTTTTTCATCCACTTCTTGCACGTCGATCCGTGGCAAATAAAACGGTTCAATCTTATGATTGAAACCAATCATGTCACGTTGGATCTTATCAAGTTCTTCCATGGGAACACCTACCACCGGCCGTTTAGCAATACCAGTGCTTTCTTCTTCAACACCAACTACGATGTACCCTCCGCCAATGTTATCAAAATCATTAGCAAAAGCACAGATAGTACGATATATTTTGTCTGGATTCCAACCCGCCTTAAATTCTATGCGAGTAGATTCTATTTTACGCTTATGAAGCAGATCTTCAATATTTACAGGAATAGCCATCTTGAAATGTTTAATTAGATTTATCCTTTTCTACATGAAGCAACTCTCTTACGTCAACATCCAAGAGTGCTGCAATCCGAAACAATGTTTCCAAGTCTGGCTGCGAAGTATTGGTACACCATCGGGAAACAGATGTCACATTCCTGCCCACCTGCTCTGAGAGCCATTTTGCTGTTTTATTCTTTTCGACCAGCACTATTTTAATCCTATTTAATTGCTTCATAACTGACAAAATTTGTAGTTCAACGCAAATATATTAAATTTCCACATAACAAACTTTTGCATTTAACCTATTTTAAAGAAAACAGCATATTGAATCTATCAGCATAGAAATCAGATAAATAAGTATCTATTTTTTCTACATAAGAAATAAAATCGAATTCTATAGTTTGCCACCTTTCCAATAAGATTATAGCAATTATAACGACAAATCCAGAAACATAAGTCCTCCGCTTATCCTAGCTACTGGATACCGCATTATTGCGGTATGACATGAAAAGACTGAAATAAGACAGGACACTGTTCGGTAATATCCTGCCAAAAGCAAACTTTTGTCTTGCTATTGCGCTCAGCTTTCACTATCTTTACCTCAGAAAAGACACCTTGCTAAGGTGGAAGAAATGAATTAATTTACATACTATAAATCAAATAGTTACCATCTATGTCAATGCACTTGCAAGCCTTTCTGATGTTGTTGGCTGCCACCATTTTACCCGATATATGGATTTCTTACCGACTGCATAAACTACATAAAAGTTTTGCACTACATGCCATCTATTGGCTACCTACCCTACTTTTCTTACTAAGCTTCATCCTATTGCGTACAAACGGTAAGGATATTCATAACCCTGCATTTTCACTAAAAGTATTTTGGCTGTTTGGAGTGTATGCACTCATTTATGTGCCCAAACTCATATTTACTTTTTTCAGTCTGTTGAACAGTTTGGTTCAAGCAATAACCAAGAAAAAGACACTTGCCCTGAGTAAAGCGGGCGGCATTATTGGCATAGGACTTTTCGTCGTACTTTTATGGGGAATGTTTCACACGCGAAAAGCCCTTACCATCAAAGAAGTGGAATTGACTTTCTCTGATTTGCCAACTGCCTTCAACGGCATGCGAGTTATCCAGTTTTCAGACGCACATGTAGGCAATTGGGGATCCGACCACAGCGTTATGGAGCGCATGGTGCAAATGATAAATGAACAAAAGCCTGACATCATCTGCTTTACGGGCGACATGGTGAACAATTTTCATGAAGAGCTGATACCTTATGTGGAAACATTCCAACAGCTCAATGCACGATATGGAAAGTTCGCCATCTTGGGCAACCATGATTATGGTGACTATACAGAATGGGAAAGCACAGATGCGCGCGAACAGAATCTAAACAAGACCAAACAGCTTATTCGCGACAGCGGATTCCGATTATTACTCAATGAACACGAATACATACGGCACAATAATGACAGCATCTGTATCGCGGGCGTGGAGAATTGGGGCAAACCACCTTTTCCGCAATATGGCAATCTGACCAAAGCTTTACAGGGCGTTTCTGACAGTACGTTCTGTATCTTACTTTCACACGATGTTTCCCACTGGAAAGCAGAAGTAACCGGGCAAACAAATATTGCATTGACTCTATCGGGCCATACTCATGCCGCCCAGTTAGGCATTGACTGCGGCAAGCTGCATATTTCTCCTGCCTCATGGGTATATGATGAATGGGACGGATTATATGAACAGGGCAAGCAATATTTATATGTGAACCGTGGCGTTGGTTTCATAGGAATGCCCATTCGCGTTGGCATGCCACCCGAAATTACCGTTATCACTCTGAAAAAGGCATTGTAGGGTTTATTGGAGCCCGTTTAAATCCACTTTATAGAAAGAGGGAGCAATATTTTTCTTTTCTATAAACATAACCATATAAACTGGTGCATACACATATTTCCCATCCACTTTTAGGTTGTCATTGTTCAGAATAATAGCTTTTTCCAACTCATAGTCAGTACAATCCATAATATTGGAAAGTGCACGATGCGTCTCATAATTTTTACCTGATTTCACTTCGATTGGCAACGCTTTTCCATCCAATTCTATTATAAAATCAAGTTCTCCGCGTTTCTTGCTATTATAATAGTATATGTCTATACCATGTGCGGTAAGTTCTTGTGCAACAACATTTTCGTAAACAGATCCAAAATTGATTGCCTTATCCCCATTTATAATACGCAATTGTATCCCATCAGCATATTGTGCAGCCAGCAGACCTATATCACTTTGAAATAACTTGAACAAATTTCTTGAACGTGAAAGCAACAATGGTACTTTTGGTTCTTCCACATTATAAACAGGAAGCGCTACTCCTGCATTTTTTAACCATAAAAAACTATTCTGGTAACGGTCGAATTTTGCGTGTTCATTCAAACGTTTGAGAATAAAGCGTTTATTTTTAGCATTCAGTTCGGGAGGAATCAGATTGAAGATTTCTGCAATGTTCAATTTATTGTCCCGGTCATACTGTGATATATCGCGTTTATATAAACGTATGATATCTTGCTGAACAGCCATCACCTCTTGAAGATTATTGGTTTCCAAATATTTTACTACAGCAGCAGGCATTCCTCCAACCACAAGATACAAGCGAAATAGTTCCATCATCTTTGAATGAACAAAATCATCAACCTGCCGTTCATTTTCCCACGCATCACGAAGTGCATCAATCAATTGTTTATTAACACCAACTGCCGTTACAAATTCTTCAAAGTCCATAGGGTACATGTCCTTCACCCCCATATATCCTACGGGTTCTGAACGAAGATCCTTTAATTCGACACCCAGCAAAGAACCGCTTAAAATATACCGATAAGAAGCATCTTCCACGAGAAATTTAATAGCCGTAACAATTTCAGGACAAACCTGCACCTCATCAAAGAAAATGAGTGTTTCACCTTTTATCAAAGGTTTTGTTACCAAAGCTGAGAGTCTCAACAATAAATCAGAACTATTTCTTGCCCCTTTAAACAAACCTACCGCATCCGGATTTTCAATGAAGTTGATTTCAATGAAATTCTTAAACGTTTTTCCGAATTCCCTAATCGAATAGGTTTTGCCTATCTGTCTTGCGCCTGTAATCAACAGGACATTAGGGCTATTTCTGTAAAAATCACGTATATAAGCATCGATTTTTCGTTTCAACATAAGGAATAAAATTAGGTCACAGATTCATTTTTGCCGCTTTTTCAGGGCAAACATAATCATTTTTTGCCGCTTTTCCAAGAAAAAAAACAAAGATTTTTGCCACTTTTCCAAGGAAAAAGCACTCATTTTTGCCGCTTTTCCAAGATTTCAAAAAAACAACTGTACCAGACGCAAAAAGTAGACACGGAAAAAATTTTTTAGTTAAACATTTTTTCCAAAGTAGACAATCGCGATATTTTTGTCCTGTTAGCTTTTACAAAAGTAGACATTTTCTATAATTTTTCTCCATTATCGTTTTCAAAAGTGGACACATCTGAGAAATCGTCTTTACAAGGCGTTTCCGTGCGTCTTTTTTGCACGAACTTAGGTTCGATTGTCAGTTCTCTTTTTTCAAATGTCTCATTACATTTGATTTCTCCTTTGTAATAGCGTTTTCTATAGTTGGTCGGAGTGTCATAGCCGATGGCAAAACAAGGACGCTGCTCATTGTAGAATGTTACATATTTTGTCATTACTTCCTGAAAGTCTCGCTTCTCCCTACACCGTTCTATTCCAAAGTCTATTATCAATTCTTCTTTTATCCAGCCGTTCAGAGCCTCATTCACGGGATTGTCAGTGGGTTTGCCTGCCCTTGACATTGAACGGACTATGTTCGTGTCTTTAATAAGTTCATTATAAGCCATTGATGCATATACAGTGCCCTGGTCTGTATGTAATATCACTGGAGCTTTAGTTCCTTTAAGCAATGATATAACATCGTTCAATCCCTCAATATATTGCTCTCTAGCACCTAGCACCTCTTCTCTCTGCTATTCTGTATGACAGAATCTCTTTCGTGAATACATCAAAGTAAAAGGTAACCTCTATATACATATACCAAACTTTGAATGCTGTCATATCTGACACTATCACCTGTCGCGGTCTGTCAACTGTCTCCCAGGTGGAATATATCAGATTCGGATACCTGTCCCTTACCTTGCGAGGTCTGTAATGAACCTGATGCTTTGTCTCGGACTTTATCCCAAGGTATCGGAAGCACTTATAAACATAATTATCACTTATTTCTATTTTCTCGTTAATCCTGATATATGCTGCTGTCTAACGATATCCATGCGTGCGATGCTTTTCGTGTATGCCACGAACCAACTCTATCATCTCTTCACGGTTGATGTCGCGCTTTGAGGGCTGATGATTCTTCCATTTGTAGTAGCCGGAACGGCTCACGCCCATCATCTCACAGATGTCCTTGACAGCATAATCACGGGACAGCACCGATACTATTTGGAACTCTTCTCCTTTAAACGAACATACTCCTGTTCCCCAGCTTCGTTCATCTGAACGGCATAACTTTTTTTTAGCCGCTCATTCTCTATTCGAAGTCTGAGAATTTCCCGTTTATATGCTTCTTCCGTGCGGTTGATGCCTTCAGGAAACACATCCTTAAGTTCAGCATCTGCACGGGCCAGGCCCTCCAGACCACCTTCTTCATACTGTTTAATCCATTTGCGGAATGCGGCATCTGACACATTGTTTTGTGTACAGAAGTCGCTCAACTTGATCCGACCATTCGATTTGAACTGGCGAATCAGAAACTCTTTTTCAAGAGGATTTAAATGTGCCATAAAAGTTTCTCCTTTCCGGTAGTTCTGACTGGCTGGCTTCGGGCCGCCGGAAATTGCCTCCTCCACTCGGGGCTTCGCCCCTCCTTACTGAGGCAACTTCCAATCAATTCCCAAAGGTACAACTTTCAATCTTTTTCTACCTTCCCGTGTCTACTTTTTTGTGAGCAGCAAACTGAAGTTTATTCCCAAAATAGCGCAGTCTATTAGCACCTCATACAAGATGCCACATACAAAAGCCAGAAAGCCTGCATGTGGCACCATGATAGATTCGAAACAAATGCGTTTATTACAAATTAAAGAATGTGGTGAAGGCTTTAACCACATAAGTCAAGTCGGCCACTCCTGCCGTTTCACGCACTGAGTGCATGCCCCACATAGGATTGCCTATATCAACACCCCGCACTTCCATTTGTGAAAGGAACACATTGCCAAGCGTTGAACCACCGGCCATATCGGAATGATTGACAAATTTCTGATAAGGAACACCTGCAGTCTCGCAAACCGACATAAATACAGCAGCTGATTCTGCATCCGTGATATACTTCTGATTGGCATTGTATTTTATTACCGGCCCACCATTCATGACAGGATGATTGGTCGGGTCTTGCTTTTCAACATAATTCGGATGAAGTGCATGCGCCATATCAGCCGAAATCATGAAACTATTGTGAATGGTTCGGCATAGGTCTTCCAACGAACCTCCCAAAGCAAATACAATCCGCTCTGCGATAGTACGCAAAACCGGTGAAGCCGCTCCTTGCTTGGTGGTGCTCCCCACTTCCTCATTGTCAAAAATAGCCAACATTTGGGTCTGAGCAGAAGGTTGCGCATCAAGCAAAGCCCTCAAGCCTGCATAGGCCATAGCCAAATCGTCCAATTTGCCACAGGAAATAAACTCATCATTAGCACCAAGCAGACATCCCTTTTCCACATCATACAGGGTAAGGTCAAAATCAAGAATTTCTTCAGGTTTTACATCCAGCTCTTTAGCCAACAGATTCACCAAAAAATTATCCTTTTCAAAGGTTTCGTTAATGGTAGCCACAACAGGCAACATATCTTTCTGGCGGCTCAATGGGTTACCTTGTTCGTTGACGGTCCTATTGAAATGGATAGCAAGATGAGGAATGACCAACATAGGACGGTCGATGTTTACCAAACGGGTTACAGGCTGCAAGGGATTAATCCCTTTCAAAACCACACGTCCAGCCAAAGAAAGAGGTCGGTCAAACCAAGTGTAGAGGATTGGTCCGCCATAGACCTCTGTATTCAATTTCAGATATTTGCCGGCCACTGCCATCTCAGCATTCGGTTTGATACGGAAGGTAGGCGAATCACTGTGGGCACAGACAAATTTTATTCCTTCTGCACAACCACCCGTACCAACAACAAAAGCAAACAGGGAAGAACCATTTTTCGTTACAAAATATTTTTTGCCTTTTTCCAGATTCCAAGCTTCACCGGCAGACAACTCTTCAAAACCGTGAGCCATCAATTCCTGTTTGGCATTGGAAACGACATGAAAATTCGTAGGACTTTGGTAAATGAATTCAATCAAATCTTTAGCGAGGTGTTTTTCCATATACAATGTATTTATAAGTGAAATGTTTTAAGGCATTGCGTCAATGCAACTTCTGCAAAGATATAATTATACTTTGATATATCACTATACACAGACATCAAAATATCATTATTCCAACGTCTGCATATCCAAGCACTTTCATGCCATACCTCCGTAAAGAAATTATGACAGAAATAGCATGCTAATATTTGTGGAAATACACATGCAAATCGTATCTTTGCAGTAACAAGACCGGAAATCCGGACAAATCTGATTTTATTTTGACTAATAGAAATATTTATGCGTTCCATCGATTGTTTTATACCTTATTCCGAAAATTGCAATGAGGCTTTGGTGAGCGAATTGCAAAAGAACCGATATGTCAAGAATGTACATATTCTGGTTGACCATAAAATAAAAGTTGAAGGAGTTGATTCACTAATTGTGGAAAGTTTGTCGTGCACCAATGTTATGCGCAAAATGGCCGAATGTGCCAACAGCAGTTATGTGTTGCTCGGGTTGTGCTTGCGCGACATGGAATTGGGACAATATGGACTGGAACGCATGTTGCAGGCTGTCGAAGACATGGGCAGCGTAATGGTTTATTCCGACTATTACGATGTGGATGGCGACAGCAGGCGTGCACACCCTGTGATTGACTATCAATCTGGAAGTTTGAGAGATGATTTCGATTTTGGCGGTTTGGTGCTTATCAGAACTTCTGCCCTGCGTCGGGTGTGCGCAGAACTGCAAGATGATTATCTCTTCGGAGGCTGGTATGACGTACGCTTGCGTCTATCGGAAAGAGGCGACTTTTTCCATCTGAACGAATTACTTTACAGTTGCAGTCTGACAGACCGCCGTCTAAGCGGGGAACGCCAATTTGACTATGTGGATCCGAAAAACAGAAGCGTGCAACTGGAAATGGAAGCTATCTGCACCTTGCACCTGAAACGGATTGGTGCTTATCTGTCACCACAATTCAAGAATATAGATTTGGAAGAACATCAGTTTGCCTATGAAGCATCAGTGATTATTCCCATCAAAAACCGTGTGCGCACCATTGGCGATGCCATTACTTCCGTATTAAGCCAAGAGGCTTCGTTCCCTTTCAATGTAATTGTTGTGGACAATTATTCCACCGACGGAACCAGTGAAGTGATTGAATCCTTCTGTGCCCGCGACAACCGTGTAGTCCATGTCATTCCGACACGCAAGGATTTGGGTATAGGCGGTTGCTGGAACGAAGGTGTAAGCCATCCTTTGTGCGGAAAATTTGCCATACAGCTGGACAGCGACGACCTTTATGCTGACGCACATACACTGTCCACTTTGGTATCCTGCTTCTATGCGGAACAATGTGCTATGGTAATCGGTTCATACAGCATGACCGATTTTGAACTGCGCCCACTGCCTCCCGGACTGATTGACCATAAGGAATGGACGGCTGAAAACGGTCGCAACAACGCACTGCGCATCAATGGACTGGGTGCTCCACGTGCATTCTACACACCATTACTGCGCACTTTGCGTTTGCCGAACACCAGCTATGGTGAGGATTATGCCATTGGATTGCGCATCTGCCGTGAATACCGCATCGGCAGAGTGATGCATTCCGTATATATGTGCCGCCGCTGGGAAGGCAATTCAGATGCGGCTCTGTCCATTGAACGTGTCAATGCCAACAACCTGTATAAAGACCGCATCAGAACGATGGAACTGAACGCACGTATCAGCCTAAACAAATAGAGTTATGAATGGCTGTCTATTATCAGAGGCTCATGATCTGTTTCGCTCACAGCTAGAGAATTGGGAACTGGCCCGCAACAATTACGAAGCACTCCATCACGTAAAAGTAAAGGAATTTGCTTTCGACAAGTTCAGCGTGAAAGTACAGTTCAATCCTGCGCGCATGGTATCGACAGGGGCAAAAATAAACCGCGAAGCCATTGCCACCCGTCCCTGTTTTCTATGTGAAGCCAACCGCCCCGCCGCACAGGAAAAGGTGTTATGGGGCAATTATGAACTGCTGGTCAACCCGTTTCCCATTTTTCCGGAGCACTATACCATAGCCCATGCCACCCACCGTGAGCAAGCTATATTGCCCTTTATCAGCGACATGGTTGATTTGTCCCGCGCCCTTCCGGGCATGCTGGTCTTTTACAACGGCCCACGCTGCGGAGCTTCTGCACCCGACCACATGCATTTTCAGGCTGGTACATTGGATTTTCTGCCTATCGCTGGGGATTATGCACGCATGCGCTACGACAGAAAACGGCTGGCACAAACCGGGACCTATGCCGTCTACTCATTGGAAAATTACCTCCGCACAGTGGTATGCATCGAATCAGAAAAAAGTGATGGTGTATGCACTGCGTTCGAATGGCTCTATTCCATTTTAGAACCGCACGACAATGAACCTATGATGAACGTCTGCTGCTGTTATGTGGAAGGGAAATGGCTCATGTTCGTCTTTCCACGGCGCGCATTCCGCCCGTGGCAATACGAGGCCGAAGGAAATGAGCAACTGCTGGTAAGTCCTGCCACCGTGGAAATGGGCGGCATATTGGTAGTGCCCGTGGAAGAACATTTCAACCGCATCCATCAGGAAGACATCCTATCCATCTACTCACAAGTAAGCGCAACACTATAAACATGAATAAAACAGCATCCGTTCCGGTAATACACGTCGGTATCATGGCTGCCCCAATGATACGTTTCCGTTTCGACGGCCTTTTTGTTTGCCAACAAACCGGCAAGCATTATCAAGGGGAACAGAATTGCACTTTCCTGCAAGGAAAACTCCATTGGGAAGGCGCATTGTTTGAGCAACTTGAATTCACACCGCTGGCTAGTACAGATGATGCTTCGTTTTGCCTGCACGATGTCACCATAGGCATCCATTTCCACTGGGAACGGAAAGAAGACCAAGTGTTCAGAGGAGGCCTACGCCTACAACCCGAAGAGGATGTGATAAGAGCCGTAAACTGCATTGATGCAGAACATTATATTGAAAGTGTCATTTCATCGGAAATGAGTGCCAACGCATCACTTGAGTTGCTGAAAGCCCATGCTGTCATTTCACGCAGTTGGCTGATACGTCCCATCTGGCAAGGCACACAACCTTCACAGGAAGGCATCATACAAGAGGAAGACAGAAGAATCGTGTGGTACGAACGTGATGCACACACCGGTTTTGATGTATGTGCCGATGACCACTGCCAACGCTATCAGGGAATCACCCGCACCACGCAAGCCCATGTGAGAGAAGCCGTAAATGCCACCCGAGGCGAACTGTTGCTATATGACGGGAAAGTATGTGATGCACGTTTTTCTAAAGCTTGCGGTGGAGTAACGGAAGTGTTTGAAAACTGCTGGGCAGATGAAACACACGACTACCTACCCCATGTAAAAGACGATGCGGAAAACACCCCTATGGATTTGCGCGACGAAGCAACGGCACGTGCCTGGATTATGAGCCGCCCCAACAGCTTTTGCAACACGGAAGACAAAGCCGTATTGCGCCAGATATTAAACAGCTATGATCAGGAAACAGCAGATTTCTACCGATGGAAAGTAGTGTATAGTACAGACGAGCTTTCCGCACTGATTCACAAGAAATCTGGTGTGGACTTCGGACGCATCCTCTCACTTACTCCCATTCGACGAGGCTATTCAGGACGAATCGTAGAACTGGAAATCAAAGGCGAAAAAAAGACCATGCGTGTAGGTAAGGAACTTGAGATTAGACGTTGGCTTTCTGAAAGTCATTTATACAGCTCTGCCTTTGTTATTGACAGAAATGAGGCTGGTGACTTTATTCTGCACGGCGCCGGCTGGGGACACGGCGTTGGCCTATGCCAAATAGGTGCCGCCATGATGGCGCACCAAGGTTACAATTACCAACAGATATTGGCACATTATTTCAAAGGTGCCACACTGGAAAAATGCTGGTAAGCCATTGACGCATCAATAAAATCCCAACTTTCATCAATTGTAGAAATTCCAGGAAACTCCCATTTTGAAAATGGCAGGATTCATTGGATAACCCGGCATGGAATAATAGGTCTTAGGCAGGAAGAGCGAACTGAAATTGTAATAAGAAACAAAGAAGCGCACCTGCTTGAGGTGGAAATTCAGATAAGCGCTCAAAAGCGGATAATTGCCCACTTTCGTTTCATTCTGCACACAGAATTGTCCGGTTGCCGGCATATATAGCGGTGCATAGTAGGCTGTGTGATAACTCATATCAATACCAAACTGCACGCTCAACACCTTAAAATACTTGTCGTAATAATACAAATTATGATAGAGGCTCACCATCGGCAAGGGTAATACATCACTTGAAGAATACTGATATATCACATTATTTTCCAATGCAAAGTGCTTGGTTTTGAAATTCAGTTTCATATCTGCCGCTATCACCTGAATATTTCCGTCATGCTGTACAGGTTTTCCGTCACGTCCAAAGTAAATATAGCTGGTCACGTTTTCCACCCCCACTTTCAAATCAGCCTGAACAAAACGTGTAGGATATTGCAATCGTCCGCCTATATAAGTCTTGTAGGTTTTCTTGAAATCATTATCCCAGCGGAAATGGTTGGACGTGTAATGTTGCAGGAAATAGTCGGGCTCTTCATTACGTATATAAGCGGAAGCCGTAATAGCCATCGTATCCTTGCCCAAACGGAATTCACCTAAAAGATTGCCATGTACATTAAACTCGCCTAATTTATATCCCTGCAAATAAACATCTCCTCCGAAAGCATAACGAATGTATTTTCCTCTGTTTTTCGAGAGCACACCTCCCACTTTCGTATTGCTTTTCCACTCATGCCCCGTAAGTGTATCATCCGGAAGAGCATAGGCAAAACGCTGCACCTCATTTTCCGCATAGACCGTTGCCCCGAATTTAAGCCATTTGTTGAATTCCTCCTCAAAAGTTACCGACACAGTATTGCGTATGTTCAACACATTGGCCGTGTCACTGACTGGAATCGAATCGACATAAGTAAAATCATAGAAATTGGTATCCGGCCTTTGTTCCACATAGCGTTTGGAGGCCTGGTCTATCTGCAATGTATGTCCAAAAGTGGTTACAGGAACAAACACTTTGGCAATGGAATCCTCGTTGATTTTGGTTTCACGCTCAATTCCCAAGCTGTATTTATGGTCATAAAAACCGGCAATGTAACGATAACCTGACATAGCATCCAGATTGACAGCCATGTCTTCTGTTGCCACCGGCGAATTCAGCGCATCGGGATCCATCAGCCCACCATTTTCAAAGTTGCTTAATGTATTGACCATCACTGCAGCATGAGCAGAATAATTCCGTCCGTTATAAGAACCAAATAGGCTTCCTGCAAAACGTCTGGCCTCCTGATTGTCATATTCTCCACGGGCATCCAGATAATCAAGTGTCACTCCCGCATTTAACCTCTTGTTGGCATTGGCTGTAAAAATGAAGTTAATCCAGTCCTCTTCTCGATAAGTTGTACCACCCGTTCTGTAGGTAATATTGCTAAATGGAACAGTCGTATTATAATAGGTAACATCCAGCGGTGTCAAGATAAAAGGATTATAGGCATCGGCAAAAAGGAAATCCGTTTTCCGGTAACGGTCAAAATAGATTTTCGACTGTACTGGAGAAACCAAGTTACCATTATAGGCATTGGCTATCGACATACGGTCAATGGGACTGCAAATCGGATAATTGATATAATTGGTGTCTGGCGCCACAGAATCGGCCAAAACAGGTGTTTCCGTCAAATGCCACGTCTTAATGCGTTTCTCTATCTTAGGCTGCTGGGCAAATCCTCCCACCACAGCCAAAGAAAACAACAACATTAGCAACCAATTCTTCATAGATGTTATACGCATAATGGCGCAAAGGTACGAATTATTTGGATAACGCATGCATGAGTAGAATACATTTTATATAAAGCACTGAATATGAACAGCTAATCAATATTACAATGCAGTTTTTTAGTAGCATAAATATATTTTAGCACACTTTTTGTACAACAGATGCAAATAAGTAATGGAAAGTTATGAAAAAAGGAACGCTCGTACTGTTGATTGTCGGCATGACTATTGCATTTTTGGGCTTAGGGGCATTGCAGATTGAATATTTCAAGGACATTGCCCAATCACGGATGAACCAATTCAACGAATCCGTATATCGTAGCATAATGCAAACCATGCGTTTTGTTGAGGAGAAGGAAGCATTGGTTTATTTGGCTTCCACCAAAGAAATGCAAGACAGCATACTGAAGGAGGAAGAGGAAAACCCTGCCACGCCACCTCAAATCTCCTTATCCCAAAAGCATGGAATGTCAAGCATAGAGCAAACCATCAATGAACTGCACTATCGTTTCACACAGCGCTTCGCCCACTCAAAAAACATTTTGGAGGAAGCCATTTTCCGTTGGCTGCGGGAAAGCAACAAAAGCATCACAGAAAGAGTTGATTTTGTAGAACTGGAAACTGTATTGCAAAACAATCTTGAACACAATGAAATAGATTTGCCTTTTGCTTTTGAGGTGATTGAAAACAAAAATGTCGTATACCAATCATCCGGCATGAGCAAATTGACACCTAAGGAAAAAGAATACGTCTATTGCAGGGAGTTTTTCCCACAAGAACGCAACAGTCGGCCACAGGCTTATTTACACGTCTATTTTCCTGACCGCCCCAACTTCTTGCGCAAATCACTGCGGCAATTTATGCCTTCTGCGCTGATGATGCTTTTTGTGTTGTTCATATTTATTACCACGTTGGTCATCATTTTCAAGCAAAACAGATTGAATCGCATGAAAAATGATTTCATCAACAATATGACCCATGAATTCAAAACCCCCATATCATCCATATCACTGGCTGCACAGATGTTAAAGGATGAAAGCATAGGCAAAACCCCCAATATGTTGCAATACATATCAAAGGTCATCAATGACGAAACCAAACGGTTAAGTCTGCAGGTTGAAAAGGTGCTGCAAATGGCGCTGTTTGAGCGTGACAAGTCCATATTGAAAATGACAGAGATGCACATCAACGACCTGCTAGACGAAGTTGCCAAAACATTCGCTTTGAAAATAACGAACAAGGGAGGTAAAGTGACAACCCAGCTACAGGCCACAAAAGATGTTGCCATGGTGGACGAGGTCCATTTTACAAATATTCTCTATAATTTGATGGACAACGCTTTGAAATATTGCGACAAACCTCTTTTATTAAACCTAACAACAGAAAATGACAAAGATGGTAAGTTGTTGATTAGCATTGAAGATAACGGCATTGGCATAAGCAAAACCGACCAAAAACGCATTTTTGAAAAATTTTATCGTGTTTCTACTGGAAACTTACATAATGTGAAAGGTTTTGGCATGGGTCTTGCATACGTTAAAAAAATGGTTGAAGAGCATAAAGGCTCCATTAGAGTTGAGAGCGAACTTGGAATTGGAACAAAATTTATAATAACCATACCAACCCTAAAAAACTTATAAGATTATGACTGAAGAAAAGACAAAGATTCTCTTGTGTGAGGATGATGAAAATTTGGGTACATTATTACGTGAGTATCTACAATCAAAAGGTTATGATACAGAACTCCAACCAGATGGAGAAGCTGGTTACCGTGCCTTTACCAAAAATAAATACGACATGTGCGTATTGGACGTTATGATGCCTAAAAAAGACGGATTTACCCTCGCTGCTGACATTCGTAACTTAAATGCAGATGTACCTATCATTTTCTTGACTGCCAAGTCAATGAAAGAAGATATTCTGCAAGGTTTTAAACTTGGTGCTGATGATTATTTGTCAAAACCATTCAGTATGGAAGAATTGCTCTATCGTATTGAGTCTATCATGCGCCGTGTACACGGAAAAAGAGCAAAGAATGTTGTTGTATACAAGATTGGTGAATTTGAATTTGACTCTCAGAAACAATTGTTGTCAATTGGTGAAAAAGTAACCAAATTAACGACCAAAGAATCAGAACTTCTTACACTTTTGGCTGCCAATGCCAACAATGTGCTGGAGCGTAACTTTGCATTGAAAACCATCTGGGTGGATGACAACTATTTCAACGCACGCAGCATGGATGTTTATATCACCAAACTGCGTAAATTGCTGAAAGATGATCCAAACGTCGGAATTATCAACATTCATGGTAAAGGATACAAACTTATTATGCCAACAGAACAATAAGTCCTTTCTCCATAACATGCAATAAGATTAAGGGACATTTCCACCATACGGAAATGTCCTTTTTTGCATTAAACATTGAAAAACTGAAATTAGTATCACCAACATTCATAACGATATGAACATCACAGACTGGGGTATTATACCCTATCAAGAAGCATGGGACAAACAGGAGGCCATTATGCAAGAGCAGATTGCACGCAAGAAAAATGGCTTGCCAACAGAAGATACATTTATTATATGTGAACATCCGCATGTTTACACTTTAGGCAAACACGGACACGAAACCAACCTTCTGGTATCTGAAAACTACCTAAAATCACTAGGCGCTGACTTCGTACACACCAACAGAGGTGGAGATATTACCTATCATGGACCGGGACAAATAGTAGGCTACCCTATTTTTGATTTGGAACGCCTGGGGCTGGGTCTGAAAAAATATGTCTATCTGATTGAGGAATGCATCATTCGCACCATTCAACACTATGGCATAAAAGGCGAACGCCTGGAAGGGGCAACAGGTGTATGGATAGAAGCGCACACACCACAGGCCAGAAAAATTGCGGCTATCGGTGTCAGGTGTTCCCACTATATAACCATGCACGGATTTGCACTGAATGTCAATACCGATTTGGAATGGTTCAAGAAAATCAATCCGTGCGGCTTTATTGACAAAGGTGTGTGTTCGATAGCATCCGAATGCCACAAAACCATCGACGAAGAAGAAGCAAAACAGATACTTATCCGTGAAATGAACCAGCTCTTCACCATCTGACATAAGCATACACGTCTCTTGTATCAAAAATATAACGCATTGCAAGTATTACTCATATTTTGCTTTTAAAAAGAATTAAATAATATTGTGTGTTACACAAATTATCACTACCTTGCAACAAATTTCAGTCAACAACTTTACCATGATAACAAACAGATTAATATTCTGAATCACACATATATACTATGAGTTACCTCAATTTTGACAAAGCATTATTGACCAACTTGGAGCGTTCACTCACCAAAGAGATGATACGCACCAATCGTGCTGGAGCATACAACAGTACAACATTGATTGACTGCAATACGCGCAAATATCACGGCCAATTGGTTCTGCCATTGCCGGAAGTTGGTGATGACAACTATGTACTACTATCTTCGTTGGATGAAACCGTCATACAACATGGTGCTGAATTCAATCTTGGAATACACAAATATTCCAATGGTCACTACAATCCGAATGGCCATAAATACATCCGGGAATTCAGTTGCGAAGTAATATCGAAGACCACATACAGAGTGGGAGGTGTTATTCTGACCAAGGAACGTATGCTTGTTTCATTTGAACCACGTGTTTTAATCAAATACACATTGGTAGAAGCACACTCTCCTACCACCATACGTTTCCGCCCATTCCTGGCTTTTAGAAGTGTCAATGAGCTGACTCATCAAAACAGTGATGCAAACAGCAATTACGTTCAAGCTGAAAACGGAGCTGCTTTTCAGATGTATAGCCATTTTCCACACCTGTATCTCCAATTCTCAAAGAAAAGTGAATACAAGCATGAACCTGATTGGTATAAGGGAATTGAATATTACAAAGAACAGGAAAGAGGATTTGAATATCAGGAAGATTTATTAGTTCCGGGTTATTTTGAAATGCCTATCAAGAAAGGCGATGAAATCATTTTCTCTGCAGGTATTAGCGAAGTAAAGCCAAGAAGTCTCAAAGCTTTGTGGGACAAAGAACTGGAACGCCGACAAGCCAGAGTGGACATGTTTGCCTGCCTGAAAAACTCAGCTCAACAGTTTTATAAACGCGAAAACGAACATTGTTATCTGATAGCCGGCTATCCATGGTTCAAGGCTGTTGCCCGTGACGAATTCTTTGCGCTGCCAGCCTGTACACTCATTGTTGACCGAATGGATTATTGGGACCTCATTGTCAACCAGACCGCTGTCCGTGAAATCAGAGCCTTTATGGAAGGCAATAATGACAGAGTCAAACTCAAGGATATGGATGCTTCTGATGCACTCCTCATCTTTATTAGGGCTATTCAGGAATATGCAGCATTCACATCCATAGACGAGGCTGCCAAGCTTTATGGTGATTTGGTGTTGGACATCATAAGCTATATACGTAAACAGCACCATCCACGGCTAATGCTCCACAACAACGGTCTGCTGTTTGTGGACGGAACAGAAAAGCCTGCTACCTGGATGAACGCCACCGAAAATGGTTTCCCTATCACTCCACGAACAGGCTATATTGTAGAAATCAATGCTTTCTGGTATAACGCCCTGAAATTTGGAGCCGAACTGGCCAGAGCCAAACAACAGGAACATGCTGCTGACTTATTGGATTACCAAGCTGAGATTGCCAAAGATTCTTTTGTCAAGACATTCTGGAACGGACTCTACCTGTATGATTATGTCATCAACGATTACAAAGACAAGGAAGTGCGTCCCAACATGATATTTGCCGCTTCACTCACCTACTCTCCGTTGGACATCAAACAGCAGAAAGCGGTTGTTGATATTTGTACAAAAGAGTTGCTCACTCCCAAAGGCCTGCGTACCATCAGTCCGAAAAGCGGTTCATACCGCCCCATCTACATTGGCGGACAGTTGGAACGTGACCGCAATTATCACAATGGTCCCGTTTGGCCTAGTACTATCGGTGCCTACGCCAAAGCCTACTTAAAGGTGTACAAACGCACAGGCTTGTCGTTTATCCAGCGCTTGCTCAATGGATTTGAAAGCGAGATGAGTGAATTGTGCATCGGTACACTCAACGAGCTGTATGACGGCAATCCTCCATTCAAAGGCCATGGTGGAATGTCATTTGCCAGAAGTGTAGCAGCTGTGCTTGAAGTGCTCCATACACTGAACAATTCAAAGCAAACCGACAATCAATCTAATTCATAAACCAGTAACCAAAAACACGAACGAAATATATGAAAGCATTAATGTTTGGCTGGGAATTTCCACCTCATATACTCGGAGGCTTGGGCACTGCAAGTTTCGGACTCACACGTGGAATGGCCCAACAAGAAGATATGGATATCACATTCGTTATTCCAAAGCCATGGGGTGATGAAGACCAGTCGTTTCTGAAAATCATTGGCGCATGCAATGTCCCCATCGTGTGGAAAGAATGTGATTGGAACCAGGTAAACGAAAAACTGGGAAAATTCATGAGTCCGGACGAGTTCTACAGACTCCGTGAGGGCATCCATTACGACTTCAGACGGATTGGTACCAACGAATTGGGATGTGTCGATTTTTCCGGACGTTATCCAGACAATCTGGTAGAAGAAATAGGCAACTATGAAGCAGTTGCCAGTGTTCTGGCCAATCAATTGGAATTTGATGTTATCCACTCCCATGACTGGCTCACCTATCCTGCCGGCGTATTTGCCAAACAAATCTCCGGCAAACCGTTGGTTATCCACGTACATGCCACTGACTTTGACCGCTCAAGAGGCAATGTCAACCCTACCGTCTATAACATTGAAAAAAGAGGTATGGATGAGGCTGACCACATCATTACTGTGAGCAACCTGACCAGAGCCACAGTCATTGAGAAATATCACATTGACCCGGCCAAGGTTACAACCGTTCACAATGCCGTTGAACCGCTGAAGGATGCTGATACATTTACCAAAACACCGCGAAAAGACAAGATAGTTACATTCCTTGGTAGAATTACCATGCAGAAAGGACCGGAATATTTTGTAGAAGCAGCAGCGCGTGTTTTGCAAAAAACTGACGGGGTACGCTTTGTAATGGCAGGAAGCGGCGACATGATGAATGCCATGATTCATTTGGTTGCACAAAAAGGCATTGCCGATAAATTCCATTTTACCGGATTCCTTCGTGGCCGACAGGTTCATGAGATGCTTGCTGAAAGTGATGTTTACATCATGCCATCCGTATCAGAACCGTTTGGTATCTCCCCATTGGAAGCCATGCAGGTAGGAACACCGTCCATCATCTCCCACCAATCAGGATGTGCGGAAATTCTCTCTCACGCCATCAAAACCGATTATTGGGATATTGATGCTATGGCCGATGCCATCTATGCCATTGTCAAATATCCAGCCATGTACAATAGCCTGAGGGAACTTGGACGAGAAGAAGTAAACAACATTCGCTGGTATGACGCAGGACTTAAAGTGAGAGCCATCTATGAACAGGTGCTGCACCGCTTCTAAAAACAAAACTAACAACAGAAAATAAAAACTCAAAATACCTATAAAAGATGAGAAACATTTGCATGTGCTTCCAATTGCACGCCCCTTACAGGTTGAAACGTTATCGTTTTTTTGAAATAGGCCAAGACCATTATTATTACGATGATTATCAAACAGAAAATCGTATCCAACAATTGGCTCAGCAGTCATATTTACCTGCCAACAGAACCATTTTGGATATGATTAGAAGTTCCAATGGCAAATTCAGATGTGCCTATGCCATTTCTGGTATCACCTTGGAACTTTTGGAACAATATGCACCGGAAGTGATTGACAGTTTCCGTGAACTGGCGCAAACAGGCAGCGTTGAATTTCTGGCTGAACCATACGCTCATTCTCTGTCTTCGATTTTCGATATCAATGAATTTGAGAAACAGCTCAAACTGCATGCTGACAGAATAGAACAACTCTTCGGACAAAAGCCAACCACATTGTGCAATTCCGAACTTATCTATTCCGACGAATTGGGTGATATTGCCTATAAAATGGGCTATCATGTTCAAATGATTCCAGGAGCAAAACACATGTTAGGCTGGAAGAGTCCAAACTACATGTACAGCAATGTATTTAACCACAAAGCCAAACTCCTGGTAAGAAATCCGAAATTGAGCGACGACATTTCCTTCCGTTTCAATGACCATAGCTGGCAAGACTACCCTCTTGATGCGGAAAAATTTATCCGTTGGATAAGCAGCATACCAGCAGAAGAACCTATTGTAAACCTGTGGATGGGATATGAAACATTCGGCATTCGCCAGCAAGCTTACACAGGAATCTTTGATTTCCTCAAATCATTACCTTACTTTGCAATGGAGCAGAAAATGGGCTTCGTTACTCCTGCTGAAGCCGGCAAGAAACTGACCGCAGTTGACACACTTTCCACCAATTCTGCCATTTCATGGTCTGGTGAAACCAAGAACCTCAGTGTATGGACAGGCAATGATTTGCAACAGGAAGCACTCAACAAACTCTATTCTGTAGGCGAACGTGTAAGACTGTGCACCGACAAGGCACTCCAACAGGACTGGTTAGCTTTGCAAAGCGTTGACCATTTCCGCTACATGAGCCACACGGATGCATTTGACACCAACTACGAGTCTCCTTATGAAGCATTCATGAATTACATGAACGTCTTGTCTGACTTCCTCCAACGTGTAGACGAACAATATCCGACTACCATTGAAAACGAAGAGTTGAATGCATTGCTGAAAACCATCAACAACCAGGAAAAAGAAATCGAACGCCTGGAAAAAGAACTCAAAGC
>CALUKG010000011.1 GCA_944321155.1 uncultured Bacteroidales bacterium | reverse complement strand
AGTTGGACAAATGCTGCTGCGGCCTATAATGCCGGGTCTGGACGTATAACGTCTGAGCAGACCAAGCAGCAGGTTCAACAGGCCTTTGATATGTTGCTCGTAAGTGAGACAAGCCGTTATGTGTTCCGAATCTTGGCTGCAAAGCGCTTTTTGGAACGCCCGCAGGATTTTGGGTTTCATCTGACAAAGGAGACTTTCTATCATACTATCCGCACGACAGAAACTGTGGTGAATACGGCAGTGGCTGATTGGGCTTCATGGGCTAAAACGAAAGGCATTACTTATGCCCAACTTAAATATTTCAATCCTTGGCTGAGAGGACGTTCACTCAAAAATCCGAAAGGAACACTTTATACTATCAAACTACCAGTTTTGGAAGACCTATATTACGACCCGAAAAAAGTTCATATCCATTATACGGGATGGATTGAATGATAAGATGAGAGATGATAAAAAAACGAGCTGTACGTTGTGCAACTCGTTTTTTTACAATGGGCAACCTGTTTAAAACAGTGTGCCTAAATCCGTATAATGTGTTTTGCCTAAATGCCTGTAGGCTAACTCTGTTACTTCGCGTCCGCGGGGAGTACGTTTCAAGAAGCCTTCTTTGATGAGGAACGGTTCGTAAACTTCTTCCAATGTTCCTGGGTCTTCTCCAAGGGCGGTGGCAATGGTTGTCAATCCAACTGGTCCTCCTTTGAATTTGTCAATGATGGTATTGAGTATTTTGTTGTCAATTTCATCCAAACCGTGTGTGTCAATGTTCAAGGCCTCCAATGCATAGCGGGCAATCTCTAAATCAATCTTTCCGCTTCCTTTCACTTGGGCAAAGTCTCGTACGCGACGGAGTAGGGCATTGGCGATACGGGGCGTACCGCGGCTGCGTCCCGCAATTTCTTGAGCGGCCTTGTTGTCAATCTCCAGATGAAGGAGACCGGCTGAACGTTTTACGATGGTGCTCAATATGCTTGTGTCGTAATATTCCAAATGGCAATTGATACCAAAACGGGCACGCAAAGGGCTGGTCAACAAACCGCTACGGGTTGTCGCACCAATCAATGTAAACGGGTTCAAGTCAATCTGAATGGAACGGGCACTCGGACCTTTGTCTATCATGATGTCAATACGATAGTCCTCCATGGCAGAATACAGATATTCTTCCACGATAGGACTTAAGCGGTGTATCTCGTCGATGAAAAGTACATCGTTGGTTTCCAGTGATGTAAGCAAGCCTGCCAAATCTCCTGGTTTGTCCAAAACTGGTCCAGAGGTTACCTTGAATCCAACGCCAAGTTCGTTGGCAATGATGTTGGATAGGGTGGTTTTTCCAAGGCCGGGAGGGCCGTGTAACAGGGTGTGGTCAAGACTTTCGCCACGCAAGCGTGCTGCCTGAACAAATATGCGCAGGTTTTCCACAATTTTTGCTTGCCCGCTGAAATCGGAAAAAGTTAGAGGACGCAGAGCATTTTCCACATCCTTTTCTCTTTCTGTTTGCTGTGTGCGTATGTTAAATGTATCCATAACTTATTCAGATGCTTGGGTGTATTTGCGGAATATTTCTTCCAGCGTGTGTCCGTGCAGTTGTAAATGCAGGATGGGGTTGTTGTCGGCAACTGCCATTTGAAACAGGTCGTTGCGAATATCATCGTCAATTGTCAATCGCACCCTTTTTTCGCTAATGGCTTCAGCTTTGATTACATGTTCTATGCTGGACCATTTTTCCATGGAAATAGGATGTGTCAACTCAATATCCAATAGCAATTCTCCCGTTGTTCTTTCTGTTTGTTGCAGGTCAGTAAGGTCGGTCACCAAAGAGCCATGGTTGATGACAACGGCTCGTGTGCACATGATTTTCACTTCCTGCAAAATATGTGTGCTCAATAAAACCGTTCTGTTGCTGCCAATACGCTTGATAAGGGAACGGATTTCGTCCAGTTGGTTGGGGTCAAGACCGGTAGTCGGTTCGTCCAATATCAATACTTCCGGGTTGGCCATCAATGCTTGAGCCAAGCCAACCCTTTGCTTGTAGCCTTTGGAAAGGGCACCGATTTTTTTATGTGATTCCGGTTGTAACCCCACTTCTTGGATTAATACCTCTACACGCTCTTTGGCTTGTTTGACATTACGCAATCCTGCGCAATAGAGCAGGTATTCGCGTACGTACATGTCGTCATATAAAGCATTGTGTTCCGGTAAGTATCCGATTCTTTTGGCTATTTCCTGACGGGCTTCTTTCACCTCCATTCCGCATACTTGTACACTCCCTTTGTCATAGGACAATGCACCGGTAATGATTTTCATCATGGTGGTTTTTCCTGCGCCATTAGGACCCAGCAAGCCGACTATCTCGCCTGCACCTGCTTGGAAATGGATGTTTTTGAGAATACTGTTAGAGCCAAAGTTTTTATATAAACCGGTAATGCTGATTGACATGCTTGTTTGTTTTGCTGCAAAGATAGCGAAAGGCGAGCGCAGAAGCAAATGCAAAACACAGTTTTGTAATTTGGTTTTGCCAAGCCGGCTCTTATCTTATCCAGAGATAGCAAAAGGTGAGTGCAGAGTCAAAATGGGAAACAAAGTTTTACATTTTGACTTTGCCGAACCACCTCCTATCTTCTGTAAAGACTCTGTTCATATTCTTGTTATGAACTTGTTATGTACAAATGCCTGCATTCCATTTTTTTTATATATATGTATGGCTGTGTGATAAAAAAGCCTTATATTTGCACGCATTTTATGTAAGTAATAATGTGAATCAATTTTAGTATAATCAAAAATAAACACAAATGCAAAACAAAGGACTTGTTAGAATTTTTGCGGGATTGTTGGCTCTTGTGTGTATATTCTACCTTTCATTTAGCTTTGTAACAGGTAGTTATAACAAGAAAGCTAAAGCGTATGCAGCTGGAGATCCTGCTAAAGAGTACTATTATTTGGACTCTGTAGGCGCAGAAAAGGTGTGGTTGGGATATACACTGAAGGAGTGCCGCGAAAAAGAAATTAATCTTGGTCTTGACTTGAAGGGTGGTATGAATATCACCATGGAGGTGTCTGTTGCCGACATTCTTCGTGCTTTGTCTGGATATAACACTACAGAAAACTTCAATAAAGCCTTGGCTATGGCTTCTGAACGTCAGAAAACTACCCAGACCGATTATTTGACTTTGTTCGTTCAGGCATATAACGAGATAGACCCAAATGCGAAACTATCTGCGGTATTTAGCACTTTTGAGTTGAAAGATAAGATTTCTTCTACATCTACAAATGCAGAAGTGGAAAGCGTTTTGCGTTCAGAAGTGGAAGATGCAGTTGACAATTCATTCAACGTTTTGCGTACACGTATCGACCGCTTTGGCGTTGTTCAGCCAAATATCCAGAAATTGGATCAACAAGGACGTATCTTGATTGAACTTCCAGGTATCAAAGAACCCGAACGTGTAAAAAAACTTCTTCAAGGTTCTGCAAACTTGGAATTCTGGGAAACTTTCGAATGTGCTGAAGTGATTAACTATTTGATGAGAGCCAATCAGTTGATTGCTACTTTGGAAAATGCAAATGCTCCAGTACAGGAAGTAGCGGAAGAAACTGAAGAGACACCGGTAGTTGCCGAAGTTGATTCTACTTTGAGTATGACAGACAGCTTGGCTGCTCAATTGGCTGCAGATGATGAAATCGCTGCTCAGGAAGACAATGCAGCTGCATTGGAAGAATATAAGAAAAATAATCCTTTGTTTGCTGTGTTACAGCCGAGTGTTGATGCCGCTGGTCAACCAATGCGTGGCCCTGTTGTAGGTATCGCCCATTATTCTGATACTGCTACTGTCAACAGCTATTTGTCAATGACCAAGGTGCGTGAATTGTTGCCACGTGATTTGCAGTTCCGCTGGACGGTGAAAGCCATTGACGAAGCAGGATATTACTTCCAATTGGTAGCTATCAAGGTTTCTAATCGTGACGGACGTGCTCCACTAGAAGGTGGTGTTATCACTGATGCACGCGCTGACTTCTCTCAAAGTTCTGTTTATGCAGAGGTAAGCATGAGTATGAATGCGGAAGGTGCCAAAACTTGGGCTCGCTTGACTAAAGACAATATCGGAAAGTCTATTGCTATTGCTCTTGATGGATATATCTATTCTTTCCCAACTGTACAAGGCGAAATCACAGGAGGAAACTCTTCTATTACTGGTAACTTTACCGTAGAAGAAGCAAAAGACTTGGCCAATACATTGAAATCAGGTAAAATGCCTGCCCCTGCACGTATTGTACAAGAAGACGTGGTTGGTCCTTCATTGGGTAAGGAAGCTATCCAGAGCGGTTTGATTTCATTTGTTATCGCATTCGTTTTGGTATTGCTTTACATGATATTCTACTATGGACTCATTCCTGGATTAATAGCTGATGCTGCTCTTTTCATCAACGTATTCTTCCTGATGGGTATCCTTGCTTCTTTCTCGGCTGTGCTGACTTTGCCTGGTATCGCAGGTATCGTGTTGACGCTGGGTATGGCCGTCGATGGTAACGTGCTTATTTATGAACGTGTGCGTGAAGAAATGGCTGCCGGAAAGAATATGCGTAAGGCAATTGTTGACGGTTTCTCAAATGCCATTTCAGCTATCGTCGATGCTAACGTAACCACTTTGATTACTGGTATTATCTTGGCTGTATTTGGTACAGGCCCAATCAAAGGTTTTGCTGTAACCTTGATTATCGGTATCATTACTTCATTCATCACTTCAGTGTTTATTACCCGAATCCTGTTGGATTCCTATGCACGTCGTGATAATGCAAAGGTGTTGCCGTTTACAACTAACTTTACCAAGAACTGGTTCCGTAATTTGCGTTTTGACTTCATTGGTAAACGTAAATTCGGTTACATCTTCTCTGGTGCATTGATTGTAATTGCCATTTGCTCTTTCATCTTCCAAGGATTGAATTATGGTGTGGATTTCAAGGGTGGACGTAACTATGTAGTACGCTTTGACCAATCAGTAAAAACTGATGATGTACGTGAGTTGTTGGAAAATGCATTTGAAGGTGCAGGTGTGCAGGTTATCACAATTGGTGCAGACAACCAAGTGCGTATTACAACTGAATACAAGACCGAAGAGACAGGTGATGCTGTTGATGCAGAAATAGTTGGTCTGTTGTATAATAACTTGAAACCAATGTTGGGCGACAATGTAACCCTAGACCAATTCTCTAATGATTATATTGTAAGCTCTCAGAAAGTAGGTCCGTCTATTGCTGATGACATTAAGACATCTGCGGTATGGTCAATATTGTTTGCTGTACTGGCAATGTTTATCTACATTCTGATTCGTTTCCGTGATATTTCTTTCTCAGTGGGAACTGCAATCGGTTTGGTTCATGACGTATGTATTATTTTGGGTGCTTATGCGTTATTGTGGCCTATCATGCCATTCTCTTTGCAGATTGACCAGGCATTTATTGCTGCCATATTGACAATTATTGGTTATTCTGTAAATGATACGGTGGTCGTATTTGACCGCGTACGTGAGAATATTGGCTTGTATCCAAAGAGAGACCGCCGTATGATTATTAATGAAGCCCTGAACTCAACATTGAGCCGTACGTTCAGCACCTCAATGAGTACGGGTGTTACATTGTTGGCTATCTTCTTCTTCGGTGGTGAAACAATCCGCGGATTTGTATTTGCAATGTTGTTGGGTGTGATTTTAGGTACTTATTCAACCTTGTTTGTGGCAGTTCCGTTGGCTTACGATACAATGAAAAAGCGCATTGAGAAGAAAAATGCGGCTTCAGCTGAATAGAAATTCAACAAAGATTACATACAAATAGTTTTTTGTAAAAGCGCGAGGAGGTGTGTCTTTCAGATGCACCTCCTTTTTTGTAGACCAATAGTCTGTTTTTCTGTGTGATAGTGCTGTCGTTTGGATTTGTTTATTGCTGACAATTCTTGTATCTTTGCAAATTATTGTCTGGCCAAAGTGCAATGTTAGTTTTATGCGAAAATGAAAAGAATTAAAATACATAAAGAGGGCTATTTGATATTGCTTTCTGTTGTGTTGATCATTTTTATGATTAACGTATTGATTTATATACGTTTCTCAGGTGTAGTATTGGCGATAAATGTCTTTGTGTCGGCTTTGCTGTTGGCTTTTGTCGCTTATTTTTTCCGAAATCCTGCCCGTATAATTGAAGTGGACGATCCCAGCTTGGTGGTTGCTCCTGCGGATGGAACGGTTGTTGTCGTAGAACCTGTTGAAGAACCGGAATATTTTGGTGATAAGCGTATTCAGGTTTCCATTTTCATGTCTGTATTTAATGTACATGCCAACTGGTATCCTATTGGAGGAATTGTAAAGAAATCAGTTCATCATAGTGGAAACCATATGGCGGCTTTCCTGCCGAAGTCGAGTATAGAGAATGAACGGTCAACAGTGGTTGTAGAGACACCGTCCAAGACAGAGGTTTTGGTTCGACAGGTGGCCGGTGCTCTGGCAAGACGTATTGTTACCTATGCGCGGGAAGGCAAAAACTGTAATATAAATGAGCATATGGGCTTCATAAAGTTTGGCTCACGTGTTGATTTGTATTTGCCACTTGATGCGGAAATTTTTGTGACTGTGGGTGAAAAAACCACGGGAAATGAAACAATAATAGCACGTCTTAATGAATAATAGTATGAATAAATTCGAAGAGTTATTTGCGCAATATAACTGCGCCCTCACAGATGAGGCTGTTAAAGAAGCTACAGCAAAAATAGTAAATGAACATTTTGCTGAAAATGATAATGTTGAAGTATACAAACAGTGTCTTAATCAGATTGACCTCACAACATTGAGTGGTGACGATACGGTTGGAAAAGTAGCTGCAATGGCCCAACATGTAAATGAATTTGCAACAGCGTTTCCTTCTATTCCAAATGTAGCTGCAATTTGTGTGTATCCGTCTATGGTGCCTGTTGTTAAGAAAAACTTGACGGTGCCCGTTGGTATTGCTTCTGTTTCTGCCGGTTTCCCAGCATCACAGACGTATATTGAGATAAAGGTGGCTGAAACAGCAATGGCAGTTATGGAAGGTGCAACAGAGATTGACGTGGTGATTTCAATCGGTAAGTTCCTGGAGGGAGATTATCAGACGGTGTATGATGAACTCTGTGAATTGCGTGCGGCTTCAAGAGGTGCACATCTGAAAGTCATCTTGGAAACAGGATTGCTTGGTTCAGCTGAAAATATCAAGAAGGCTTCTATATTGGCTATGTCGGCAGGGGCGGACTTTATTAAAACTTCAACGGGTAAAACAACTGTTTCGGCTACCCCGGAAGCAACCTATATTATGTGTGGGGCGATTAAGGAATGGTATGAAAAGACAGGAACAGTTGTGGGCTACAAGCCGGCAGGAGGCGTTTCAACTACTCATGATGCCGTTGTGCATTATACGCTAGTAAAAGAAATTTTAGGGGAAGCATGGCTTAATAATCAGCGTTTCCGTTTTGGGGCAAGCCGCTTGGCAAATAAACTTTTGTCTTCAATAGAAGGAAAAGAGGTTGTTTATTTCTAACCGTTTTCGGTGTTGATATATGGAATGAGGTGTACCAAAATTTAAGGTACACCTCATTTTATCTGCTATCCGTTTTTTTTGTGTACATTTGCAGCAACTAATTTAATTCAAAATAGATCTGACATCATGAATAAAATTGTAGCTAAGGAGTATTTTTCTCCGAAAGTTGTAAAATTGGAGGTCGAGGCTCCACTGATTGCTCGTTCCCGTAAAGCGGGACATTTTGTTATAGTACGTGTTGGTGAGAAAGGGGAACGCATGCCGTTGACAATTGCTGCTGCTGATGTGGAAAAAGGTACTATAACTCTTGTTGTACAGCAAATGGGGGTATCTTCTACTAAATTGTGTCAATTGAATGTAGGCGATGAGTTGACCGACTTGGTGGGTCCATTGGGAAAAGCTACACATATAGATAAGTTTGGTACCGTCGTTTGTGCTTGCGGTGGAGTGGGTGCTGCCCCTATGCTGCCGATAGTGGAGGCCTTGAAAAAAGCAGGCAACCGCATTGTTACTGTCTTGGCTGCACGTACGAAAGAGTTGGTAATCTTAGAGAAACAACTGGCAGCTTTTTCCGATGAATTGATAGTCATGACAGACGACGGCAGTTATGGAGAAAAAGGCTTGGTTACAAATGGAGTGGAAAAGGTCATCCAAAGAGAGAAAGTGGACAAATGTGTTACGATTGGGCCTGCCATTATGATGAAATTTGTTGCCGAACTGACCCGTAAATATAATATACCTACTGAAGCAAGTTTAAATACCATAATGGTTGATGGTACGGGTATGTGTGGTGCATGTCGTATCAGTGTGGGTGGAAAAACACGTTTTGTATGTGTGGATGGTCCTGAGTTTGATGCACATCAGGTTGACTTTAACGAATTGCTGATGCGTTTGGGAGGATATAAGGAGGAAGAGAGTGATGCGAAGGAGCGTTTTGAACATCCTCAGGTTGAATTGCATGTAGACCCGCAAGGACGTGATGCAGAATGGCGCAAAGAATTGCGTAAAACCATGACGCCAAAGGAGCGTACTGCGTTGCCCCGTGTAAAGATGAATGAGCTTCCGGCTGATTATCGTATTACTTGCAATGACGAGGTGAACCAAGGATTAACTGAAGACCAGGCTTTGATAGAGGCGAAGCGTTGTTTGGACTGTGCTAACCCGACTTGTACGCAAGGTTGTCCTGTTGGAATTGATATTCCTGGCTTTATCAAGAATGTGGAACGCGGACATTTTCTGGAAGCAGCCCGTGTGATTAAGCAAAGTTCTACACTTCCTGCTGTATGTGGTCGTGTCTGTCCTCAGGAAAAGCAATGTGAAAGCCAGTGTATGCACCTGAAAATGGGACATCCGTCTGTGGCTATTGGCTATCTGGAAAGGTTTGTGGCTGATTTTGAACGTGAAAGCGGAGAAATGTCCATTCCTGAAGTAGCTGAAAGCAATGGCAAGAAAGTAGCTGTTGTTGGTTCTGGTCCTGCAGGATTGGCTTTTGCCGGTGATATGGCAAAATATGGATATGATGTAACCGTTTTTGAGGCTTTGCATGAAATTGGAGGTGTCTTGAAATATGGTATACCGGAATTCCGTTTGCCAAATAAGATTGTGGATGTGGAAATTCATAATCTGGAGAAAATGGGTGTGCATTTCATGAAAAATACCATTATAGGCAAAACGATTCCCGTGAAGGATTTGGAAGAGGAAGGTTTTGCTGGTATTTTTGTGGGAAGTGGTGCCGGGCTGCCCCGTTTTATGAATATCAAGGGTGAGAACCTGATTGGGGTGATGAGTAGTAATGAATACCTGACACGTGTAAATTTGATGGGGGCTGGACGCGAAGGTGCTGATACACCTGTTTTGCATGGTAAGAATGTAGCTGTCATAGGTGGTGGAAACACGGCTATGGACTCTGTCCGCACAGCATTGCGTATGGGTGCCAAACATGCGATGTTGGTATATCGCCGCAGTGAAGCGGAAATGCCGGCTCGCTTGGAAGAAGTACACCATGCCAAGGAAGAAGGGGTTGATTTCATGACTTTGCATAATCCGATTGAATATATTGGCGATGAAAAGGGCCATGTTCGTCAGATGGTATTGCAGGTAATGGAGTTGGGTGAACCCGACGCGTCAGGACGTCGTTCTCCTGTTCCTGTTGAAGGTGTGACAAAGACCTTGGATGTTGATGTGGTAGTGGTAAGTGTGGGCGTTTCTCCGAATCCGTTGATACCTAATTCAGTAGAAGGACTGGAATTGAGCAAAAAAGGAACAATTGTTGTGAACGATGAAACAATGCAAAGCTCTATACCTGTCTTGTTTGCAGGAGGCGATATAGTACGGGGTGGAGCAACAGTTATTTTGGCCATGAGTGACGGACGAAAGGCTGCACGTTCTATGCACGAATATTTATCTCAAAAATAGTGGAAAATGGAAGTAATAAATCTATCTGCAAGTAATTCAATTTTAAATCAGTATATAAAGGAACTGCGTTCCGTTGATATTCAGAAGGATTCCATGCGTTTTCGTCGTAATATTGCCCGTATAGGCAATATTATGGCTTACGAAATAAGTAAACGTATGGCTTATGAGAATGATAAGGTAACAACTCCGTTGGGAGTGGCTGATGTGCCTGTTATTGCCGACCAAGTGGTCTTGGGAACAATTCTGCGTGCCGGTTTGCCTTTTCATCAAGGTTTTCTGGATTGTTTTGACCATGCTGAGAATGCCTTTGTTTCTGCTTACAGGAAATATAAGGATGCGTTAAAGTTTGATATTCATATAGAATACATAGCTTCACCAAGCTTACAAGGCAAAACCTTGATATTGTCTGATCCGATGTTAGCCACTGGAGGCTCAATGGAATTGGCGTATGGTGCCTTGTTGACAAAAGGACAGCCTGCGCACACGCATTTGGCAGCGATTATTGCCAGCCAGCAGGCGGTTGATTATATTCAGGCACATTTGCCGGCTGAAAATATAACGCTATGGGTGGCGGTTGTTGATGAATGTTTGAATGAGCATGCGTATATCGTTCCTGGATTGGGTGATGCGGGGGATTTGGCTTATGGTGAGAAATTGTAGTCTTCCGGAATGGGTATAATCATCAGACAAAGCATAAAAGGGACAGTAGTAAATTATGTCGGTGTGGTAATCGGCTTTTTTACTACTTTCTTTGTTGCTACCCGTTTCCTGTCTGCTGAAGAAATCGGATTGACCCGTGTCCTGCTGGATGCTGCGATGCTTCTTTCCAGTTTGGCCCAGTTGGGAACAGGCTCTTCGATAATAAGGTTTTATCCCTATTTCAAGGATGAGGAGAAAGAAGACCATGGTTTCTTCTTTTGGACTTTGTTAATCCCATTATTGGGTTTCTTGCTTTTTAGTCTGCTGTTCTACTTCTTGCATGACTTTGTGGGAAACGCATTCTCGGAGAAGAGCGATTTGTTTGTTACCTATTACAAGTGTATCTTCCCATTGGGATTTGCCTTGTTGTATATGACTGTGTTTGAGTCCAATGCCAACGTTCTGATGAGGATTGTTGTGCCGAAATTTGTGCGTGAGGTATTGGTACGCCTGTTGACTCTGTTGGCTTATCTGCTATATGCGTTTCATGTGGTTGATTTGGATGGCTTTATTGTCGCATTTTGTGGTGTATATCTGGCTGCTCTTTTAGTAGATGTGATTTATCTGCTATCGCTGAAACACGTTTCCTTTAAACCGGATTGTTCTTTTTTCACACCAGCGCTAATTAGAAATTATCTGTTCTATACCTTGTTTTTGGTAACGGCAACACTCAGCAATGCTTTGGCTCCATTTGTCAATTCCTTTTTTATCAGTGCGAAAATGGGTTTGACCTATACGGGAATATTTGCCATTGCAAGCTATATAACGGCTCTTGTCGAAATTCCCTATCGTTCTTTGGGGGCAATAGCTCAACCACAGATTTCGAGAGCAATAAAGGATAGCCAAATTGCAGAAGCGAATGCTTTGTGCCGTAACATATCTTTCCATCAGTTGTTGGCGGGTGCATTTATTTTCCTGCTTATATGGATGAATCTGGATTTTATGTTTAAGATATTGCCCAATGGCGAACAATATGCAACGGCCAAATGGGTGGTTTTTATTTTGGCCATCTCAAAGCTTTTTGTTTCTGTTTGTAGCATAGGTGTTTCTGTCTTGAATTATTCCCGCTTTTATTATTATTCGCTCATTTTTTCTGCTTTCTATACTATTATTTCAGTTATATTCACTAATAGTTTTATACCTTTGTGGGGTATGAATGGAGCTGCTTTGGCAACTTTATTGTCATCTGTGCTTTATTATGGGGCTTTGTTAATATTGAATTATCTGAAAATAAAGACCTGTCCGTTCTCTCTCAAACAATTGCAAGTGATAGGTTTGTTGTTGTGCTTTGGCTTGGTTGATTTTATATTGGAGCATTTGACACAACAAATTTTGCCACAAACTTTATTGTGGGGTTTTGCGGAAGCTATTTTCAGAACAGGTATGGTAAGTTCGCTTGCTGTTATAATCATATATCGCCTTAAATTTTCAGAGGAGCTCAATACCGTGATAGATTATGTCATAATGAAATTACGTCGAAATAAAAAAGAAATACGATGAAGAATTTGAATTTTAAAAAGGAGATTTTACCGAATCTTTTGATTCTTGTGGCTTTTATTGTTGCCGCAATCATTTATTGCTATCCGGAATTGGAAGGTAAGAAAATTGCTGCTGCAGATAGTCTACAACCCCGTTCCGCAGTGGAGGATGGTTTACGATATCATGAAGAAACAGGAGATTATACTTGGTGGAACAGTTCTATGTTTTCTGGGATGCCCAATTATCAGATAGGGGGTGGAGGTGGAATGCTCTCCAGTAAGATTCTTTATCCTTTCACATGGTTTTTCCGTTTGGGACATAGGCATGTGATACCCATCCTGATATTTTATTTTATTGCCTTTTTCGTGTTGATGCGCACGTTTAAAATTGATAAGTGGATAAGTCTGGCAGGAGCGTTTGCAACGGCCTTTTCATCTTACTTCTTTATTATTATTGCTGCAGCACATCATGGTAAGTGTTCTACAATAGCATGGACAACTTTGGTGATTGTCGGATTTATTCTGGTGTTCAGAAAGCAATATGGCTGGGGGGCATTGTTTATTATGTTCTTTATGGCCATGGCCTTTACTGTGCATCCTCAGATGGCCTACTATCTGTGCATGCTGATAGGAGTACTTTATTGTGCGGAACTCTATATCCATATCAAAGAGAAACGCATTAAGGATTTGTTGATAGGTACTGGAATTTTTGCTGGTGCTTTTCTTGTTGGTTTGGGCATAAATGGCGCTTCTGTATTTTCCAATCAGGAATATGTGAAGGAAACGATGCGTGGCGGACATTCGGAGCTGGTAAAAGAAACAGATAGTCAAAATAGTACGGGCGATGGTTTGGATTTGGATTATGCTACGCAATGGAGCTATGGCATTGACGAAACCCTTACCTTTTTGGTGCCGAATATGATGGGTGGAGCCAATGGTTATTCACTTGACAACGATTCGAAACTCTATACGGAATTGGTGCGTAATGGGGTTCCTCGCGGTAGTGCACAGGCTTTCTGTTCTGCTGCACCAACTTACTGGGGCGACCAACCATTTACGGCGGGTCCGGTTTATATGGGGGCAATTGTGTGCTTCTTGTTTGTATTAAGTCTTTTCTTGTTGCAAGGACCTTATAAATGGGCTTTGTTGGTAGCGACAATCTTTTCTATATTGTTATCATGGGGCTATCATTTCATGCCATTGACAGAATTATTCTTTAATTATTTTCCTGTTTACAACAAATTTAGGGCGGTTTCCTCTATCTTGATTGTGGCGGAAATTACTATCCCTCTGATGGCTTTCTGGGGATTGAAAACAATTACAGAAGGCTCTTTGTCAAAAGAAAAGGTGGTTAGAGCCATATACTATTCAGCGGGGATAACAGGTGGTATTTGTCTGTTGCTGGCTCTCTTTGGTGGGTCACTTTTCAGCTTTACTTCACGTCATGATGCGCAATTTGTTTCACAAATACCTGAATTTGCCTATGATGCCATAATTGCCCAGCGTCAAAGTATGTTAGTGGCAGACGCCTGGCGCTCGTTGTTTTTTGTTGTGGTAGGGGCAGCGTTGACTTGGCTGTATGCGCAGGGAAAACTGAAAACAATGTATTTCGGGTTATTATTGGCGGTTTTCGTGTTGATTGATATGTGGCCAGTGGATAAACGCTATTTTAATGACAACCATTTTGAGTATGTAAAGAAGAGAGATCAATTCTTTGAGAAGTTACCCTATGAAGAATATCTCTTAAAGGATACAGACCCGAATTTTAGAGTGATGAATCTGACGGTCAATTCTTTTAACGATGCGCGCACTTCATATTATTTGCGTTCTGTTGGAGGGTATTGTGCAGCAAAATTGAGACGTTATCAGGACTTGATAGACGAACATCTGTCAAAGATGCACATGCCTGTCTATAATATGCTCAATACTAAATATTTCATCGTGAAGGACAAGGCAGGGAATGCAGTGCCGCAATTGAATCCGGAGGCGATGGGAAATGCTTGGTTTGTCAATGATGTTAAAGTGGTGGATAATGCGAATGAAGAATCAGATGCCTTGATGCAGATTGATTTGCACACAACCGCAGTTACAGACAAGAGTTTTGCCCATTTTATAGAAGGATGGACACCATCAATAGATTCTCTGGCAAGCATTCGTTTGACCAGTTGCACACCGAAAGAACTTTTCTACAAGACAACTGCCAGTGAAGAGCAAATAGCTGTTTTCTCTGAAATTTATTATCCGTATGGGTGGAAAGCCTTTATTGATGGAGAGCCGGTAGAGCATTTCCGTGTAAACTATCTTTTACGTGCTTTGAGAATTCCGGCAGGAGAACATGAGGTTCATTTCATCTTTGACCCTGATAGTATCAAGAAAGGAGATATGTTGGCTTCTATTTGTATTGCTATCATGTTCTTGACTGCTATAGCGACGATTGTGATGTATGTGCTGAGGCGTAGAAAGGAGAAAGCATAATTTTCTATTATAAAGTTAAAGCCAAGAATCAGCAACTGATTCTTGGCTTTAACTTTATTGTTATGCTATTCATTAGATAGATACATTGTTTTTATTTCTTTTCCATCGTTTGTACCATTTTACCCACTTGTTGGGCCAATTCATTACTCGCATAGGAATTTTAATCGACCAGCGTTTGAGTAGATCTAGTTTGAATGCCAATAGCTCTTTTGTATTGAATGCTACTCGTTGGATGTGGCGTGTATGGTAGGCTTCGTCAATAAGTGCGTCTATTCGGTTTGTTTGGTCTTTAGTAACCTTATAGAAACGTGCAAACCAGGAATGTAAGAGGAATGGCTGACCATCTCTTCCATATAAGATGGTTGAGAGTCCGTCTGGATGAATTTGGCTGTTAAGATAGTAAGTCCTGAAATTGTATGCCAGCCATAGAAAAAACGGATAATAGGGTTCGTAATCAATCTTCTCAAAATCGTAGCCACGGGTAAAGGAGATGTTAGGAAAAGCAGCAATCATCTCTTTCTTGTGGTCATCATAATTGAAGGTTTTTATGGCAACTAAGTCGTATTTTGAACGGATGAGTTCTAGATTAAATATGTTGAAAAATGGATTGGTAACAATGGGATTACCGACACGAGGACATCCTACACCTCCATCAGGACAACCGGCATTGGCATATCCTTCGCCTATTACCCAGTCGGCCAACGACAGCATTGCTTGCGGATCAATAAGAAAGGCGTCTTCGTCAATATTGATGGCAATGTCACATTCTTGATAGGTCAGGATGGTATAGAAATAGCCATCTGCCATTTGGTCGGTCAAACGTACGGTTTCAATTCCCAACTCTTGATAGAGTCTATGGGAGAGCTTATAGAGTTCCAAGGAAAAAGAACGTGTAAAGATTTTTATTCTTTTGCCTTTTAAATGTTCCCATTTATTCAATATATCATCCATATGTTTTTGGCTTATTTTTTATTTAAATATCGGTGGTAAGTTGCTAATACGTTTTGCACATATGACCGTGTTGGACCACTGTTGAAATAGCCATAGCGGACAACGGGGTCATTATAAAATTCAGGGTCGTTTTTTTTCTGTAAGTAATATTCTACATTACCATACCAGATATTGGGATCACCTCCATATTTTTCTGTCAATCTTATGGCGTCTAAAACATGGGCAGGGCCAGCATTGTAGCTGGCAAGTACAAATTTGGTTTTTTCTTCTTTGTTTTCAATGTCATGGTAAACCATTTTCAGATATTTAATATATTGTACGCCTGCTGCAATATTGGCTTCGGGGTCGAACATGTTCAATGAGTCCAATCCGAATTTTGCGCCGGTAACCGGCATCAGCTGCATCAGGCCACATGCACCCATGGGCGAAACCGTATTGGGGTTAAACCGTGATTCGTGATAGGCTACCGCAGCCAAAAGCCGCCAATCCCAATTGATTTGTGGAGCATATTCCTTAAACCATTGGTCATAAGGTGAGATGGATGAAGCAGGACTTGTCGCAAAATAAGGATGCGGTTTGAATGTGCTGCTCTTTTTCAGATAGCGTGTGTATAATTTATCTTGTTCTTCTGCATCTATTTTGCTTAGCCATAAGCTGATTGTTTCATTTAATGCAGTAGAGGTTTTTCGTGTTGCCCATCTTAAGGATTGCTGTATGCCCAAGGCGGTGCTGATATTCAGTTGGGGATAATATTGTTTGTAGAGCTGTGCCAAGGGGGCATAGGCTGCTGTGTATTGAATCTCACCGTTTACGACACTGCTTATCAGCATATCGCTGCTGACAGAATCATGTGCTAACACTATGCGCATCTCGCCACCCATTTCCCTATTCAGGTTTTTAAGCCGGTTATAGGCTTGTGAGTTTCTTGGGATATGGATGCGCTTTCCTTGTAGTTGTGCTGCATTTTTTAATGCTTCTTTTCCTCCAAGTTGGACAAGCAGGAGCTGTGCGTTCCTATGTGTAGGAAAATAGGTAATTTCTTTTTTTCGTTCTCGATTGGGTACGCAAGGGAAAGTGATGATGTCAATTTCACCATTCTCCAGCTTGTCATACAGGTCTTCAACAGAGTTATAGGTATGAACTTTCAGATGGGTATGAATAGATGCAGCAAAACTTTTGGCCAAGTCATAGTCATAGCCCATGGGAACGTCTCTATAGTAGAAATAGGTAGTAGGACCGAAAATAGTTCCCACATGGAGGGTATCGTTTGCGACAATATTCAATAAATCTCTTTGTGTGGAGAGGTGTGCAGCCGGTTTATTGCATGCAATGCATCCAATAAGCGAACATAATATGAATATAACTTTTATCACAAAGTGGTTTCGATACAAGTGTTTGGTATAATTGATTCTCCGCACATCCGAAGATAAACCTGAATGGTGGCAATTACATCTTTTTGACAATAGGCGGATATTCGTCCTAAGTCGTGCTCTACATAATATACTCTTGCAACTTCCGAGCCATCTATATCATCTTTGGGTGTCGGAATGCCAAAGAGTGCAGTAAGAGTTTTGAGAGAAGTATAATGCTTGAAGTCGCCAAATTTCCATAATTCAAGCGTGTCAATGAAATTTAGCTCCCAAGGCTTTTTCCCTGAAATCTGTAAGGCATCAGGCAGATGCAATCCATTGATGAGTGCACGCCTGCAGATGAAAGGTATATCAAATTCCTTGATGTTATGGCCCGCCAAGGAATGGTTAGGACTATTGGTGAACCTTGCTATGAGGTCAAAGAAATCTGATAATATATCTTTTTCATTATCACCTACAAATGAGCGTGTACGGATATGGTATTGCCCGTCTTGGGTATTTCGATAACAAAATCCGACGGAAATACAAACTATTTTTCCGTATTCAGCAAAAATGCCTGCCTCTCTTTCAAAGCCTTCGGGATAGGTGCCCGAGAAGCGCTCGGGCGATCTCATACATAATGAATCCCATTTTTCTTTCCAAAGCATTTGTAGCTCATCAGAGAGTTTGTCAAAATGCTTTGTACATGGAACTGTCTCCACGTCAAGAAACAGGATTTTGTCGTATGAAAGGGGTGAGGGCATTCTGTTATTTTTTTATGAATCGATGCTCCAAATATTTTGTAATGATTTCCAGTGCAATGCGGTTATTACCTCCTTCTGGCACAATAAGGTCCGCCTTACGTTTGGTTGGCTCAACAAATTGCTCGTGCATGGGTTTGACAGTGCTGAGGTATTGTTTGACAACAGAATCCATTGTTCTGCCACGTTCATTGACATCGCGGCGGAGACGTCTGATAAAACGGACATCAGCATCGGTATCAACATACAGTTTGACATCGCACAAGTCGCATAATTCAGGACTGTTGAAAATAAGAATACCTTCTACAATAATAATATCGGCACTTTCCATGGTTTCCCATTTTTCATTACGTTGGTGTAATGAAAAATTATAAGTTGGATGTTGGATGGATTTTCCTTCCTTGAGCTGTTTGATGTGTTCAATCAGCAGTTCGGTATCTAAAGCATCAGGATGGTCGTAATTTTGTTTGCTCCTCTCTTCCAACGACAGTTCCGGATGTGGTTTGTAGTAATAGTCGTGTGGTATGATGACAGCTTTTTCTTTGAAAATCTTGTACAATTTATGGGCAATGGTAGTTTTTCCAGAACCTGTACCCCCTGCAATTCCGATTACTAACATGAGATTTAAAGTGTTTTTGTTGATTTAGGCTGTAAAGGTAATTATTATTTTGGAGAAAAGATGGCATTCTTGTCTTTCATGCGGAGTAATGTTAGCATAATTAAACAAAAGAAAGTACAGAACTGTCCTGTTATAAAAATGTCAAATAGCGATTGGAAAGAATAGAGAAAACTGCAAAAAAGAATAAGTAAACTTTGATGATGTTTTATATAAATGGGTGCCCAATAAATAGCCAACAATAATATGAGACCAATAATGCCAAATTCAAGAGTTGTTTGGATATATTGATTATGGGTATCTATGAATGGGACCTGTTTTTTTCTCCAATATTCATTAAAATGTTTGCTGGTATATTTCATATTGACAGTGTCGAAGCTTTCTTGAGCTCTACTTATTCCATAACCTAATATGGGTTTTTCTTCTATTAATTCAATGGCAGATTTCCATAGTGCTAATCTTGCTTCATTCTCAATGGCTTTCTCTGAAATGCGAGGGTGCATATGCAGTGCAATATATAGACATATAGGGAAGAGTAAAAATCCAAATAAAATCAACGAATGTTTCAACCTCCAAAGGGCATGTAATATAAAACATAATAGAAGAAAGACTCCTGCAAGAAAACCACTTCTTCCCTCTGATAGAAACAATGTCAAGGAAATAAGGACTCCACTTGCAATATAAAGGACTATTTTTTGCCATTTCATTTGTTTCCAACTCTTAAACAATAAATACCAAATAGCAATGAGGGAATAATTTAGATATAAGTTGAAACCCATATGGGCATTGATTGTCTGGATACGCATTTGTGAAAGCATTTCAGATCGGTTGTCTGAGTATATTAGATTAATTATTCCAATTTGACTGATGAGATATAAGATGGCGCAAGTAGATACTAGAATTAAAGTTTTAAAAATCATTTGTAATGAATACTTCTCATTTAATCCAAATATTCCCACAATACCGAATCCCAACAAAGGGTATCGCGATTCTATGTGATGTTTGAGATATTTTGTTGTGTCAAATGGAGCAAATATGACACCAATAGCAAAGAATAACAAGAAAAGCATAAAATAGTATGATGTTGCATTCCACTTGACATTCTTCCATCTTTTTTCATAAATAAATTCTATGCACCAAGTAGAAAAGAATAAATAATATCCTCCAAATTCAAACCAGTAGTCTAGTGGTAGAAAATGAAAAAGACATTTTATTATTATCCAAATAAAGCCAAGTACATTTAGATATTTCACTAAAGATATAATATTTATTTGGTGGTTAAAAAAGATTCGATTGAAAAACATAATGTATCTATTGAGTATTTTGTTGGCAAAGATAATGTTTTTTTGTACTTACATTAATCGTTTTATTTCAAAAATGAATAGTGTGAAATCAAGTTCTCTATATTTACGAAAGCGGAGTTTAATGATTGAATGGACCAAAAATACGATGTTTGTAGTCATGCCATCCTAAATACATGTATTTTATTTTCTTTAATTTATTATCGCTGTCATATAATATACAACGTTTAATGCGTTTTCGGAGTAGTTTGGAATAATATTTTTTATACTCTGGATATAGTCTTATCACTTCTAATATATTACGTATAATGTAATAATGTCGTAGAGCATTATGTTGGATGAAGCTCTTTTTGAAAAATTTGAAAGCTTGTTTACGTCCTGACCCTATGTGATGAACCAAAGAGATATTACGAACGCAGACTACGTTATAACCAAAGCGGTGTAAACGGCAACAATATTCATCATCAACTAAGTCAATAAAAAACTCATCTTTAAATCCTCCTACTTCTTGATATATACGTAGATTGACTAGATTACCAGAGGTCATTACGTTGAGACGTTTTTCATAAACATGTTCTGTGTCGATGGTAAAGTGTTCTATATCAAAGTGCTGTAATGGAGAAAATAATGCGGCTTTGGGTATCGGACATTGATTACATAGATGTATGTATTGGGCAATGTTATGTTCGTCAAAATAACTATCTTGATCCATTGTGAGTACCCATTCTGCATCTAAACAACTTGCTATCTGCATTCCCATATTCAGTGCAGATGCAATTCCAATATTATTGTAGTTAGGATGGTAGATGTATTTGTTTTTTTGTAATGCGCTTAATAATAGTCTATTGTCTAATGGAGAATTGTCTATAATGATTATTCTCTTGACATTGTCAATGTATGATGTTAGGTTTTGTATGTTTTGTTGTGTAGGATAATACCATACAACAATGGCAACAAGGTATTCAGATGTAATCATTTCTCAAGAATATGTGTGTAGGTAGTTAATAATTTATGTGCAACTTCTGAATCTGAAAATAGCTCTGACCTTATTTTTCCAGTAACACCTAAAGATTGAGCCAAAGATGGATGCTGGAGAATGTTGTTCATTGCATGGGCAAAATTCTCGGCATCATGTGGGTTTGCATAAAAACCTGCATCTCCTCCAACTTCTTCAAAACAAGTTCCTGAAGATGCTACAAACGGAGTGGAGCAGCACATAGCTTCTAATATAGGAATCCCGAATCCTTCAAAAAAAGAAGGGAGCACAAATAGATTTGCTAAAGTATAGAAAGCTGGTAATTCTGACGTGGGAACATTTTCCAAACAAAGAAGGCTTATTTTTTTCTTTTCTGCTTCAGCCTTTATCTTGTTTTTGTAAGAAGAGTTTCCATTGCCAATTAGTATAAGAGGAAGATTTATTCTTCCAATGTGCATGGCTTCTAATATAATGGATATATTTTTCTTTTCTTCAATGGCACCCACATATAAAATAAATGAATTGGGTAAATGATACTTTCTTATAATATGTGTCTTTGTTTCTTCTGATACAGGGATTCTAAAAATATTATTACACCCTTGATATACGACGCTAATTTTCTCTTCTTCTATGCCAAAATAATGAATAATATCCTTTTTGGTCTGCTCACTTATGGCTATAATATGGTTTGCTACTTTACAGGCGTACTTGTTTTTTATGGTGAAGATTTTAACGTATAATGGGTCGTAGAGGTGAGGATAACGTAAAAACAGTGCGTCATGTATGGTTACAACACTTTTTTCGGCTATCTTATCGATGCCCCAAGGTAGTTCTTGGGATAATCCATGGTAAAGATGAATGTTTAGGCTTTTTAACGATTGACATACACCAAAAGTTCTCCATAATGAAGGAATAGCTTTCCACTGTCCTTTTGGTGTTATGATGTTCATTCCTTTATGGCTAAAAAGATGCTCCTTATTTGGTGAGGGGTTAGTAAGATAATAGTTGTTTTCAGGGTAGAATGTGGCCATAATGCGTAGCAAATCACGGCTGTAGTTTCCCAAACCACGTTTGTTGTGAAAGGCTCTTTTGGCGTCGTAGGCAATGTTCATTATTTTTTCCTCCTTATTTTATTCCAGGCTATTTTAAAATACAGTCTTGGCAAGAACAAGATTCTTTCAAAAAGGGAATCTTGTTCTTTGATAACAGAAATATTATCAAGCAATCCTTTGTTTGTTTGCTGGTTTGATATCCCATTTGAGTCAAAAATAGCAATTGTTTCATTGATATGCATGAACTCGAACCCTAGTTTCCACATTTTCTTTACAAAAGCAAAGTCTGCAGACATTGGGTGGTTTAGATTAAAAGGGTATTTTAGTAACAATTCTTTTTTTGTGAATAATGCTTGATGACAAAAAAACATCCTATGTGCGTTGTGAGGTTTTTCTCCTTTTTTGAGGAATTGTTGTTTGTGTTTCTTTTTCATAATATCTCCATAAACCAATTCGGCCGTGGTTGATTCCAAATACGGAGCAACCTTTTGTAGAGTGTCTATGGCATAAAACAAGTCTCCTGCGTTGAGGAATATAATCCATAATCCATTGGCTAAGGCGGTTCCCTTGTTCATTGCATCGTATATTCCAAGATCGGGTTGAGATACAATTATTTGAATATGGTTTTTATAATTGTTTATTATTGGTAGCGTGTTGTCATTTGAAGCTCCATCAATGATGATATATTCATATTTGTCATAAGTTTGAGTTATTACGCTTTTGATTGTTGCTTCTATTTGCTTTTCTGCATTCCTACATACGGTGATGACAGAAATTATAGGTTGTTGTTTCATTGTCTTGTTTCTAAAATTCTTTTGTAAATTTTACTCGTTTCTTGAGCTGCTTTTTCCCAAGAGAAAAACTGGAGCCGCTTTAGCCCTTTTTCGACAAGTTCTTGAGCTAATCTATGATTATCTAATATCATCAATATTTTTTTTCTCATGTCTTCAGCATTGTTTGGTGTAAAGTATAATGCGGCATCTTGAGCTACTTCGGGGAAACAGCTGCTGTTGGATAAGACAATAGGGCATTGAGCCTGGAATGCTTCTAATATGGGAATTCCAAATCCTTCGTAGCTCGAAGGAAAAACAAAACATGAGGCGTGTTTATAAATATGGAATAGTTGATTGTCTTTAGCAGAGATATTATGAATGTTATTATTTATGCCATGTTGTCTGAAAATATCCTGTTCTTTCTTTGTAAATTGGGCACCAACGCAAACAATATCAATGTTTCTGTTTTTGAGGATAGGAGTAACAGCTTCAATAAAAAGAAAAAAATTTTTGTATTTTCTTTCTCTCCCTCCTACATAAAGTATATATTGCAAGGGTAAATAGGGTATATCGTGAGATTCTTGTTCCAACAAGGAGGCGCCATGGTAGACTACAGAAATCTTATTCTCGGGAACATGCAGCATCTGTATAATGTCGTTTTTGGTTTGCTGGGATACTGCTATAATGTGTGTGGCTTTTTGTGCCAATAAGGCTTTTCTTTTGGGTATCCTTTTTCCTTCCTTCATTATTTCGTCTATCATATCGTGAATAGTTAGGACAAAAGGTCTGTTTTTGTTGTATTTTAGAAAGTATGGATCGTAATATGTAGGATGAAATATCTGAAATTCATTTTTTTTGATTTCTTTGATGCTTTTATGTTTGTTGTAGTATTTTGCATAGGGAAATTTCTCAGGTGCAATTTTGGCCAATAATTTAAATAGTATAACTTTTTGTGGACTTTTTATTTTGGGTAAAAAGTCTGCATGGACATTGTATTCATTGTTTACACTCACAATGTTTTTACTGCGTAGGTGTATGTTGTCTGAACTCCATATGTTTAATTTGTATTTGACGCCATATTTCGGTAAGCGTGTGATAATTTCAGTGAAATATCTTGATACACCACCAAACTTTTGGTGGGTGAATGCTTGATAGTCAAACAATACAGTTGGGGATGAGTATATGATTGACTTCCAAAAGACTTTGTTTTCAGGTTTTGACCATCCATGACACCCCATGGGTATGTTCTTTGTATAGTGATAAGCTAGTTGTGGGTTTATGTCAAAAGAGAATGATAATGCCTCTTTTAGAGATGGATAACAAAAGTTTTTTCTTGTTGCCCAAAATGCATCTTCATTATATTCAGAGAATCTAGAGGATAAAGTCAAGTATTGTGCAATTTCTTCTTTTTGGGTAAGGCATGTATGTAGGAATGTTTCTATTTTTCTAAGCGAGAATCCCCCATTCCCAATTTTGTTTCCTAATAAAGAAGGTCTAAAAGGCTTATTGTGGAGTTTATGTATATATGCTTTTGTTTTTATAAATAGTTTCCCTAGCATTGTGTTGTATTTGGCTTTTAAAAGCCAAGGAGCTCCTATATAATCAAACTGACTGTTGCAAAATTTATGTAATTCGTCCCTGAATATATAGGCATCAAGTTGGTATACAAGCATATATGAGAAATGTCTGTATCGGTTGTAAAACTCAGCCGAAAGCATAAGTCTATTATAACCTTGTATGGAATCAAAATAAGAATCTTCGAATTTTTCTGTTGTATGGTTAATAAAATCATTACACATACTAAGGTCAACCTTTTTGTTTTCGGGTATGATAAATGAACATGGGTAATGTCCAAGAATCTTGTTGAGTTGTTTTAAAGATAGTCGGTCTTCTTCAGATAGTTTATCTTTATGTATAGGAACTACAATTATTATTGTTTGTGTATTGATGCTTTGCTGCATATGGTTATTCATATTCATAAAAACTATGATTACGTCTTTTCCAAAATTTATTTCTTGCTTGAAGTACCCATTTGATGCATTTTTCAGTATTGGCGTTTCTGGCTTCTGCATAATATTGGGCTAAAATACGAAAAAAATCTTTGTTTCCCCATAATCTGGCAAAGTTTCTGCAACCATGTTTAATGTCAATTTTTTGGTTGGAAAATTTCATTCGATTAATATCGATTATTTCAAAAGCTATTTGGTTGTTATCTGTATCGAAAAGTATATTCCCTGGTGAGTAATCTTTATGATAGATGCCTTTCTCGTGTAGGTTTGCTGTGAAATAAGCAAATTCACGTATAATATTTTCTTTTTGTTGAATTCCTCCATAGCCAAATTCATAAAAGTTCCTCTTTAATGTTGATTGGCATGTAATGAGATATGAGTCTCGAATACAGCCATTCTGTTTACAGATGATATATGCAATAGGAGTAGGCGTAGGTATGCTATTTTTTTGAAGCATCATTGCATAGGAATAGGCTCTTTCTGCTTTTGTTTTTTTTATGTATGAATAGACGAAAGCATTGTATAAGTTGGGTGTATGGTATTTTTTTATATTGACACATTCTTTTCCCCATTTTGTTACTTTAATTTCGTTTCTAGCTTTGTAGATGGTCGTTCCCTTTATGTTAAAGCTTTGGGGAATTTGTCTTATGAAATCCTCCATGTAGTTAAATTGGGGATTGATAGTTATAATTATCTGTTTGCCCATATTATACCTCTTTTAGCAATTGATACCATAGCACCAAAGGAGTTGTCGAATTGTGTGCCTATGTCAGCGGCCAGTGAAAGACCAAACTCCATATTCCATGCCTTTTTGAATTGTTTTTTGACATCAATAATGATGGCACAATTTTGTATACCATTGGTTACTTGATAGTTGTCATAATATTTTGAGAATGTGGTCATAGCTTTGTAAGTGTAGCCAAATATATCCCCCTTTATACCTATATGGTGCGCTCTAACCCTATTGTAAACAGGAGAAATTTGTTCTCCAGGCAGAAGAATTGGCGATGTAATCAGTGGGTGGCCTATGGTAAATCCACCATATGTCCACCCGTTTTTGTAAATGCTATTACAAAAATAACTGTCATTTCCCCCATATACCACTCCGTCTCTGTCATGGAATGCCCCTGATTGTTGTGTCGTGTTGAGAAATTCATATAAAACGGTTGACAGGTAGAGGAAAGATGTATTATGAATTTTGATGCCCCATAATCCATCGTAGGCATTCATTGCTTTCCACAAAAACCGAATGGGACCATCTTCTGAAAGGGTTTGCCAATAGGTGGATACTTGCCAGCTTTTCCATTTGAAATCTGCCGTAAGAATTTGACTACCTAAATGGTTTCCTTGAGCATTAATCTGGTCATTAGCCATTACACCACCACTTTTTGCATAAAAAGTATTGAGAAAGTCATGAAAGGATGAACCCAATTCTCCATAGACCGGTGATACTCCTCCCCATTGTGCGGCGTGATGAAATTCGTAACCGATATTGACAGGTAGCCGCCCTCCTAATTTGAGGCCGGCATATTTGTGGTGCAAGAAAGCTTTTTTTACATAGCCGTCATTGCCAAACCAGCCATGAGTGAGCCCGCCTTTGATTTCTGCATATCCAAAGGTAAATGGAATGGGAATATAATCGGTTGTGCCAATGGAAATGCGTGGAATGAGTGATGCGTTATGGGAGAATAATAATCCACCGGATGTGATATCTTCGTCAGCCTCATAATATCCATAGTTGTCTGGCTTCATGCCAACGGTTATTTCAAAAACAAGCAATCTGGCCGAAAAATAAAGTTCCTGAAAGCAGGGACTGAATCCATTCCTGTCGATAGTAAGCATGGGATTGACCTTAAACGAATAATCCATCCAGCGGTACGGGTTGGTATATTCTTTTTGGATTACAATGGAGGTTGAACCATTGTAAGGAGTAAATGGACATCCGTCATAGTTGGTAAAGAGCCAATATGGGGCATATTTGCCGGATGATGCAACAGCAAATACATTAAAACCCCATGTGATGGTATCCTTTTGGCTAGTGTTCCATGAAAAATCTGTATAGCCATATAAGGACTGTTGCAGCAACGTTGGGTTACTGCTTTGTGCTTTCGATGCAAACTGCGAACAAATGAGACAAATAACTATAAGATATTTTTGCATGGAGATGTCAATTGAAAGTGATTTTATAAAGTTTATCGGATGTCTTTCCCATTTCTTCACCTAATCCATAATACGCTATGCCATTGATAGTAAAGCCAATCGCGTTCTCTTTGCCCGCATCTTTGGGAAGATGCCCAATCAACCGCCATTTGTCATTATGAATGTCGTATTGGATTATTTCTGTTCTTGATGCGGTGGCAGTCCACTCTCGCCCTCCAAGGATGTATATATGGTCGTTGTGTTGTATGAGTGTAGATGAAACCCAATTCCCTTTTGAGGTAAAGCCATTTCTTCTTTCCCATTTTTCGGTGAAATGATTAAACTCATTCCAATATCCATTGGTTCCAGCAAAAGACCTCCCATTTATGGAAGTGGCAACGGTTTCAGCTAAAAAGTTGCATGTGCTTTCAGTGACTTTTGACCAATTGTTGTTTAAAATGTTATATCGATATAATTCGTACTCAAATGAGTCATAGAAACCAAAAGCCACATATATATTGTCTTCATGCAGGAAAACAGATGGGGCTGCTGTTTCATGTGTTGGATAACTTTGCAATTGTTTCCATTCTTCTGTTAAGGGGTTGTATTGCCACCAATCCCTTAAATAGGATGAATCGTTATAAACCTGGCCATTAAAACCCAGCCCAATATATATTAAACTGTCTGTTGCAATGGCCACAGCTCCGGTTCTGGCTTTGAGTGGAGGCTGCTTCAGCTTTGTCCATGAATCTTTTTGTGGGTCATATTGCCAGAAATCGCCTTTAATCTCGGAATGGGTTTTTGCCCTTCCTCCATATATATATGCCATGTTGTTATATGTGGCTACTGCTGCGGCAGCTCTTTGTTCCGGCATAGGAGTGCACGGCGTAAATGTAATGTTTTGCGTATCATTTTGATTGCATGAGGCGCATATGAAAAAAACAAAAATACAGGCGATAATAGTTGGGGTGTATCGTCTGGATGTATGAAGTATGATGTGTCTGTTATTCATATTGCAAAAGTAGTTAGTTCCACCTGATTTTGCAAGAAAATCCATCTTTCAGGCTATGGGGAATGGATTGTCGGTGTTTTTATTAGAATTGATGCTAAATGGTTAATCGTGAGGGTATTTAATGCTAGTTCTTATAGTCTGATGGTTTTGCTGTGTGACTTGAGGGGTTTTGACATAAAATAGAGAGGAACTTGACTAATTTGATAGCACAATAATGGCCCTATTCTTAGTTGGGAAGGAGCTGAAAAGTGAATTCTTAAGTAAATAATGGATTTAAATTTTCATATCTGAATAGTAAGTTGTATCTTTGTGTGGTTTTTTGGAGAAATATGGCCAATAAAAACGAAGATGTCCGAGTAAATCTGAGTCAACGCATTCAAGCATTGTTAGAACAATTTAATGCGTTGAAGCATGAAAATGCAGAATTGCAGAAGGAACTGGAGTGGCGTAGAAAGGAAATGGCACAACAGAGTGAAAAATTGGTTGCTCTTCAAAAAGAAGCAGACCGCTTGCGGTGTTTGTATGGTATGCTTGATGACCAATCGGAAGAGAAAGCATATGCACGGCAAAAGATTGGCAAGATGGTGCGTGAGATTGACAAATGCCTTCAATTGTTGCTTGGTTAAGCATGGGAAAGAAGATGAAGATACATGTGGGGGTAGGCGCTTATCGTTTGGTGTTAAATGTGGATATGACGGATGAGCGTCTTTATCGGGAAGCCGGCATTCATGTGGGAGAAGTATATGATGATTTGGCTTTGCGTTATCCGCGAAAATCGCCGGAAGAGCTGTGGATGTTAGCGGCTTATGCAATGACAGTAGAATGTGGAAAAGTCTTGTTGGATGCATCTGAAACTCCTTTAGTTTCAACGGCAAATGATTGTATCGACGAAATCGATCGTTTTATGGAAGATAACGGCTTTTAATGCTGGAGTCGGTTTCTTTTATGATGAAGGTAAATAGATTGCGCACCGCAACACTCGGGAATGAGTGTGCAGGTGCATTTTTTTTAATGGATATTTTAATAATTCATATATATAAAAAGTATGGGAACTATAGCAATTATATTGATAGCGCTTGCAGCTCTAGTGTTAGGGGCTGGCGGCTGTTTTCTGATTCTGCGATATGTCAGCAAGCAGACCTTGAAAGAGGCTGAGGCTGAGGCAGAATTGATAAAGAAGAACAAGATTATTGAGGCAAAAGAGAAATTTATTGCTCTGAAGTCGGAACATGAAGCACAAGTACAGCAAGCAAATAGCAAATTGCAACAGCAGGAATCTCGTTTGCAACAGCGTGAAAATCAGTTGAACCAACGTCAAGGTGATTTGCAACGTGCACAAAACGAGTTGAATCAATTGAAAGAAACTGTTGAGAATCAGATGTCTGTCATTGAACATCGTAGTAAGGAGTTGGATAAATTGCATCGACAAGCACAAGAGCAATTGGAAGTGATATCAGGTCTGTCGGCAGCGGAGGCCAAGGCGCAATTGGTGGAAAGTTTGAAGGACGAGGCTAAGACTGATGCCATGTCGTATGTGAATGAGATTATGGAAGAAGCGAAGATGACAGCCAACAAGGAAGCCAAGAAGATTGTGGTTCAGACAATTCAGCGTGTGGCAACTGAGGCGGCCATAGAGAACTCCGTTACGGTTTTCCATATTGAATCGGATGAAATCAAAGGTCGTGTAATCGGAAGGGAAGGACGTAATATCCGTGCTTTGGAGGCAGCTACAGGTGTAGAAATTATTGTAGACGATACTCCTGAAGCTATTGTGTTGTCTGCGTTTGACCCCGTGCGTCGTGAAATAGCCCGTCTGTCGTTGCACCAATTGGTAACGGATGGACGTATTCACCCGGCTCGTATTGAAGAAGTGGTGAGCAAGGTGAGAAAACAAGTGGAAGAGGAAATTATCGAAACTGGAAAGCGCACAACTATTGATTTGGGTATTCATGGTTTGCATCCGGAACTGATTCGTATGGTAGGACGTATGAAATACCGTTCTTCCTATGGTCAGAACCTTTTGCAGCACGCACGCGAAACGGCGAATCTTTGTGCCATAATGGCTTCTGAATTAGGATTGAATCCGAAAAAAGCCAAACGTGCCGGATTGCTTCATGATATTGGAAAAGTGCCCGATGAAGAACCGGAATTGCCACATGCTATTTTGGGTATGCGATTGGCGGAAAAATATAAAGAAAAACCAGATGTTTGCAATGCAATTGGTGCGCACCATGATGAAGTGGAAATGGAAACGTTATTGGCGCCTATCGTACAGGCATGTGATGCTATTTCCGGTGCTCGTCCTGGCGCTCGTCGTGAAATCGTAGAGGCATACCTCAAACGATTGAATGACTTGGAAAATCTGGCTCTGTCCTATCCGGGAGTTATCAAGACTTATGCCATCCAGGCAGGACGTGAATTGCGGGTTATTGTTGGTGCTGATAAGATTGATGATAAGGAAGCTGAATTGTTGTCATTTGATATAGCGAAGAAAATTCAGGATGAGATGACTTATCCCGGTCAAGTGAAGATAACGGTGATTCGTGAGACACGTGCGGTAAGTTATGCTAAATAATGAACAAAAAGGCCCTTTATGGGTTATATGAATATACATTATAAACACGTTTAATTAGTTGTAAAATGAAAAAGTTATTGTTGTCAATGATGTTGCTACTTATGGTGGTTGTAGCAGCAGATGCCCAATCACGCTCTATCGGTGGTCGTTTGGGTCATGGCGTTGAATTTTCTTATCAGCATTCGTTAGGAGCATCCAACATGATTAATCTTCAGGCGGGTCTGCCTTTCCTGAATGGTTTTGGTATTGAGGGGGTAGTGACTTATGATTGGATATTCCCGATTACTTCATGGCAGGAACAAGGTTCTTGGAATTGGTATGCAGGTGTAGGAGGCGGTATTGGAATGTGGAATTTTAATCATCCGGTAGGTTTTGCTGGCGTGGCAGGACGTATTGGTGTTGAGTACAACTTCTGGTTCCCAATGCAGTTGTCTTTGGACTGGAGTCCAGTAATTGGTCCTAGCTTTGGCCATGATTATGTTGATTTTAATTATTATGGGATGTCAAGCTTTGGTCTGGGAATACGTTATTTGTTTTAAAAGTTAAAAAGTTGGGTCTAAAGGAATGTGGACTCGATTTTATGGGGATAAATTTGCAATTGGGGCGCGCCTATTTCATTGTGGCGTGCCCCAATTTTTGCATATATGATGGTTGCTGTGTAATTAATGTCTATCTTTGTGTTTCGAATGAAAATGCTTGGAAAAATGAGAAACAAAATATTGCTTGTGCTTGTGGCCTTGCTCGTGCTTCTATGTTATGCGGAATCAGATAGAATAGGACAGGGATTAAAAGGATGTGTCAATTATAGTGCTGTAACTTCTGATGAGCTGGGTGGGTCTGAAGAAGTGGCGCGCCTGGAGTTTCCTGTGATTTCGGACGATAGGAGTGAATGTTTGTTGTATAAAACGGGATTTGTGGTAAATTATAATGTGGATTGGCGCATTCCCAATTGGGTGGCTTACGAATTGACCGACGAGGAAACCAATGGTACAATTGAGCGTGCCCGTCATTTTAAGGTGGATGAAGAAGCGCCATATCCAAGAGTGGAAACCAGTGATTATAGTCATTCGGGTTATGATAGAGGGCATATGATTCCTGCGGCAGATGTAAAATGGAGCCAACAGGCAATGTATGATAGTTTCTATATGACTAATATTTGTCCGCAAAACCCCAATTTGAATAGAGGCGATTGGAATGATTTGGAAGAGTTGTGCCGTACATGGGCAAAAAAATGGGGGCGGTTATATATTGCGTGTGGACCGGTAGTGGTAGAAAATCCTCAGCGAATAGGCGAAGTGGGTGTAGCGGTCCCTTCTGCGTTTTTTAAGGTTATATTAAGGCAGTGTGATGATGATATTGAAACGATTGGCTTTCTCTTTCCTAATCGTGCAGGAAGCAAACCCTTGCAAACGTATGCAATGAGTATTGATGATTTGGAGATAGTATGTGATATGGATTTCTTTTCTCTGTTGCCCGATAGCATAGAAGAATATGTGGAACAAGAGTTGGATGTGTGTGCTTGGGATTGGTAAATCTGTGTTCTGTGGTATCAGGATTTTGTTGTTTGGGTTAATGGGTAATTTAATCTTCAATAGGAAATATTTGAAAGAAGTTTCAGTATTGTGTTTTGTGCTTGTCATTGTTTTTTTTGAATGAACATGCTGTGATTGGCAACGCAAAATCGTAAAATTCTATTTTTCTGTTCGTCTTTCGCAGGCTCTTCATAAGTTATGAGTCTGAAGGGGATTTATAAACGACGTAACAACGTTTCCCATTTGCTTCTGCACTCACCTTTCACTATCTCTGAATAAGCTAAGAAGCGACTCGATATAAAAAATAATTGAAACAAGTTTCATTATTTTGTTCTGCACTCGCCTTTTGCTATCTTTGTGCACTTAAATGAAGTCGTATAATTTGTATGAATTATTATTTTTTGGGTATTGGTGGAATAGGCATGAGTGCCATTGCACGCTATTATAAATCAGAGGGTTTCTATGTAGCTGGTTATGATAGAGTGCGTGGCTTGATATGTGAGGAACTGGAAGGAGAAGGTTTTGATGTGCATTATGAGGACGATCCTTCGCTGATTCCTTTGTGTTGTCAGGATCCTGCTTTGACGGTTGTTGTGTATACTCCGGCAGTCCCGGAAGATTCGAGAGAATTCTGCTTTTTTAAGAATGCTGGGTTTAAAATGTATAAGCGTTCGCAGGTTCTTGGGGAAATCACGCGTAATGAGCGTGGCTTGTGTGTTGCCGGTACGCATGGTAAGACGACAACATCCACTATCCTGGCTCATTTGTTATATCAATCAAGCATAGAATGCAATGCTTTCTTGGGAGGAATTAGCAATAACTATGAAACCAATCTGCTGCTGTCACCCAATAGCAATTTTGTGGTGATTGAGGCTGATGAGTTTGACCGCTCTTTCCATTATCTGCATCCATATATGGCGATAGTGACTTCTGTCGATCCTGACCATCTGGATATATATGGCGATGTAGAGGGTTATAGGAAAGGCTTTGAATATTTCACTTCGCTTATACAGCCGGGTGGCGCGTTGGTAATGAAAAAAGGTATTCTTTTGGAGCCATGTCTGCAGAAAGGGGTGAAATTGTATACCTATTCAGCCAATGAGAAGGCTGATTTTTATGCCGATAATATCAGAATAAGCGAGGGGGAAATTTTATTTGATTTTGTTGCGCCGACTGAAACTGTACATGATTTGAAATTGGGAGTTCCGGTATTGATTAATATTGAGAACAGTGTTGCTGCCATGGCGGTTGCATGGTTAAATGGCATTACGCATAACGAACTGCGGACGGCTTTGAGCTCTTATGCGGGTATTTACAGGCGATTTAATGTGCTGGTGAAAAATGAACGTGTTGTTTTGGTTGATGACTATGCACATCATCCGGCGGAAATACGGGCCAGTATAGAATCGGTTAGGAAGTTGTATCCAAATCGGAAACTGACAGGAGTGTTCCAGCCTCATCTGTATAGTAGGACACGTGACTTTGCTGAAGGATTTGCCGAATCATTGTCGTTATTGGATGAGTTGATTATGTTGCCTATTTATCCGGCACGTGAGCTGCCTATTGAGGGCGTAAGTTCTGCACTTATTTATGAAAAGGTAGTGTGTCCGGTTAAACAATTGGTTAGCAAGGACCAATTGTTGCAGGTCTTGTCCCATAGGGAAGGGGAGGTTATTCTAACGTTGGGTGCTGGTGATATAGATGCCTTAGTGCCAAAAGTGGCAGAAATGCTGAAAAATGAATACTTGAGTATAAAAAAGGCACAGTGAGAAACCAATGGCGAAATATAATCGTAGCGGTTGGCCTGTTGTTGATGATGGGCTATCTGATTTATAGTGCCCTCTTTTTGCATGTAGATACAGATGAGGTAGTCTGTAAGGAAGTGCGTGTCACTTTGAGGGATAGTCTTCAACGTAGTTTTGTGACACCGGTTGAGATTGTGTCAATGTTGCAGCGTAGTGGAAAATATCCCGTTGGAGTGAATTATGCTGACATTAAGACGGTGGAAATAGAGTCGGCCTTGCTCAAACATCCTTTGATTAAGGATGTGCAGTGCTATAAGACGAAGCAAGGTATGGTGAAGGTCGATGTGCATCAACGTATTCCTCGTTATCACGTAATGAGCTCGGAAGGAAACTATTATGTCGATATTGAGCGTAAGATAATGCCGGCAATAAGTGGTTGTGCGGCTTATGTGCCGGTTGTAACCGGCAATGTCAATAAGGATTTTGCCAGAGGAGAGTTGTATGATTTTATCGATTTTTTGGAGAACGATGCGTTTTGGCATAATCAGATTACGCAAGTTAACGTAGTAAACAGTAAACAGATTCAGTTGATACCGCGTATCGGAAGCTATTTGATTGAGTTGGGTTCGCTGGAAGATTATCCGTCAAAATTGGAAAAGCTGGAAGTGCTGTATGTAGATGGATTAGGAAAATTAGGTTGGAAAGATTATAAGGTTGTAGATGTACAATATAAGAATCAGGTGGTGTGTAGATATTAAGAAGATGATGTATGGCAAAGCAAGAGAAAAACAGTGATGTGATTGTTGGCTTG
>CALUKG010000010.1 GCA_944321155.1 uncultured Bacteroidales bacterium | reverse complement strand
AAATGGGCTGACCTCGCAAATGAAGTCAGCCCTATTTTTATTCCTTTGCAAAATTTTTATCGGACAGCAATAATAATGATTAGAGAGCGGAATTCAAAACGGGGAGTTGCGTAATTATTTGTGGATTGAACATCAGAATACGGAATGATATTGATAACGGACGCTGTTAGGCCACATTACTGGATTCCGCATTTCTGCGGAATGACTGGGGAAATGATAAGGAAGATTCCTTTACATACAAAAACAGAGGCCAGGAATTTCCCGACCTCTGTCCATATACTTGTGAATAATGCTTTAGAACAGATAGCCCATCTTGATGTAGAAGTTGGCATAGCCTGTGGCATCCTGCTTGTTGAGCGGTGCTGCCCAATCGACAGAAAGAATGAAGTTTTCGTTCATGGCTATTTTCAGTCCCATACCTGCTGAAAGGTGTGGCAAATAGACGAGGCTCTTGTCGAAATTGAAGAAGTCGTCAATGTTGTCGTCGGGGTTCTTTTGAGCCACTGTGGCGCGAATGTTTTCTTCGTCCAGTTCATAAGGCTGCGTTACCATGCCGGCATCGAGGAATGGATTGATGCCTATGTAGAAATGCTGACGGGCAATGTCAAACTTGGCCAGTTTGAAACGGAATTCCACATTGGCATAGGCAAAACCATTGGCCAATACGCGGTTGCGCACAATACCACGAAGTGAATTGCCGCCACCCAATGCCTCGTAAAGCACACGCTGGAGGAAAAGGGTATTGTGGTAAGTGTTCATGTAAAAAGGCGAATGTCCAGCCAAAAGCGATTGTGCACCTACCCTATAAGCCAATACGGCATAATCACGATAGAGTGAAACGTAATGACGGAAATTGACATTCAGTTTGAGGTTGTTGTATTCTGCCTGTTCTCCAAATGCCGATGAATAGGTAAGAAAAGCATCAGCATATATTCCTTTCGTAGGATTGGCACGAAAATCACGACTATCATAAGTAATACCACCACGAAGATAAGGATGCCATCCACCGTTCTTTTCATTTCCCTTAATCAGCCCCCAATCAACATAACGCTCATAAAGGCCTTGCACATCAGGAAGTTTGTTCTCTTCCTTTTTTCCTTTGTTGAGCATGTCTATGTCAACCGAACCAATCATATAGCCCAATACACCTAATCCGGCATTCCATTTCCATTTACCGGAAATGGTTCCTTCAATGTCCGCCGCTGTGCGGAATAGGTCACGACGGTATTTGTAGAAAGCACGGCTCACATAATCATCATTGTTGTTTTTGCGCCAATCGTTGTTGAATACAGAAGTGTAGCCATTGAAGCCGGAAAAGTCGCACATGGCATCTGGCAGATAGGATGCGTCGAATGTGAACCGGTGGTTAGGGATGAGAAATTTGGAATCGTAGAAAAAGCGGAAAATACCATAGTTTTTTGTTGTATAGGCGGCTTCTACGTAGAAAGAATGCATGTATTCAGGATATGTTGAGCCGTCGCCATAGTAATAGACATTGGCTAAAGCACCATATTGGAAACCCAAATCCACATCATAAGCTACACTCGGCAATGCACCAAATGTCCAACCCTTTTTAGCTTTTTTCAGGTTTGTCTGAGCAGTTGTGTCCGATTGTTGGACTTCCTGTGCAAGCAAATTCCCTGGCATCCACACTGAAAGCAGACCCAAAATAATGAATAAAACAAACTTCTTGTTCATAATACAGCGAATGGTTTAGCAAAGACGAAGAAGGTAGGCAATCGCGACGCCAAGATATGTTCCTATGGCATATCCTGCCAGTCCAATAGCAATACCGCTAATTAGTACTTTTTTGTTTCCCATGGCTCCTACAACTGGCGGAATGAATGGCGGCGAGCATAACAGTCCGATATGCGCCACTGTAAAGAGGTCGCCACTAACACGTGAAATACGGGAGAAGAGCAAGTGCAGGATAACTGAAGCCAGCATGATATACAATACGAAGTAGAGCAATGGCAGTGCACTTGTGTCAAGGCTATAGATGTCGAATTGTGAAGCTACGACAATGCTGAACATCAGAATCAGTATCATGCCCAGTTCGAAGGTTTTGGGAAGATTGCGTATTTTGGGGGAGAAGGAAGCTGCAATGGCTAATGTTGTGATGGTGAGAATCACTACCAGTTCATTGAGTTTTCCTGTTATGAGCAAGGACAATCCTGCGCCAATAGCCAAGAAGACAACGGAAATCAGCAATCCGAACAAGGTTTTGGGCAAGACTCGTTTTTTAACCATGCCGCCATATTCTTCTATGTCGGTCACATGTACTTCGTCTTCTGAGACGGAAACGTTGGCGTCTTTATAAGGCAGAATCTTTCTAAAAAGCTTGTATCCACCTCCTACAATAAACAGCAGCAGAGGGAAAGTGACCAGCATCTCAAAAGTATAGACAAAAGTAATCGTTGTAGGGTCAACCGACAATGCTGAACCTAGAGCATAGAAATTCATTGTTCCTCCGGTATAGATGGCTGTCATCATACCAGCCACATCGGGCAGGTTGTCAATGCCTGAATTACGGAATATAAAGAAGGCGCTCACCACGGCAATGACGATGGAAAGTGTTCCTCCCAGCAATGCGGCTATGGTTTTGGGCAAGGACTTGGTCCATAAACGGAAATCGCAATTAAACAACAACAATGGAATTGCCAGGGGCACTGAAATGTTCATAATCCATGTCTGTATGGTTTTCATTGTCTGTGATTGCATGGCCATATCGGGTCCGTCAAATGTCATTACGCCGGTAAGAGCCATAACCACTCCTACAGCATAGGCCATAATCACTGTTCCAACTTTCTGCAAAAATTTGTAGCGATGGAAGATGTATGCAATCAGAAAAGGGAACAAGAGGTAGACTAAAGTTATTACATAAACTTTCATAATCTCATTTTTATTTGTTAGTCATCAATAAATTCGTTAAACCCAGTCTGGAAGGCCTTTTCCTTCGTCATGCACCTCCTCTTCCATGCGTACAAGTGAGGCGCTCTGATAATAGGGCTTTCCTTCCATATCGGACATGATTTGTATAGCATTGCTGATATAATCATGCCCGTAGTTGGAGATGTGCAGATAGGTTGCATTATGCATATAGTCAGCAAGTGTCAGTGCATTTGCTGCATGTCCTTGCCCGGTAAACGGGACATAGCGATTGATGCCAGCTACATAGTGAGCTGCCGACAAGGTTGTGTAATTTCCCATTAAAACGACTCCCGCTTCCGTAATGTTTTCAGCCACTCCCATATAATAACGGGTCATGACCTCAACATATTGCGGAGCTGCTTCATTAGTATAATCTACAATGCTTTCAAGTGTTGGCATGAGAAGAGATTTGGAGTGTTCCAGATTGCGCAATGCATGTGCGGGCAATGTATTTTTGCGTTCCTTCAAATTCCGGTCTATGTTCAGCAACAGTTCTTTATCGACAGACAGAAGAGTGACAGTAGCCTGTTCGGCACTTTGTATCTGCAGCAAGATGTCTTCTACAACAAATGCCACTGATGCTGTTTCGTCCATGATGATGAACAAGTCGGAGAGCCCCCACGGCATAAAAAAGGGCACAATAGGATTGACCAACACTTGCAAGGCACGCAACTCATGTGTAGGGGGTGCGAAAATCTTATGTACACGTGGAATGTTTTCTGTTCCGCAAGTCATGGCAGCTATGGCTTCGGGGGCATTTAACTTGAATACTTTCGTGATGCCCAAAACAGATGCCACATACAATAAAGAGGAAGGTACTTGTCCGTCTGGTGCTGGAGGAGTGCACAAAACGATTTCCCTGCATTCGGCTATGTGGGCAGGCACAGCCAACATTATCAAATCGGAAAAAAGAGGCTTTTCCGCATAGGGGATAAAAATGCCTATGGTGTCAATCGGCACTTGCCGCTGGCGTATCAATACATCGGGTGATGTTTGCGTTTCTTTCAAATCTTCCAATTGTGTGGAAAAATAGTGGAAGAGGTTTCTTCTTGCCATTTCTACAGCTTGGCGCAACATATTGTCGACAGATGCTGTAGCTGATTGCATTTCAGCCTTTGTGACGGCTGTGGCTGCCATATCCATGGGGAAAGCCTTGTTGCCCATTTCATTGACTCTGCGTAACAAATCAAGAAAAGAAGTGTTTTCCTCCCCTATCAGTTCTATTTTTCTTCCTCTTAAATCAGGCCAAGATTCTTTGTCGGGATATTCATATATTTTCATAAGTGATTCTGTTAGAAGCGAGCAACGCACTCAAGTACCAGTTTGTTGTCTTGGTTCAATTGCGGATTTTCATATATATAGTGCTCATAATTCAGTCTTATGTCACTCAAGAAAGGAATACCCGGTGAGAATGTAATTCCCGCCGTCAATCGCTGACGTGACGGATAGGTAGGGAGATAGGCTCCTGTTTCGTCGGCATATCCGTCGTTGTTGTCGGTCATAAAGTCATAGCGGAACAAGGGAGATATCTTACACGGCCAATAACCGAATTTATCGGCATGCTTTCTGTCCTTAAAGAAAATGTCGTAGGATGCAAAAACAAGAAAAGCATGTGTAGGTTTAAATACATCATGCTGATATTGCTTGTATACATACTCGGATTCGATATGGAAATTGAAGAAATCGACGAAGGTATTGACATCATACAGATTCATACGTATGGCATCAGGTTTGACAGAATTGAGGCTGAATGAAATCTGCCATGGCTTGAATGGATGAAACACCAGACGTGCGGCATAGTTCATGGATTTTTGCCATTCCTGCTGATTGTAGAGTCCGTCACCATTGTATATGCCCAATGAAAGTGAGAAGGGGAATACCTTATCGTATTCGTAGGCCAACTTTAACCCTACGTCACGCACATCGTGGCTCATCTGCTTACCGATGAAGGAACGGTTGGCAAAATAGAACTGATAGGGCGAGCGCAGGTTTTCGGTACTGAAGGGAACTTTTTGCTGACCGATGGTTGCAGAAAATCCTTTCATGACACCTTTATCCGGTGCATAGCTGATATAGGCATCGAGCATTTTAATCTCGCCTTCATCTGACAAATCAATTTCTGCCTTGTAGTGGATATAGGATGGCCAAATATTTCCGCGCAGGGAAAAACGGGCATTCCTCACCTGAAACCGATGACCGTTGACCAAAGTATTATATTCATACTTGGCCCGTATCAATCCCGAAATCTTCGGCACGAAATCTTTTGCGGCGATGGAGTCACTGGCCTTGCCGGCAAAAGCCAGCAGGCACATGACACCCATTAAAATGCTTTTTCTCATAAATTGACATTAAAGAGTTTTTCTGTATTGCGGCTTAACGGATTTTTGCCCCAAACTTGGTTTCAAACATGGTCTGCAAACGTGTCATTACGTTTTCAATCTGTTTGTCGTTCAGAGTTTTTTCCTTGTCTTGCAGAATAAAGCTCAAAGCATAGGATTTTTTGCCTGCTTCGAGGTTCTTGCCTTCATAGACATCGAACAGGCTGACTTTGGTCAATAATTTGCGTTCGGTTTCAAAAGCCGCATTGTACAAGTCGATGTATTTCACATCTTTGTCAATGAGCAATGCCAAATCACGTTTTACACCCGGAAATTTGGGTATTTCCGTATATGTCACTTTATTGTTCTTTATTTCCTGCAAGAGGGCAGCCCAACTCAAATCAGCGAAATAGACTTCGTTTTCAATGTCGAAGATTTTCCGAACAGACTTGTCTACAACTGCCATTATGCCCAACTTCCGTTTGGATGCGGAGAAAATCTCCAAAGCATCAGTAAACAAATCGTTGGTAAATGGTTTGAGAACTAACTTATTGACATTAACTCCCAAACGACGCAAGGCATTTTCAACATGTGCTTTCAACTCATAAAACGACGTTTTTTCTTCTGGACGCATCCATGTTTGTGCCGTTCTGTTGCCTGTAATCCACATACCTAAATGCAAATCTTCGGAATAGGCAGACAAGACTTTGCCTTCCTTCTTGTTTTCCGGATGGTAATAATAGCAGTTGCCGAACTCATAGAATTTCAGGTCGGCATTCTTACGATTGGCATTATAGGCAATGCTTTCCAAACCTCCAAACAGCAAGGTTTGACGCAATACTCCCAAATCATTGCTCAAAGCGTTCATCAATGTGACGCAATTGGCCAATGGATATGCCTGGCATTCTGCATAATAGGATTGTTTGGTCAAAGAGTTGTTCATTATTTCATTGAAACCGCAAGCTGTTAACTGCTCGGATATGCGGTTTTGGAGCTTATAGCTGTCCGGTTTTTCGGCATAGCTCAAGCAGGCGTTCAAGGAATTGGAAATCTCTATGTTGTTGTATCCGTAGATGCGCAGAATGTCTTCAATCACGTCTACATCACGCTGTACATCCACGCGATAGCGGGGTACTTCCAATGAATAGACGCCATTGGTTATATCCAATATTTTGATATCCAACGCTTTCAGAATGGATTCGACAGCTTCAAAACCAATTTCTTTTCCAATCAGCTTATGTACTTTGTCGAGTGTCATAGAGACTTTGAAGTTTTCCAAAGGCTTAGGATAAACGTCGATAATCTCACTTGAAACTGTTCCGCCTGCCACTTCCTGTATCAAGAGTGCACAACGCATAAGTATATACAAAGTATTGTTAGGGTCGCATCCTCTTTCATAGCGGAAGCTGGCATCTGTGTTCAATCCGTGGCGACGTGCCGTTTTACGTATGGAAACGGGGTCGAAATAGGCACTTTCTATGAATACAGATGTTGTTTCGTTGCTCACACCAGACTCCAATCCACCGAATACTCCGGCAATACACATTGGTTCGCCTTCTCCATTGCATATCATGAGGTCGCTGGCATCCAAGGTGCGTTCCACTCCGTCCAAGGTGACAAACTTGGTGCCTTGTGGCACATTGCCCACAATGATTTTTCCTCCCTTGATTTTGGCGGCATCGAATGAATGTAGCGGTTGTCCCATTTCGTGCATCACATAGTTGGTTACATCCACTACATTGTTGATTGGGTGCAAGCCAATGGTGCGCAATGCGTTTTGCAACCATTCGGGTGACTCCTTGATGGTCACACCGCTAATGGTCAGTCCTGAATAACGGGGACATGCCGCCTCATTTTTCACTTCGACAGGAATGGTCAATGACTGATTGCCTACCTTGAAATGTTCTACTGACGGACGTGTCAGTTTCACCATCGGGTTACGGTAAGAATAATAGGCAGCCAAATCACGTGCTACCCCATAATGTGAGATGGCGTCTGCACGGTTAGGGGTAATATCCACTTCTATCAGTGCATCATCTTCCACGTGGAAATAGTCCTTTGCAAGCATACCGACAGGTGTAGTAGCCGGCAACACCATGATACCATCGTGTGAGGTGCCCACTCCTATTTCGTCTTCAGCACATATCATACCTACTGACTCTACGCCTCGTATTTTGGAACGCTTGATAGTATAACTTTCATCGCCATGATATAATATGGTGCCGACAGTAGCTACAATTACCTTCTGACCGACAGCTACATTAGGAGCACCGCATACAATCTGCAAGGGTTCACCTGTACCAACATTTACTGTAGTGACATGCAAATGGTCAGAATTCTCATGGTCAACGCAAGTCAACACTTCACCAACCACCAAACCTTGTAATCCTCCTTTAATGGTTTGTACTGTTTCCACTGTTCCCACTTCCAAACCGATGGAAGTTAAAATTCTTGCCACCTCATCGGGCGTATCTGTCAAGTTAATGTAATTCTTGAGCCATTTATACGAAATATTCATATATATATGCTATTGGTTTAAATATCGAAATATGCCTGCAAAGATAGTGAAAGACGCGTGGAATGCAAAATGGGAAGAGCAGTTTTATGATTTTGCATGCACAAGATATCTCTATTCCTTATTCGAATTTCCAATTATCCTATCCATTCATAGCGCATCGCTGCATTCAGACGTATTTTTCCGTCGTCTTGCAAATGCCGTATCAACGTCAAGGCTTCCTGTTCTGGCAGGCCTGTTGTGGCAACGAGTGTATGTAAATCGGCGCTTTCCTGACGCAAAAGGCTTTCCACCTGTGCCGTTGCCTTCTTGTGCATATCAAGGGTTGGTTCTTTTTTCTTTTTTGCCATGCACACATCACAATGTCCGCAAGCTGGACTGTCTTTCTCGCCAAAATAAGACAAAAGATAACGGCTGCGACATTCATCCGTTTCAAACGCATAGCCCAACATGGCCTGAATTTTCTCTTCATAACGCTTTTTGCGCTCATCATAGACCGATGCGTTCAACACCAGCAAATCAGAACGAAGACGCTGGGTGGTAAATATAATGTAAGGAGTAACACGGCGCGGCACATAACGGATAATATGGCGGCGCGACAAGGAAATCAAGGTTTCACACAACTGTCGGTGACTGCAGGAAGCCCTATGGGCAATCGCATCCTCGTCAATCATGACCAAATCAAAAAACAGCCCGGTATAGGAACGCAGCAACACCTGCACCACCCTTTCCTCCTGTTCTGACAAACGGATATTGTACAACTCATCACGGGTAATGCTAAACACGATGCGAGAACTGGAGTCCTGTTCGTCAGTTACCTCTATTACACCCGCCAACTGCAAAAGCTGCAAGGCACTGTAGGCTTGAAACAAAGAAAGTTTATATTGGGCACAAAATGCCTGCAAATCAAACGGAAATACCTGCTCACATCCGCTTCCCAAGGCTATCTGGTAATACATACACACATGGTCATAGACCTCACGCACATAGTCTTTGGAAGGGAAATTATCGGTAATCCTCTTTTTCAATTTCACCTCATCGCCCTTGTTGCACAGCAAGACCGCATAAGCCTGTTTCTCATCGCGCCCTGCCCTGCCGGCTTCCTGGAAATAGGCCTCTATGCTGTCGGGCAAATCCAAGTGAATCACACTGCGCACATCGGGCTTGTCAATGCCCATTCCAAAGGCATTTGTCGCTACAATCACACGGGTCTCCCCCGTTTTCCAACGTGCCTGACGTTCATCTTTCTCCCAATTACCCAATCCAGCATGGAAGAAGTCTGCACGAATGCCATTTCCGCAAAGAATTTCCGCTACTTCGCGCGTGCGCTTCCGATTACGCACATAGACAACAGAACTGCCCGGCACCTTCTTCAGAATATCGAGCATAAGCCCCTGCTTGTCTTCCGTGTGCCGCACAACATAAGACAAATTGGAACGGTAAAAACTTTTCTGAAATACACAAGGACAACGGAAAAGCAGCTTTTCCTGAATGTCTTTTGCCACTTCGGGAGTGGCTGTGGCCGTCAATGCCAAAACCGGCACATCGGGTTTCTGTTTTCGGATTTCCGCAATTTTCAGATAAGAGGGACGAAAATCATATCCCCATTGTGATATGCAGTGTGATTCGTCCACGGCTATCAGACACACATTCATATATGGCCAACGCCGCAAAAACAAATCCGTGCACAAACGTTCGGGTGAAAGATAGAGAAACTTGTAGTCGCCATAGACGCAATTGTCCAGCCATTGCTCTATTTCACGCTGTTGCATGCCTGAATAAATGGCGGTTGCCTTGATTCCGCGTGCCTGCAAATTCTGCACCTGGTCTTTCATCAAGGCTATCAGTGGCGTTATGACCAGACACATGCCTTCCTGTGCCATGGTAGGCACCTGGAAGGTCAGCGATTTTCCGCCACCGGTCGGCATCAAAGCCAAGGTATCATTTCCTTCTGCAATACTCCGTACGATTTCAGCCTGCAAAGGCCGAAAGCTATCATAACCCCAATAGGTTTTCAATACGGAAAGATATCTGTCCATCATTGCACACCCGCCAGCGGACTAATAGACCCGCTCTCCAAAAATGGCTGTACCGATACGCACCATTGTACTGCCCTCCGATATGGCAATCTGATAATCGTGCGACATGCCCATAGACAATTCCTTGAACGACGCCACATTGGTAAAATAGTTGTTCTTGATTTTCAAGAACAATTCTCTCAGGTGATGGAATTCTGCACGCACCTGTTCTTCATTGTCTGTGTTGCTGGCCATTCCCATCAGTCCACACACCCGCACATAAGGCAAATTTCTCCATTCGCCGGTAGCGACATATTCGAGCAGTTCCTCATCGGAGAAACCGAATTTGGTTTCCTCTGTGGCTATGTGCGCCTGCAAAAGACAATTGACAATACGTCCTACTTTAGCCGCCTCTTTGTTGATAGCCTCCAACAAATGGGGAGAATCGACACCATGAATCAAGTGGACAAACGGAACGATATTCTTGATTTTGTTGGTTTGCAAATGACCGATAAAGTGCCATTGGATATCTTCCTTTTCGTGGAGTTCCTCGTATTTTGCACACATTTCCTGCACACGGCTCTCGCCAAATATGCGTGCACCGGCTTCATAAGCTTCTAGAATTGCTGAAACCGGATGAAATTTGGAGACGCAAACCAGCTTTACCTCTTGGGGCAATCCGGCACGTATCTCCTTCAGATGTTGTGCTATATCCATATCAAAAATTGCTTTTGTTTCTCTATGCCAATTGAACCCCCGTTGCGGCAGCTTCAGGTGCTACCATATCACGATAAACGTCCATCAACGGTGTTTCTACAATCGCAGCCACCTCGTAGTCGCTCAATGTACCATCCATGCCCTTGGTCAATACATCCCACGCTTCCTTTACGTTCGATGCATGAACCAATACACTGATTCCCTTTTTCTTTTCCGTTCCGCTTTCCTCATCAAGGGTAATCAGATATACCTTGCAACGGTACCAACGGTCACCCTCACCATCATCAAACAATTCCCACAGACGCACTTTCCTGATATTTGCCACTTCAAACTCACCACTGATAAAAGGCTTCATCTCCTCAATAATGCGTGCTTCCGCATCTGTAAACGAAAAGGCAAATACCAAATACGATTCGTTGACTTTCTGTATCTTTCCCTCCTCGAGTGTTTTCTCATATTTGATTTTACACTCAAACCAATTGTTTGTCATAACTACTCTTATTTTTAAATGCACGCAAAAGTAAAAAAAAGGAAACAAGCACCCAAACATCAGGTCAAAAAAACATGCAAAGCACACCATAAAACATAGAACTCCTCTTTGCCTTATCCCGTTTTGTTAATCTGTTTCAAAAGATGTGGTCATCTTAATATTACAAATCAAGTAGATTCTTGTTAGAAGAAATGATTCCACTGTCGTTGTCTGCGTTGTTGATACGTTTTTTAGTGTTACGCTGTTGCATATCTCCGTAGTGGAGATGATAAGTAGCCCCTACAAATATGACATGTGAACTATTAAAATAGTTTCCGTGTTCTTCGTATCGGAAAGCTGGTGTTGTACTCTGCAATAGTGCCTCACCTACGTACATGTAGTTACAACGCAAAGTCCAAATATTATTGGACCAAGAAACATCTATACCGAAATTGGTCGGAAATCTATAGCCCATGTCCCCCAACATATTATGGTAGTTGTCAATGACGTTATTGGCAAACACTTTTTCCATGTGAAGTCGTATGTTGAACTGTTTAGGGCGGAATGTAAGAAAATGGTATTCTGTAAAAAAGAAATTGCCATAACCATTATTGACAGTAGCAAAATTCTGGTAGCCTACAAAAACAGAAGAACGCCATTCCAACCACTTGAGTGGCCTCCACATCAGCACATTCCCCCACATTGCATCATAATAATGTTTTGTCGGGAGCGACTGATAGTAAAACATTTCGTTTTTATTGTAAATCATAGGTACGTTATGATTTTTGCGGTAAATAAAGTTAAGAAACGGCATATATGAAAAAGTTCCTTTTTTATTGGATAAGTTCATCCGGATGGATGTCTGAGTACCATAACTCGGCTTGAGATGCGGGTTACCTATCATGATGAAATATTTGTCTTTGAAAGAAGCCGCATTACTGAGGTCGCTCAAATCGGGAGCGCTAAAGAAGAGGGAGGTAGAAGCACTAAGTGACAATGTGTTGGAAAAATTATGATTCGCATAAAGAGAGAACGTCGGTATAAAGAAGTTGTAGGTGGTGTCTTGCAGCCAATAAGTGGTGTTGTTCAAATGGAACGAACCGGAAAGTCCCGTCTTGTTCCAGTTTTTTTCATACGCTGCGTACAATTCTTCTGTCATGAAATATTGCTTGGTTGAGGTTTCAGATGGTTGACTGGCCAAATCTTGTGAAAGGAATGAATATGTCTGATTGAGCCGTTTGTACATGTATTTTCCACCAATGTTCCACTCACCTCCCCAGAGTTTCCCGTAATAACCAGCCTCAGCAATGGCCGAATAAGAAAGATTGCTGAGTGCGGTGGTATAGTTGTAGTCCATAGTGGGGTCTGGCGTGTTCATTTGTCGCCAAAGATTGTTATCTTGTCCAGACTGTGAGAACGACCCAATAATGTCAACAACAAATTGGCGTTCATTACCAAAATCATAAGCAAAATAGAGATTAGCCGATGCTGTACGTGTTATCGTAAAAAGGCTGTCTTGTCCCTTTCCATAGTTAGGAGCAGATGTGTGGGTCGCAATTTCAATATCTGTCGGGAGATTATCAACAGATGATACATCCTGGTAATTCACGTCTGCTATGAGTGTATAATCGGAGGTAAAACGCTGGTAGTAGATGTTAGGTGTATGCGAGGATTTCAAGCGTTGCATATTGTATGTGCGGTATTGATTGGTAATCCATTGCCCGTCGGTTTGCATGTAACTGTAAATATTTGTATTTTGTACAGGAAGTGTATTGCAATAGCTGTTATTCTGATACATATAACCATAATCGAGTCCGAACCGGTTGAGGGAATCGTTATAGATGAACGATGCATAATCGCTGGATTCAAGCCAAGTGAAAAAATTGTCATTCGTCATGAGGTTAAGGTCATAGGTACGTGCTCTGGGTCTGTCCGTAACTATTTCGAGCACCCTCTGCACATTATAACTCTTGTAACGTAAAGGTGGGGTTTTATGACTGATGACTTTCTTAATCTTGCTAGGGTCAAGGGTAAGCAACTCATCGGCTGTGACTATTCTGTCGTCTATGACAATGAGCATGGGGCTATCATCTGAAGCGGCAATTTCATTCCACCCGACTCTTCGGAACTCAGGCAATTGCGTGACAGCATCAAGTGCTGTTACACTTTTTTCCAAGATATCTTTTGTCAGATAGATTTCATCACGGGTAGCAAAAGAACGTCTCACAACTGATTCCACAGCAATCCCCTCCAATTCAACACCTTCTTTTAGGACAATATCCGGCAATACTGTGTCTTTTGCCATGTCAAGCATTTGCCATACATTGGCATAACCCACCATGCTGCAACGCAAAATATAGCTCCCTGCCGATACTTTTGTTATGGAGAAACGACCATGTGCATCACTTACCGTTCCCGTACAAACCGTTGAATCCATGTAGAGCAACACCACATTTACTCCTGTCATAGAATGCCCCTGCTGGTCTGTGACACCTCCAGAAACAGTCAGCTGTGCAGTCAATGAAAACATGAAAGAAAACAGGAATACAACAGTATACAATATTCGTCGTTTCATAATGCCGTGATTGTAATCCAGTCCGAAATGTGTCGGATACACAATAAGCCGTCCATTTTAACCTCCTTTCCAAAAGCAGCTGATATTTTTTTGCAAATTAAAAAAGTCAGTTTAATAGTACAAATATTCCATCTTAAAAAAAACAAAACATGTTGTACAACACAAAAAAACATTTAGCAGCAAAGGTTATTCATAACCATGAAAAGATTTGGCACATATCAAATTTTTAGTTACCTTTGCGAAAGCAAAAGAACTTTGCCCTGTCCAATCCTTCTACAAAAAAGAAGAACAACCAACAAGACAAAGCGGTTAATAAAGGACATTATTATTTTTAAGGTATGGCAACAAGAAAACTTACAATAGAAAACGAAAGACTTTGGGATGTATCACCCGTATGGAGCGTACTCACAGCCACAGAACGCAGCTTGGTTGAACAGAATCTTACTGTACACAGTTTCAAGAAGAACCAACTTATTCATTGTGAAGGAGACGACCCTACACACATGATGATACTCATCAAAGGTAAAGTGAAAGTTTTCAAGGAAGGAGTGGGAAGCCGTAACCAAATTATCCGCATGCTCAAACCTTATGAACACTTCGGATACAGGGCCATGATTGCCAACGAGCACTATAACACCAATGTATGCGCCTTTGAGCCTTCCATTGTCTATATGTTGCCCAAAGATGTTTTTCTGGGATTACTCAGAAGCAACAAAGATTTCTGCTATCGCTTTCTGGTGGAACTGGCCACCGACCTGGGTGCATCTGATGCACGTTCCGTCAACCTTACACAAAAACATATTAGAGGACGTTTGGCCGAGGCATTGCTCTCATTGAAAAAAAGTTACGGACTCGAAGCCGATGGAGCCACCATCAGCATGTATATGTCCAGAGAAGATTTGGCCAATTTGTCAAATATGACGGCATCAAATGCCATACGTACCCTTTCCAATTTCGCTTCTGAAGAAATCATCAGCATTGACGGAAGGAAAATAAAGATTCTCGACTACGACAGACTGGTTAAAATAAGCCGAATGGGATAAATTCCAAAAGCCATACACACATGCTGAAAAATAGCACAGAGACCACTCAAGCCCAACAAAAAATCAACTCGTTCATCCAACAAGGACACATCAATTTGGCACTCCTTTATTTGGATGAATATGCAGAACAATTCAAACTTAATGCCTTCAAGAGCACCATTCTTGACATTAAAAACGAATATGCCCTCATAGCAAAATATTTCATTGAAGGTTTCAATGACCCTCAGCGTGCACAAGTCATTGACAAGGTAAAAAACGAGACTTACAAACTGGCCGACCAATTGTTTGATGAGATATTCATCAGTCAGGCACAGACTTTTCCATATCAGCAAATCAGGGATTACAGATATACCTATCCTATCGATAATGAAACCATTGTAAAACGCTTGCAAGACTATGCTGACGGACTCTGTGAGCGTCCCACATACGAAGATGCATTGGTTTGGCTTTTTGATAAGCTGTGGCTCACAGCTCCCTATAATGAAAGCGTCATAACGTTATATAAACAGATTACACAAAGCCTTTTATCGGCCAACGAACAATGCTTGGCTGTAACGGCTATTGGGTTGAGCCTTTGGAGATATTTCGAAGAATCCAAATGGGCTTTGCTTGTCCAAACTGCCATGCAACAAAAAGATGACATGCAAATCCGTGCTCTAACGGCTATTTGTTTTGCCATTATCCGGCACAAAGAAAGGCTTGCCAACAATGCCTCCTGCATGGAACAGCTGCATACGCTTACAGAACAAACTGGTATGCAGGACAAGATGAAAACATTGCTCAAGCAAATTATCCGTTCAACGGGCACAGCACAAGTAACGGAAAAGCTCAGAACAGATATCCTGCCGGAACTGATGAAAGCCGGACAAAAAATGCAGAATAGATTCAAGGATATCAAACTGGACAACGAAGATGATTTTAATCCGGCATGGAACAAGATTGGCGAAGACAGTGATGTGGAAAAGAAAATACGTGAATTCGGGGAATTGCAGATGAGCGGAGCTGACGTTTATTTCGCCAATTTCGCCGAACTGAAGAACCATCCGTTCTTTCATGCTATCCACCGCTGGTTTCTGCCATTTGACAAACGGCACACCTATATTGCCGACCTTTTTGTGGACAATGGAAAAACAATTCTGGAGACATTCATCAAAAATGGTGTACTCTGCAATTCCGATAAATATTCTTTCTGCCTGACAGTAAAACAAATGTCTTTGCAACAACAGCAAATGGTGAAAGAAAACCTCGGACAGGAATTGGAACAACAATTGGCAGAAGGTATGGACAAAATATCTGCCGAAGAAAAATGGGCCAGAACTGCCAATCAGTACATTCAGGACTTATACCGCTTTTTCCAGTTGTATCCCAAGAAGGCGCCTAAAAAAGACAATCCATTGCAATATGCTCTTGCGTGGCCCGACTCTCTGCTGTTCCAAGAAAATATCCTTACCGACAATATGCAATTGGAGATAGCTGATTTTATCTTTGAACAACGGCATTACACGGCTGCGAGTTACATTTACAATAAATTCAAGAACATCTCTCCTTCTGCCGCTCTCTATCAGAAAATAGGCTATGCACTTGAAAAGGAGGGCGCCAATGCCCAGGAAGCGTTGGCTGCCTATGAAAAAGCTGATTTGCTTCAACCTAACGACAAGTGGACACTCAAGCATATGGCCGTCAAACAGATTGAATTGGGCGATTACGAAAAAGCATTGCACACCTATCAGCAACTCAACGAAATTGCTCCCAACGACAAAAAAACGGAACTGAGCATATGCCGTTGCCTGATTCAACTCAACCGTATGGAAGAGGCACTGCAAATGGCTTTCAAGGTATATTGGGAACATCCGGAATACCAGCCAGCCATCTTTACCATCGGTGACATCTCATTTGAAACCAGCAACTTCCAACAAGCACTGAAGTATTGGGAAATGTTTCTGGAAAATGCCAAAACATATGATAACATCATGGACATTGGCATTAAGTTCTGGTGCATGGGAGAACAGGCCAAAGGCTTGGACATTCTCAAAAAAGCGAAAGCAATCTATGAAAACAAGGCTGGGAATGACAGGGATATCTTTTATACACAACTCGAATCCTACATTCCATTATTAGGCCAATTCGGCATTAACGAAACAGACGCACGCCTGCTTTTTGACATTATCTAAACAACCCATATAAACAGGATTAGAAACGGTAGCCTATCCCCCATTCTATAAACTCAGCCCGTTGCAAATGGGTTTTCAGCCCAATGGCGAGCAACAGATGGGGGGTTACTTCATATTTCAATGAAGCACGCGTGTATAACCATCCGTCTGATTTGTTTATGTCATAACGATAAAAGATACCTTTATTCAATGGATCTTGCTGAGCTTCGCTATAAGGTTCCAGATTCTTTATAGGGTCGTACAAATATACCCCAAAATGCAATCCTGCCGTCAAACGACCAATTACCAATTCTGGACGGACGGACAATCCTGCACGGAAACAGTTTTCTACACGCGACTCTTCGAGATAGGTAAACTTGAAGGCCGATGTTCTGTCGGCCGTACCAGCATTGACATTGGCATATACACCATCATAGAACGCATCCGCCCCCAAACCAATTTGGAATATCTTGGCACAACGGTAATAAGCCCCTACCGAAAGGGATGCTATTCCGAAAAACTTATTGTCAACATAATATAATTGACGAGCACCCCCGGAAGCTATGACGTCAAAGCTGAAGCGCTTATAGGTACGGTCGGAGGGAGTCTTCTCCGGCAGGCTGTATTGTTCATAATGTGGAAAATAGACCAGCCCCACCTGTGCGTTAAACATGTTTATACCACTATTGGGCTGAATGAAACTACCATTGGAAATATGGTTCCAACCATAGGAAGCCGACAGGCTGAAACCTTTTGAAATGGGGAACTCCATGGTAACGGCTCCCGTAAAATAGACATTCAGCACCGAGCCAAATGCGGAATTGGCAATGTTTTGCGGTTCGGCTGCATTTTGAATACCCAAGGTTCTATTGTCGGATGTGTTAGCATAATAACGGTCAACCAGACTGATGCCTGCACCCGGTTTCAGCCCCAAAATAAAATGGGGAGTACGCACCAATGGAATATTCAGATATGGATAGAGAGCAAAAGCATTGCCTAACTTTTCATTATTGCCAAGATTCAAATAGGCTGCAGCAACACCCAATGAAGCCCGATTATAGTCCATCATCCACTGGTGACTTGCCTCCGGCTGAAATTCCAACGCCAACTCAGCTCCCATGACCGGACGCTCAATCAATGGGTCAATACGCGTACCGCGCATAATCTGCCCCATCAAATATTCAGCCTTCACTTTATAAAAACAGTCAGCAAGTGCCAGCTGGACACCAGCCACGGAGAAGAGCAAGAGGAACAAGTGTTTAATCTTCATAAATCTATTGATATTTGCATACAGAAGCCAGGCATCGGGTTTCTTTTTAATTCTAAAATTTGCCTTTTCGCTCAGTTAGTCGTACCTTTGGCACTGCAAAAATAACTATTTACACCATATTTTCAAAAGAAAGCAACAAGCTGATGTACACGATATTCAAGAAAGAACTCCGCTACTTTTTCAGCAATGCAACGGGCTATATCGTAATCGGATTATTCTTGCTCGTTACGGGATTGTTCCTATGGGTAATACCTGGTTCCTACAATATTCTTGATTCCGGTTATGCACAAGTCGATGGCTTGTTCATGTTGGCCCCTTGGTTGTTCATGTTTCTGTGCCCCGCTATCACCATGCGCCTGTTTGCCGAAGAAAAGCAAAACCGCACTTGGGACTTACTCCAAACAGCACCTATTCCACGTTACAAGATAGTACTGGGAAAGTATTTTTCCAGTTGGCTATTGGGAATTATCGCCCTCTTGCCATGCAGCCTGTATTATTTTTCCGTAAGCCGCATTGCTGAACCCATAGGCAATATTGACGGGGGCGCTTTCTGGGGAGCATACATAGGTCTTATCTTTCTGATTGGCATCAATACCTCTATCGGAGTCTTTGCTTCCTCACTAACACGCAACCAGATTGTGGCATTTATCATAGCACTATTGCTCTGCTTTATCCTATTTTATGGTTTTGACCTGATAAGCAGCTTTTTTACAAGCGGTGAGACGGTTACAACCATCCAAGCTTTTGGATTTCATGCCCATTACAAATCCATCAGCAGGGGCATCGTTGATTCGAGAGACATCATTTATTTTCTGTCGGTAAGCGCTATCTTCCTATTGCTTACCACCAAACAAATTGACAAAAACTAATTCTATATATGACGGACAACAACAAAGCACAAGGGAGCTTGTTTATCAATGTGGGCGAACGCTGCAATGTGGCCGGTTCACGCAAATTTTTACGCCTTATCAATGAAAAGAACTATATGGAAGCACTTGAAATTGCCCGTAAGCAAGTGGAAGACGGTGCCCATATACTTGACCTCAATTTTGATGATGGACTTCTCAATACCCAAGAGGAAATGTGCCATTTCATCAATCTGCTCGCATCCGAACCGGAAATAGCACGCGTTCCGCTGATGCTCGACTCTTCAAATTTTCAGGTAATTGAAGCAGGTCTGAAATGTACTCAAGGCAAATCCATTGTCAATTCCATCAGCCTGAAAGAAGGCGAAGAAGTGTTCTTGAACCATGCGGAAACCATTCGAAGGCTGGGAGCGGCAACCGTGGTCATGGCATTCGACGAACAAGGCCAGGCCGACACTTATGAAAGAAAGATTGAAGTGTGCGAAAGAGCCTATAAACTTCTGACAGAAAAGCTGAAATTTCCTCCACAGGACATTATTTTCGACCCCAATATTCTGGCTGTTGCCACAGGAATCGAGGCGCATAATAGCTATGCCATTGATTTCATCAGAGCCACACAATGGATAAAGGAAAATCTGCCCCATGCCAAAGTAAGCGGCGGTGTCAGCAACCTGTCGTTTGCTTTCCGCGGCAACAACACGGTACGTGAAGCTATGCATGTTGTGTTTTTGCACCATGCTATCAATGCCGGCATGGATATGGCCATTGTCAATGCTGGTGCACTTCCTGTATATGAAGAGATTGACCCCCAATTGCTCAAAGCTGTGGAAGCCGTTATTCTCAACACACACGAGCATGCGGCTGAAGAGCTGGTGGAGCTGGCGCATACCATACAAAACCAACAATCGAACACTACAGCTACGAAAGCTGATGCCTGGCGTTCACTATCTTTAAACGAACGTCTGGAATATGCTCTCATGAAAGGAATACCCTCCCATCTGGAAGAAGATTTGCAGGAAGCGTTACACATATTTCCAAATGCTTTGAGTATCATTGAAGGCCCTCTCATGGAGGGTATGAACAAGGTGGGCACGCTGTTTGGCGAAGGAAAAATGTTTCTCCCGCAAGTAGTAAAAACTGCACGCACCATGAAACAGGCCGTCAACATATTGCAACCCTACATTGAACAGAATAAAGCCCAAGAATCCGACAGCAAAAACGGAAAGATTGTCATTGCTACCGTTAAAGGTGATGTGCATGATATTGGCAAAAATATTGTGAGTGTCATTATGGCGTGCAATAATTATGAAATTATCGATTTAGGCGTAATGGTACCACGCGAGCAGATTGTTGAAACAGCCATAAAAGAACAAGCTGACATCATCGGATTGAGTGGATTGATTACACCTTCCTTGCAGGAAATGTGTGAAGTGGCCAATCTGCTTCAGGAGAAAGGAGCCAAGATTCCATTGTTCATCGGAGGCGCCACAACCTCCGACAAACATACGGCACTGAAAATTGCTCCATTATATGATGCCCCCGTGTTCCATACAAAAGACGCAGCGGTCAATGTAGCTATAGCCGGACAACTTCTGCATCCGGATACACGCGAAAACATTATAAAAAGCAATCACGAGCACCAGAAGGAAATACGTGAGCAATACATTAGTAATCAACAACTTATAAGCTTTTATGAAGCACAAAACAGACGCCCGAACATTTTTTAACACGAAGTTACTCCAACAATAAGACAAAACAGTTTGTTATAGATACGATGAATACTAAATTTAACTTGAATATGAAAAAGAATTTGTTAGTTTTGATGGCAATATTTTGCTCATTACCACTATTCGCAGAATTCAATCTTGGTGTCAAAGGTGGATATACCAGCACATTAAGCTTTTCTAATCTGGGTGACGCACAATGGTCCTATGTAGATCCGCGAAATGCACAAGGTTTTCATGTTGGTGCATTTGCCCGCTTTGGCAATATTATCTACTTCCAACCAGAGGTGTTGTATAACCGTGAGATAACAAAAGGAACAGTTGATATTAATGGTACTGACGTTAACAGACGTTCTGTAAACAGTGCAGTTGACGTGCCTTTATTGTTCGGATGGCGAATTTTCAAATTAGGTGAAGTGGTAAATATGCGTTTTGTTATCGGTCCAAAATTGCGTTTCAATGCTGGCAGTAAGACTACCTATGAAACAGCCGATGGTAAATGGGAAGAAACCAACAAACCAGAAGATAAATGGAACGTAGCTACTGTTGGTCTGGATACTGGTATTGGATTTGAGTTCCTCAATTGCATCAACTTGGAAATGCGTTACAACCTGATTGGCAATTTGACCAAATCAACATCGTTGAACGATGTAACCAATAACTACAAAAGTCCGCTTAACACCTTCAACATTGGTTTAGGCATACGCTTCTAACAATGAAACGGATAGGGTTATTATCAGATACTCATGGGATGTTGCATCCCCGTATTTTTGAATATTTCAATACATGTGATGAAATATGGCATGCAGGCGACATTGGGTCGCCTGTTTTGCTTGATGAACTGGAAAACTTCAAGCCCACAAGAGCTGTCTTTGGAAATATCGACGGATATGATATCCGCCTACGGACAAGCAAGATATTGCGCTTTGAGTGCGAAAATATAGATGTCATGCTCACGCACATTGGCGGTTATCCTGGCAAATATGCACCAGAGGTCCGCATGGAACTCTACACACATCCTCCCAAGCTGTTTGTCTGTGGTCATTCACATATTCTAAAGGTAAAATTTGACCCCCGTCTGCAAATGTTGTGCATGAACCCTGGCGCGGCTGGCCGATATGGATTTCAGACCGTTTCTACCATTATGCGCTTTGAAATTGACGGAAGCAAGATAGACAACCTTGAAGTCATTGAGCTGAGAGATTGGCCCCCTACAAAATCATGACAATCAATCAGCAATATATAATAAAAATGAGCGTGCCCTACCCGAGCACGCTCATTTAGTATTTTCTTATGACACCTTGTCAATTATGGTTTTACTACCTTTGCTGGAATTTGTTTATCGCGAATCTTAACATAAAATTCACTACCAACCTTCGATAATTCAGTCGGTACGTAACCCATACCGATACCCGTCTTCGTACCTGGCAACATGATACCTGATGTTACTGTTCCTATCTTCTCTCCAGCTGCATTTACAATATCATATCCATGACGAGGAATGCCTCTTTCCTGCAAGTCAAAACGAACCAACTTACGGGCAACGCCTTCTGTTTTTTGTTTTTCCAAAAGTTCACGGTCGATAAAGTTCTTTCCGTCAACAAACTTTGTAATCCAACCTAAACCTGCTTCAATTGGAGAAGTTGTGTCATCAATATCATTACCATAAAGACAGAAGCCCTTTTCCAGACGCAGGCTGTCGCGTGCACCTAGACCAATCGGTTGCAAACCATATTCCTTACCAACCTCGAACAAAGCATCCCAAATCTGCTTGCCATGTTCCGGATAAAAATACAATTCGAAACCTCCTGCACCAGTATAACCTGTATTGCTAATAATGACAGGACGCACGCCGGCAAACGACCACTCACGGAAACTATAATAAGGAATTTCAGACAAGTTGATATCTGTCAGTTTCTGCAACATCTCTGTCGCTTTAGGTCCCTGCACGGCTAATTGTGCCATACGGTCAGATGCATTTTCCAGCGTAACCCCTTCCGTATTGTGTTGAACACACCAATTCCAATCTTTTTCAATATTGGCCGCATTTACAACCATGAGATATTTGGTCGTCGAATAATTATAAAGAAGCAAGTCGTCAACAATACCACCCTTTCCATTTGGCATGCATGTATATTGAACTTTGCCCGGAGTCAATTTTGATACGTCATTCGTTGTTATTTTCTGCAAGAAATCCAATGCTTTCTCACCTTTTACCCAAAATTCACCCATGTGGGAAACATCAAATACCCCTACACCGGTACGAACAGTAATATGTTCGTTATTGATACCAAGTGGATATTCGATAGGCATGTTGTAACCTGCGAATTCGTGCATTTTTGCACCTAATGCGATGTGAATGTCCGTAAATGGAGTTGTCTTCATACGTATTTAATTTAGTTTTTATGGTTAAGTAATTTATTTCTTGGCTGTTAATTCTACAATCTTCACAATGACCTGCATGGCTTTTTCCATACTTTGAATAGGAATATATTCAAAACGTCCATGAAAATTATGCCCACCGGTAAAAATATTCGGGCAAGGAAGACCTTCAAACGACAAACGTGCACCATCTGTACCACCGCGAATTGGTTTGACCTCCGGTGTGACACCAACTTGTCTCATGGCCTCTGATGCCAAATCAATGATATGCATTACCGGTTCAATCTTTTCACGCATATTATAATACTGGTCTTTCAATTCCAATATAGCAGTTCCTTCGCCATATTCTGCATTGATTTTATTGACCAAATGTTCCATTTCCTTTTTACGGCTTTCAAAACGAGCACGGTCATGGTCTCTGATAATATAACTCAAAACAGTTTCTTCTACTGAACCCTGTACAGAAATCAGATGATAAAATCCCTCATAACCATCTGTGTGTTCTGGCGTTTCATGGCGTGGCAGCATATTGGCCAGTTGAAAAGCCACACGGAGAGAATTTTTCATTTTGTGCTTGGCATAGCCTGGATGAACATTGAGACCTTTTACTGTAACCTTTGCGGAAGCTGCATTGAAGTTTTCATACTCCAATTCACCAATTTCACCTCCGTCAATCGTATATGCCCATTCTGCTCCAAATTTCTTTACATCAAAATGGTCAGCACCTTCGCCAATCTCTTCATCAGGAGTAAAAGCGATACGGATTTTTCCATGTTCTATTTCCGGATGTGCAATCAGGTACTCCATTGCAGTAACGATTTCGGCTACACCTGCTTTATCATCAGCGCCCAATAAAGTCTTTCCATTCGTTACTATAATATCCTGACCAATATATTTCAAAATCTCTGGATATTTTTCCGTTTCCAGCACAATAGCTTCCTCTTCATTCAGCAAAATGTCTTGCCCATCATATTTCTCCACAATACGTGGCTTAACATGCTTACCGCTCATTTCCGGACTTGTATCCAAATGAGCTATAAACCCGATTGTCGGTATGACTTTATCTGTGTTTGCCGGCAATGTAGCCATCAAATAGCCATTACTGTCAACGTCTATTTCCGTTAATCCAATTCCCTTTAATTCTTTAGCCAAATGCTTAGCAAATTCAATTTGTCCGGGAGTACTGGGATTCATGCGTGTATTTTCATCGGATGTGGTCAAAAATCCGACATACTCAAGAAAACGTTTTGTTATATCCATAATTCAACTTATTTGTGTTTCTCAAAAAATCAGAAAAGTGCAATGTGGTTTTACTTCAACTATAGCTTCAAAACAAAAACTTCCCATGTTCCACATTTGCATGCAAAGATAGAATTATTTTTTGAAGTTATAGGCTTCTTGCCACATAATATTTCCATAAAATAAGGTTCCCCACAAAAAGCGGTCTCCATCGTCCAGTCAGCAATTCATCTCAAAGCCCATATGCTTTTTACTGAAGTCACCCCAAAGTATAATAAAATGATTATGAAGGAAATCAAGAACAATTCTTATACATAGAGGCGCTTTCTCCTATGAAAATATTGCATTCCTATTTCTGAATATGTAAGTTATTTCTTACCTTTGCCGCGAATTACCTAACACAATGTTAACGTAATTATCCAGAAGAAAAGAGTTAACACATTTATTCATAACAGAATGAAAGCATACGTATTTCCAGGACAAGGAGCTCAATTCGTAGGAATGGGCAAAGATTTGTATGAATCGTCCTCATTAGCAAAAGATTTGTTTGAACAAGCTAACAACATTCTCGGATTCAACATTACGAACCTAATGTTTAACGGAACCCCAGAAGACTTGCGCCAGACAAAAGTTACGCAACCAGCTGTTTTTCTACACTCCGTCATTTCTGCATTGGTCTTGGGTGAAGAATTCAAGCCAGACATGGTAGCCGGACACTCCTTGGGAGAATTCAGTGCTTTGGTTGCTGCACAAGCATTAAGTTTTGAAGATGGATTACGTCTTGTTTCAAAACGTGCTATGGCGATGCAAAAAGCATGTGAATTGGAGCCCTCAACAATGGCAGCTATCATTGGTTTGCCAGACGACGTCGTAGATGAAGTATGTGACAGCATTACTGATCAGGTTGTGGTTGCCGCCAACTTTAATTGCCCAGGACAAATTGTTATTTCCGGTACAATAGAAGGAATTGACAAGGCATGTGCCATTCTGACTGAGAAAGGTGCAAAAAGAGCCTTGAAATTAAGTGTAGGTGGCGCATTTCACTCTCCTCTTATGCAACCAGCTGCAGAAGAGCTGAGGGCCGCCATCATGAGCACCAACTTCAAAACGCCGAAATGCCCTATCTATCAGAACGTAAACGCTTATCCTCAAGTTGAGCCGGATAAAATTCGTGAAAATCTGGTTGCACAATTGACAGCACCAGTTCGTTGGACACAAACCGTTAAGAACATGATTGCTGACGGAGCTACTGAATTTTACGAACTTGGTCCAGGTGATGTTTTGAAAGGACTTATCCGCAAAGTAAGCAAAGACGTAACCGTAGGATAAGCCTATTTACAATACCACATATTAGGGGACGGAAAATATTCCGTCCCTATTTTTTAATCCACACCCCTATTCGGACATGAATAAAATCATCTACATAATGGCTGTATGCGCGTTGACGGGCTGCAAAACCACTCAAATGGTTCACATGACAGGAAATGACCGCGACAAACACAATTGCATACCATCGGCTGGATATGTATGGAGCAATGTCCGAGAGGAATGCATACGCACTTTTGAGGTCGGCATTCCTTTGCACAATCTCAAAAATCCAGCTGCTTCGTCAGCCGCCTATATTGTCTTTTCCAACGACAGCATTTATGCAGAAGCATATATTCCTGAAATCAAGGGTAGTATCATAATGCGCCAAAAGAAAGCTGATTGCTGGAAAGGTCATGGCTATGCATTGATGCAAACTGCCCAACCCCATTACACACTTTATAAAAAACAACAAATCATCTATTCAAACCACCAATAGTTATGAACGAACACATTCCACAATGGGCCAATGAAATGAATTGCGCCATCACCGTATGCGACAAAGAAGGAGTTATCCTCTATATGAACGAAAAAGCGAAAGCCACTTTTGCCAAACACGGCGATATGATTGGTAAAAACCTGATGGGCTGCCATAACGAGCGTTCAAAATCCATCATCAAACACTTGTTGGAAACAGGCGGATATAATGCCTACACCATCGAAAAGCAAGGCCTAAGAAAAATGATCTATCAAAGCGCCTGGAAAGAAAACGGTGAAGTGAAAGGCTTGTGTGAAATATCTATGGTTATCCCATCTGAAATGCCTCATTACGTAAGAGAATAATATGTGGCAGTCATTACTCTACGTTGTCATAGGCAGTAGCATCGGTGGAGCATCGCGTTATCTGATTGCACGTATGCTACCCTACACCACATTTCCATTTTCAACTCTTGCAGTCAACACCATTGGTTGTCTGCTCATTGGCCTGTTTTGGGGATTCACACAACGGCTGGGCTGGAAATCCGAACTTTGGTTGTTGCTGGTAACGGGATTCTGCGGCAGCTTCACTACTTTTTCCACATTTATTCTGGACAATGTAAAACTCCTGCAAGACGGTCATATCCTGCAAGTCATCGCCTATTTGTTTATCAGTCTTTTGTTGGGTTTCATTGCCCTCTATACAAGACAAGCCTTAACACGCTAAAAAACAAGGGATTGTGTCAAAATAGCTCATTTGACACAACCCCTTTAAAGTTTATCAGAATATGTAAGATGCAAGGCGCTGAAAGTGAGGATACTGGTGGTTTACTGGCGTAAATGACCGAGCTCGAACTCTGATAGCATCGAAGCAGATTGCATATTCTGACATACTGTCCAATCACAATCCAACCAATCTACAGACGGTTACTGAATTTCAATACGCTTTCTGCACTTGGCAGCCTCTTCCTCAGCTTTTTTAGGCAACTCTATGCTGAGCACACCATGTTTCACCTCGGCTGAGATTTTTTCCTTGTCCACATTTTCCGGCAGCACCATTGTCTGCATAAACTTGGAATAAGCAAATTCGCGACGCAGATAGTGGTCATTCTTTTGTTCTTCCTTGTTCTCGGTTTTCTTTTCCATACTGATGACCAAATTGTCATTTTCATCCACATGAACATCGAAATCCTCTTTGGTCATACCAGGTGCAGCCACCTCTACTTTATAGCTTTTCTCGTTTTCAATTACATTGATGGCAGGCGCGGTTGCATTCGCTCTTCTCATCCAATCATAATCAAAGAAATCACTGAATACATCAGGCAACCAGTTTTGATTTTTTCTAGTAGGCATCATAGTTTTCATCTCCTTATTTAAAAGTTCAACGTTTAGGTTTTGTAGTGCTTTTTCAAGCGCTACGTCCATGAATTTGCAAAACATATACCAAACAGGAAGAATGTGACAATTTGTCCACATAATGGACATTTTTACTTATTCATCAACTACATTTGTCACACTACTACACCATGGCCACCAACCTCTCATCTGCTTGACTTTCACCACTACAAAACCCTCAATAATTCTGCAGCCTATGTGCTGACTACAAGCTGAGAACACTTAGCAATATCCGACATGAATTTCCGGTACACATGACACATATCATCCCTACAAACACAATATTCCATTGCATACCACCAACCAGCACAACAAGCCCCAGGAAGAACCATCTTCCCAGGGCTTGTCATTTATCTCACAACTTATCTGCTTATTGAATCTGAATTTGCTTTTTGGTTTTTTCTACAGGCAATTCCACCTTCTTGGGCAATTCAATATTCAAAACACCATGTTTTACTTCTGCAGCAATTTTCTCCTTGTCCACATCTTCCGGCAAAATCATGGTCTGCATAAATTTGGAATAAGAAAACTCACGACGTAAATAACGGCTGTGTTTTGCTTCTTCATTATTTTCAGCTTTCTTTTCCATATTGATTACCAGATTTTCATCCTCATCCAAATGTACATCAAAATCCTCTTTCGTAAGACCCGGAGCAGCAACCTCAATCTTATAGGCATGTGCATTTTCAATCACATTTATTGCCGGTGCTGTTGCATTTGCTCTGTTCATCCAATCATAATCAAAGAAATCATTGAAGATGTCGGGTAACCAATTCTGATTTTTTCTTACTAGTGTCATAGTTGTAATCTCCTATATATTTATGTTCAACGTTTAGGTTCTGTAGTTTAATCGCTACACTTTTCCATTAGTCAAACAACAGGCCAAAGCAAAATATATGTCATTTTGACACAAATACAAACTAAACGCCAAAATAAATATGTCATTTTGACACAAAACCACATACAAACACAAAAAAAAGACAGACACACAAACATGCATCTGTCTTTCGGTGATTCCGGAGCGATTCGAACGCTCGACCCACGCCTTAGAAGGGCGTTGCTCTATCCAGCTGAGCTACGGAACCGGCCATTGTGATATAACTCACAAAACGGCTGCAAATATAGTACATTTATCGCAAACACACAAGGCCTGACAAAAAGTTTTCTACAAATACCCATTTGCCCACTTATAAAGCTACACCACCAGCCAAATAAGCTTTCGTTTTTCAACTCAAATACGTATTTTTGCTTGGCTATTAATTTTCACATGAACACAAAGGAAATCAGAAAAGCACTGGCACAATGGTACGAGCGCAACAAGCGCATCTTACCATGGCGAGAAACGCACGACCCATATAAAATATGGATTTCTGAAATCATATTGCAACAAACACGTGTTGCACAAGGATACAATTATTATTTACGCTTCATTGAGCGTTTTCCTGATGTAAAAACATTAGCCGAAGCCCACGAAGATGAAGTTCTCCGCTTGTGGCAAGGGCTGGGATATTACAGCCGGGCACGCAACCTGCATGCAGCTGCCCATCAGATTATGGAACGATACAACGGCCTTTTTCCACATACACCAGAAGATGTAAGCCAACTGAAAGGAATTGGCGACTATACCACTGCTGCCATCTGCTCTTTTGCCTACAATACTCCCATTGCCGTTGTCGACGGAAATGTCTATCGCGTATTGGCACGGCTCACAGCCTGTGAGATTCCTATAGACACAACGATAGGAAAAAAACATTATGCACAATTGGCACAAGAAGTGCTTGACCAGCAAAATGCCGCCTTGCACAATCAGGCCATGATGGAACTCGGGGCCCTTCAATGCGTGCCGGGCACACCCGATTGCACACAATGCCCACTATCCACATGGTGCGAGAGCGCAAGCAAAGACACAGCCACACTGTTACCCATCAAAGAAAAAAAGACCAAAGTACGCGCCAGGTATTTTCACTACATACGTTTCATTATTGGAAATACATTCTATCTACAAAAAAGAACGGCCAAAGATATTTGGCAACATTTATATGAATATCCATTGATTGAAACAGAAGAACCACTCGACACAGCATCACTGCTCACCCACCCTTCTTTCCAGAAATGGACCGAAGGAAATGATGATATACGCATCACACGACAAACCAACATCCGCAAGCATGTATTGAGCCACCAGCACATCCATACCCAATTGACAGAAGTCAGACTCTCAAAGGAAACACCGGCTTTGGCCAAACTAATAGGCGTACAACCGGAAAAAGCTGACATGTACGCCGTCCCACGAATCATTGAATTACTCAACAACGACATCAAATTGAACCAGCCATGAAACAATACACCAAATACATTGCTTTGGGCCTGATTACCCTATTCGCAATAATCGCCACTTTCAGTTCCTTGTATTATCCACCGCTCAACAACAAGGAATACAATTTCCACACAAAAAATGTGGTGGACGACATTGCTGTCATTGCACAGACACCACACTCTGTGGAACATCCGAACGAACGTGCCGAAGTAAGGGACTATCTGGTTACACGACTGAAGGAATTGGGCGGTACTGTCCGCATCTACCATGAAGATTCTGTAGAAAATCACGTTACCGGCTACACGCATGTTGACAACATCATTGCCAACTTTCCTCCGTCTGATCCCAACAACCAATCCTACCTACTGCTCATAGCTCACTATGACTCCCGGTTTGCTCAAGACGTAAGAGGAGAAAAGGTCTATTCCTTCGGAGCTGCCGACGATGGTTACGGCGTAGGAATCTGCTTGGAACTAGCAAGAGGCGCTCTCGCTTACAGAAACGAATGGGCAAATGGCATTCGCATACTGCTAACCGATTGCGAAGAACCTAAAATGGTAGGCATGAAAACCCTATACGCCAGCCATCCAGAACTGTTTGAAGATGTGGCCTTGGCATGCAACATCGATGCACGCGGAGTCAAAGGGCCGGCCCTTCTTTTTGAAACCTCCCCTTCAAACAACAAGCTCATGGAGCTCTACAAACACGCACTATATCCCTATGGCTACTCCCTTACCGCCGCCGTATATGAAGTATTGCCCAACAACACAGATTTCAGCATATTGAAAAACGACATAGCAGGACTCAACTTTTCCGTAATTGACGATTTAAAATATTATCACACGGACAAAGACCATTTTGACAACATTTCCCCACGCAGCATTGCACATTACGGAGGCCAACTGGCACCCATCGTCAAAGAGTTTCTGACCAACCCTTCCTATACAAAAGAGTCATTTAAAGGTGACGAAGATGCTGTTTACTTCACCATCCCTCCATTCGGAATGTATCTACACAACAGAACAACATGGCTAATAACCAACCTCATCATTTTGTTGCTGAGCATTTGGGCTTTGGTCATCATGAAACACAACGGCCGTCTGAAACTCACAAACACATGGAAAGAGGCTGGAATAACCATAGGAATCGCCCTCGCCTGGGCATGCATTGGAACATTGGTTGCATATCTGGTCAGCAAAGCATACGGCCTGCCATTTAATCCAGTTGATATACGCTATGTTGGATGTGATAACATACTGCTTTTCCTATTGTTGACAGGACTCGTGACAAGCATTATTGTAATATGGAAAAGAATGCAATTCAACGGAAGTGGTACCATTATCACACTAATGTTGCTATCCATCCTTTCATATCTGTTTCTGAACGGAGAAAACTTCTTTTTTCTGATTCCTTTGCTGTGCATATCCTCCACCATCGTTCTATACCGTTTTATACATTGGAACGTATGGGGCTATTTTGCTTTAATACAACTTCTTTTATACGCAGTAAGTTTCGGCTATATATTTTACACAGCCCTTACCATAGGCTCCGTCGGTATTCTGTTATTTGCAGGTGGTTATGTATTGACATCGGTTCTATGCATATTGAACTATCTGGATAGGAAATAAGAAATCATCATTCAAAAGTCCATAACTACCCCTTGCATATTTTGACAAAACATATAATTTTGCATTTTGTAAAGAAAATCCACAAAAACAGAAATATCTATGTCAATCAAAGCAAAAATCATTACCATCAGTAGCTGTATCATAGTAATTGCACTGGCACTATTCCTCTACATCAAATTCTTTTTCGTTTTTGGCGAAGGAGTCAAAGCCGGTGAGTTGAATTATATGGTACACAAAGGATACGTGTTCAAGACATACGAAGGAAAAGTTATCCAGTCGGGCTTCAATGCCAAAAAATCAGGCACCACCATCCAGTCGTATGAATTCGCATTTTCTGTAACCGACAAGGCCATAGCCGATTCTTTGATGCGTTGCAGCGGAAAGCAAGTCGAACTGCATTACAAGGAATATCTGGGAACATTGCCATGGCGCGGTGTCAATAAGTTTGTCGTCGATAGTATTGTGGCCGTCCAATAGGCCTAACCGCCATTCCCATACAACAAGCCCTGAAGTGTAAACACCGCACATCAGGGCTTGTTCCTTTTCATGTTATCCTCACCATCTGCACACTTTTTGAAAAAATGCGCACTTTTTGTATCTTTGCACACAAAATCCGGCCTGATACTGGAAATTACTCTTGCCATCACAATTCAGCAATCGTATTTCCTGCCACAGGCTTGTACAAAACATTATTATTAAGATTATGATTAAAGAAAATTTCATTCGTCTTTTCGAAGATTCTTTCCGTGCCAACTGGGAACTGCCCGCATTTACCAATTATGGTGAAGGTCTGACTTTTACTTATGAAGAAGTTGCCAGAGAAGTTGCCAAACTGCACATATTATTTCAGGAATGCGGCATTAAGGCAAACGACAAGATTGCATTAGTAGGCCGAAACAACAGCTATTGGGCCATTACATACATAGCCACTGTTACCTACGGCGCTATCATCGTACCTATTTTGCAGGATTTCAATGCCAACGACATTCACCATATTACCAATCATTCAGAGTCCAAACTGCTCTTCGCCAGCGATAATGTATGGGAAAACCTGGAAGAGGAAAAACTCAATACCGTAGAAGCCGTTTTCTCTCTGAACAAATTTGCGCTGATTACCATCGTTGACCATACCAAACTGCGTCTGATCAGTGATGAAGAAACTGAAACGGAACAGGAAGCACATATTCTTCACGAAGCTCCGTTCACAGCAGAACAAGTAAGTATGGCAAGAATTGAAAAACTTTTTGCTGAAAAATATCCTGACGGTTTTTATCCTGATTGTGTACGCTACGTTGACAAGCCCAACAGCGAAATCGTTTCCATCAACTACACTTCTGGAACAACCGGATTCAGCAAAGGTGTAATGACCAGCGGAAATGCTTTGGCCGGAAATGTTACGTTCGGCTTCAGCACCGACCTTCTTTCACGTGGCAAACGTGCCGTTGCATTCTTGCCTTTGGCACACGCCTACGGATGTGCATTTGACTTCCTCACAAGTGTATGCTCCGGTGCACATACCTATTTTATCGGCAAGACTCCTTCGCCCAAAATCCTATTGAAAGCGTTTGCTGAAGTAAAGCCTAATGCCATCTTCTGCGTACCTTTGATTATTGAGAAAATCTACAAGAAACAAATTCTCCCGATGTTGGCCAAACCTTCTATGCGTTGGGTATTGCGCGTTCCATTCCTGGACCAGACCATATTGGCACAAATCAGAAAGAAACTGGTCGATGCCTTCGGTGGAGAATTCACTCAAGTAATTGTAGGCGGTGCGCCCCTCAATGCAGAAGTGGAAGAATTTTTTCATAAAATCAAGTTCCCGTTCACGGTAGGATATGGTATGACCGAATGTGCACCATTGATTTCCTATGCCCACAAAGACGAATACGTTCCCTTCTCTGCAGGACGCCTATTGCCGACCATGGAAATCCGCATCGTAAATCCACACCCCGAAACAGGTATTGGCGAAATCGAGGTTCGTGGTGAAAACGTTATGTCTGGCTATTACAAAAACGAAGAGGCAACCAAGTTAACCTTCACGGAAGACGGTTGGTTGAAGACCGGCGACCTCGGTTATGTAGATGCCAACAAGAATATCTTTATCCGTGGTAGAAGCAAGACCATGTTGCTGGGGCCAAGCGGCCAAAACATCTATCCGGAAGAAATCGAGGCTAAACTCAACAACATGCCGTATGTCATGGAAAGTCTTGTGCTGCAGCAAGATGGTAAATTGGTTGCTTTGGTATGCCCTGATTATGAAGCTGTTGATGCTGAACATCTGACCCAAAAGGAACTTCAGGAACGTATGGAAGAAAACCGTAAGACCTTAAATACACTGGTAGCTTCCTACGAAGGCATCAGCCAAATCCAGCTCTACCCATACGAATTCGAGAAAACGCCTAAGAAGAGTATCAAGCGCTATTTATACACTACCAGCATGGGAAAATAGCGGTTTATAACATATTGCATGACAATAATTTGCTATTCTTTTTCGGTATATCAAAAAAAAATCGAAAAAAAAGTAGACCATTTTCATTGCATATCGAAAAAATGCTGTACTTTTGCGCCGTTATTTATTACACACGTTTTTATGTTTAACATTAAAAAGCAAAGGAAATGAAAAAGGTATTTTTGTTTTGTGCAGTAGCAATGGCATTTGCTGCATGCGGAAAAAAAGCAGCAACCACTGAAGAAGCAACTCCAGCTGTAGAAAAAGCTGTAGTAGTAGAAAAAGTTGTAGAAGCTCCTTGCACTGATTCAACTGCTGTAGTTGACACTACTGTAGTAGTAGAGGAAGTTGCTGAAGAAGTTGTAGAAGAAGTTGCTGAATAAGCCCTGCTAACACAACTCGAGGTATGACAATCATGGATTATCATGCCTTCAACAACATAACGTTCGTCCTAATGACGAACGTTTCTTTTTTTAATAAGGGTCATTTTCCTTTTTTTTATTACCTTTGCAGTCTATTTTTTACGTTTTAGCATGATTTCTATTTGTATATGAATCTTTGCGTTGACCAAGGGAATTCCCGTATAAAGATTGCCGTATTTGATGGTAATCGTTTAGTTGATACTTATTTATTTAAGCGTTTTGAGTCATCATTGGCCGACGAAATATTTCGTGCATACCCGATAGAGCGCGCCATATTCTGTTCCGTTAGTGTTGAAAACACTGCTGTCCGATTATGGTTGGCTGCTCATCTGGAAAACTATATGGAATTATCCTATCAAACGCCTATTCCGCTTATCAACACCTATTCCACCCCCCAAACATTAGGGAATGACCGTCTGGCTGCTGCAGTCGGTGCATATTCTATAGGAGCTGGAAATCCTTTATTGGTAATCGATGCCGGCTCTGCCATTACATACGATTTGGTCAGTGCAGACGGACAATACATCGGTGGAAACATTGCTCCTGGCATGAAAATGCGTTTTAGTGCACTTCACGACTATACATCAAGTCTGCCATACGTTGAACCGAGTGAAAACGACACTTACGAATTAACGGGAAAAGACACGCGAAAGGCCATATTAAATGGTGTAATGAACGGCATTTTGTATGAAATGGAAGGATATATACGGCATTATAGGGAAATATATCCAAATCTTTCCGTTTTTTTAACGGGAGGAAATTTTTCTTATTTTCATAATCGACTTAAAATTACGACTTTTGCAGAACGAAACTTGGTGCTGATAGGACTTAATAGGATATTGGAGTATAATGTATAAAAGAATCTTCTTACTGGCGACCTTTATTGGTCTTTCTATATGTATATATTCTCAGAATAACACAAATTCACCATATACCCGCTTCGGGTATGGCGAATTGAGCAATAACGCAAACGGTGAATATCGTGCCATGGGTGGAACATCCATAGCCATGCGTAGCAACCGCAGCATTAATGCGGTAAATCCTGCTTCATATAGTTCTATCGACAGCCTTACATTCATGTTTGACTTGGGCGTATCTGGCATGTTGACACATTTCAGTGATGCAAACGGCATAAGAAATACATTCAATGGCAATCTGGAATATGTTACACTACAATTCCCTATCACAAGATGGCTGGGCTGCAGTGCCGGATTGCTCCCCTATTCTTCCGTTGGCTATGAGTTTGCCCAAAACGGCAGCGTAGAAATGCCTGTCAATCCACAGGATGATGAACAAACGATTGACTATACTTCCATGTTCTACGGTACAGGCGGTATCAGTGAAGTTTATTTAGGACTCTCTTTCGAATTGTTCAAGCATATCTCTTTGGGTGCAAATGCCTATTATATGTTTGGCGACATCAGCAACTATCGCCAACTTTCTTTCAGCAACAGCTCCTATTCATCTTTACAGCAAAGCAACACAATAAAGGTGAGCGATTTCCGTTTCAGATTCGGAGCACAATTTTATCATACCTTCGCCAAGAAACACGGCATTACGCTAGGTATGGTATATGAATTCAAGTCAAAGCTGAACGGAAGTTTCAGCCAGATTGAAACCACAACACTGGATACAACCGTCAACAGCACTGGCGGGTTTGATTTGCCGGCCTATTACGGAGCAGGCTTAAGCTATACATACGATAACCGCATTACAGTCGGAGTTGATTATTCTTTACAGGAATGGTCTAAAGCCAACTATTTCGGTAAAACAGACAGCTTGAACAACAGTCATAGAATTTCCTTAGGGGCCGAATATCGGCACGACCCGTTGGGAAAAGACTATTTCGACCGCATGGTTTTCCGTTTGGGAGGATATGTTGAAACACCTTATGTGAAAGCATTTGATAACAATGTAAAAAATTTTGGCATTAGTTTTGGTATTGGTTTTCCATTACGCAACTCAAAAACATATATAAACACAACGTTTGAATATGGCAAGAAAGGAACATTAACCACACTGCGTGAGGATTATTTCCGTTTTACAATCAATGCCAGCTTTAATGAATTGTGGTTCTTCAAACGCAAATTATAATTACATTAAAATAATACAACATGAAAAAGAAATCATTATTTATGCTAGCCTTCGTTGCTTTGGGCTCTGTGGCTGCGAACGCCCAGGAAAGCTCAACGATTTCGGAGGAATGTCTAATCAACATCAGTTTGTTCAACGAATCAGCCAAAAACAAGCAGTATGCAGACGCTGCCGGTCCTTGGTTAAAGGCCTACACTGAATGCCCTAGCGCCAATAAAGCCATTTACTCTCATGGCCGTAACATCTTGGTATGGCAATTGAGCCAAACAAAAGACCCGAAGGAAATTGACGTATTGCGTAACCGCCTGATGGAAATGTATGACAAACGTATTCAATATTTCGGTGATGACAGCAAATATCCAACTCCTTGGATTTTGGGTAGAAAAGCATTGGACTATATCATATATTTCCCAGAAGACCAACTGAAAGAAAACGCATATCAATGGTTGGAAACTGCAGTTGATAGCCTTAAAACTGACGCTGATGTGGCTGTTTTGACACAATTCGTAGCATTGTCAGCCAATATCTACAAAGCAAAACCAGAAACAGCAGAAAAATTCATCAGCGATTATTTGAAAGCTGGTGCTTATTTGGATGCCATTGCATCCAACCCTTCTGACCGCTACGCAGCTTCTGCAGCTCAACAAAAACAAGTATTGGATGCTATGTTTGTACAAAGCGGTGTAGCTGATTGCAACACATTGGATAACATTTACAAAGATAAAGTTGCAGCCAACATATCTAATTTTGAAGTTCTGTCGAAGATTGTTGAATTTTACGAACAGATGGACTGCAAGGAATCTGAAGTTTATTTTGCTGCTTCTACTACTGCACACAAGATTTCTCCAACAGCTAAATCAGCTAGTGGATGTGCTGCTATGTGCTACAAGAACAAAAACTTTGAAGAAGCTATCAAATATTTCGAAGAAGCAGTTAACCTGTCTGAAGACAACAAAGACAAGAGCAATTATGAATATATGATTGCTTATATCTATTATAGTGAATTGAAAAACTACCCAACAGCACGTTCTCATGCCCGCAAAGCATCTGAATATGACCCAACAACAGGAAAACCATACATCTTAGTAGCACACATGTATGCTGGTTCACAACCATACGATGACCCTATCTTGAACAAAACTGTATATTGGGTAGCTGTAGACGAATTGCGTCGTGCAAAACAAGTGGATCCTAGCTGCGCTGAAGAAGCTGACAAATATATTAACATGTACAGCCGCCATTTCCCAAATACAGAAGAAATTTTCTTCCATGCTGATTTGGGTGAAGGAAAACCATACACAGTGGGTGGCTGGATTGGCGTAACTACTACTTGCCGTTAATGCAAAAGCATCTATTCAAAATGAAATTATATAACATAGCAACCCTTTTCATAGGGGTTGCTTTGTTTGTTATTGCCCCATCCTGCAAAAAGGAACAACCAGACAAGATTGATGCTGTGGTCAACAGAGAAGCTATGGCAAGCCTTGAAGCTACTGAGGTTACAACTGTCATTTCTGACTCCGGCATCACCCGATATAGGATAGTCTCACCCGAATGGCTCATTTACGACAAGGCCAAAGACCCCTATTGGGATTTTCCCAAAGGAATCTTACTGGAAAAATTCAATGAAGATTTCAGCATCGACGCAACCATCAAGGGTGATTACGCCCGCTATAATGAAAAACCCCAGATTTGGGAACTGCGCGGAAACGTCTATGCTATCAACCAGCAGGGTGAACAATTTGAAACCCCACTACTCTATTGGGACCAGAAAACAGAACGGATCTATTCAGACAGCATCATCAAGATTACACGGGCTGCATCCATTATCGTTGGTATAGGCTTTGAGTCCAACCAAACAATGACGCAATATACCATAAAAAAACCGCAAGGTATCTTCCCGTTTGCCGATGAAGCCGAAAATGATTCTGCTGCCACCAACACATCAACGGAATAAATCACATACATGGGATGATTTCCAACTCTATTCTTGAAAATACGAGTTTTCAATTTCAAGTGTAAACATTCCAAATAGGCGAAAATAATGGTCGTATCAAACTCTACCTAGAGAATGATACGACCATTTTAAGTTTCACAAATAACAACGCAGGGATATTCAGTAAATGTCCCCCAAAAGCAAGATGGCATATAAAGCGGATAGGATGCAATCACTTTATATGCCAT
>CALUKG010000009.1 GCA_944321155.1 uncultured Bacteroidales bacterium | reverse complement strand
GCTCTACGGTCACGTTTTACGATGCACAATGGAACCGGCTCCCCTATAGCAAACCGGTATTTGCATCCAAGGATTTTCTGGACATTTCGCTCCACAATGACGAGAAAGCCCTACGCGAGCTGATGCCCGTATTTGTCAGCGCCACCTTCTCCACCATTGCCGATGCCATTGACTACCAGAACAACAGCATTGAAATGCTACCACCCGACGAACAGAAAAAGTACGACGGCAAGATGCACGCCCAGTCCGTTTATTTCAAACAGCTTTTCGACAAAAAATAAATCTAACTATGCCTAAATTTGATACCTGCTTCTTTGAACGATATGCCCAGATAACCTTATGCGACTTATTTGGCGAGCGTTATGCCGGTCTGGTCAATCTGGACCGCCCGGACTTGCAGGACATCAACAAAGGCATCGGCATAGAGGTGACACGTGCCATGGAGGAAAACAAGAAAGCGGCACAGGCCCTTCTCTCGGAAATGGCAGGCAACGTACACGATGTCACGTCAGAAGCCTACAAAGACATACAAAGCAGCGGTTATGCCTATGGTCTGCACACGGGCAACTGGCTGGGAGACAAGGAATATACCTATTGGCAGTTGGCGCTTCCCCTGAAACGGATCATTGCCAATAAAGTACGCAAAGTGGCGTCCGGATTTTACGGCGAATTCGAAACATTCGGCTTGTACATCTTTTCCAAAGACGACGTGAGCGAAACGCAAGTAAAAGCCACCATAGCCTTTACACGCCAACTGCAACGACAACATGCCACCCGATACAGCATTCTGTTTCTCTCGGAAATACAAACTTTATATGCCTGTAACCTCCGCACCGGCCATTTCACCACCCACCCTATCAGCCCTGCCAAGCGGAAAAATTATTACAACAGAGCCTTACAGGCTGAATTTTAACAACTTTGTCACAACAAAATAACATTCCCTTATTTGTATTTACAAATATCTTTCTATACCTTTGCCCAAACAATAATGAAAATCAATTTTTTCACCATCAAAATTATAAGCGTATGAAAACAATTACTTATTTGAAAAGTTCTCTTTTCTTAGCATTGTTCCTCATCGGATTTAATGCACAGGCTGTGGATGATGTTCTGACAGCAACCAATCTTAATTTAGGAGGCTCTTATGCCAACTTTTCCAACATCAGTGGTACTTCTGGAACCGTTTATGCAGGAAATGCAATGAAAATGAATAGTGGTACTGCCATACAAATGCGTTCAAAAGACAATAGTGGTATTGTTACAACAACAAGTATTGGTAATGCAGAGAAAATTGCCGTTGTATGGAACGAAGCAACCACCACAAAACGCAAATTAGACATATATGGCTCTGTAACCCCTTATACACAAGCATCAAACTTATATTCAGCAGACACACAAGGTACATTAATCGGTTCAATTAACCATGAAACCGGAGAAACAGAATTAGCATTAGGCTCAGCTTATCCATATATCGGTATCCGCTCTAATGACGGTGCATTGTATTTAGACCAGATTACCATTTCATGGGGTTCTGCTGCCGCAGTTAATGTACCTGTTTTCAACAAGACAACAGGCAATTACGCAGAAAGTTTCCAACTTACAATAAGCGGTGATGAGGGTGCAACCATTTATTATACCCTTGATGGTACTGAACCTTCAACAGCTTCTACCCAATATACTCAAGCTATCAATATCACAACTACAACCACTGTAAAAGCTATTGCAGTAAAAGGTGAAGACCAAAGTGCTGTTGTTTCTGCCACTTATACATTCCCAACAGAAATCAGCAACTTATCAGAATTGAATACCCTTGAAGACGAAACCTTTATAAAGATTACTAATGCTATCACCGTTATTTTTGCCGACAATTATAACAGTGTATATGTACAAGACGAAAATGGCTATTCACTTATCTATGACTATGACTTTGCCAAGACAGAAGGTCTTACAAATGGAACTACCCTCAGCAATCTTATAGGCACAAAAGACTCACACAATGGTGGCGCACAAATAACAAATATTGAGAACTATGTTCTTGGTACTGGGTCTGCAATCGCTCCTACCACCGTGACAAGCATTGCTGCAACAGACATCAACAAATACGTACAATTTGAAAATGTGGAGTTTGATAAAGCATACAATTTAAGCACACGCGGCAAAACAGCCAAATTAACAAATGGAGTAACGGTTTACACCAATTTCTCAAATCTCAATCTGGGTTCTGTTGAAGCCAATCAAGCATATGACGTTGCTGGTTTCGTTAGTGTCTATAACAACAATGCACAACTTTATCCTATCAGCATTACTGAACACTCAACTGGTTCTGCTATCCAAAACAACAAAGTATCTTCTATCCGTTTTGACGGTCAAACCATTTACAATCCAGAAAATGCGAATATCGTTGTTTACAGTTTGGTAGGTACTGTTGTTGCCGAAGGCAATACTGATATCGACATGAGCAACCAAAACAGCGGTATCTATATTGTACGTGCAGGCAAATCTGTAACTAAAATCGTAAAACGATAATAATACAATAATTGTCAAGCGCTTTTCTATGTCCTGTAGGGAAGCGCTTACTTTTCTCAAAACCATAAAAATTAAAACACATGAAAACTATCAACTTTTTTAAAACAGCCCTACTGACAATCGCATTGTTTGTTTGCGGAAATGCGGGAGCACAAATTTCAATTGTTCCAGACAAAACAACAACAAACACTACTAGTGGAAGTTACATTGCCACAGAAACAACTTTTTCAGCAAATGAAATCACATACAAAATTAACAATTGGAACCCCTCAACTCTTCAAGTCAGAGGAAACAAATCAACTACAAATAATTTACAAAGTGGAGAAAATTTCTACTTTAGAAACACTTCTGCACTACCTGGTCACCTAACGAAGATTACTATTAATAAAAAAGCAGGAACACTAAGTGCAGATAAAATTTATCTTCAAACAGGGGACAACGAAATCACCAATCAAACCATGGCCAATAGTATCGCTGGAACAGATAATAATGGATCAGTATCATGGAATATTACAAATCCACACACATTCTTTGCCATTAGTTTTACGAATGGAGCCACATCGGGTACAACAACAATACAAAGTATAGAGATAACATATTCCACAGAAGCAATAGCCGTTCTGCCTCCCACTTTTTCTGTTCCAACAGGCAAATACACAGAAACTCAAAATGTAACCATTAACTGCGAAACAGCAGAAGCTTCCATCTATTACACTCTTGATGGAACAGAACCATCTGAACTATCAACACCATATAATGGAGCTATCAACATTTCTTCTACCACCACATTAAAGGCCATTGCCATTAAAAACGGAGAAAGCAGTGCAGTAGCCACAGCCACTTATACATTCCCAACAGAAGTTGATAATATTGCCGCTTTCAACCAAGCAGAAAACAATGATTTTGTCAAAATAACAAATCCCATAACTGTTACCTATATCAATGGAGCCAATGTATATGCTCAAGATGAAAGTGGCTCCATGCTCATCTACGATTTCAATTTTGCAGAAACAGAAGGATTGACCAACGGAAGCATAATTAACAATATTACAGGTGAAAATACTCTATATAACGGAGCTCCTCAAATGAAGAATGTATTTTCTTATACATTAAGCGAACACATCTCTATCATCAATCCCACAACAGTTGAAACACTCTCTACTGCCGATGTTCACAAATATGTAAAGTTGGAAGATGCACAATTTGACAATTCATACAGCTTTACAGAAAGCAGCACCATTAATGCTAATCTGAGCACACATGGCAATATCGTTGTCCGTAACAACTTCAAAAACTTCAACATGGATGTTAACTCAACTGACAAATATGACATCGTCGGTTTTGTTAGTGTTTACCAAAATGCACCACAAATCTATCCTGTCAGCATTGTTGTTACCACTCCATCCATTACGGTATCTACAAACAGCCTTGCATTTGAAACCGTAGAAAACAATCAGACAAAAGACCTTACTTTCACAGTAAACGGAGCTAACCTTTCAGAAAATGCCACATTGGCTATCGCAGGTGGCAATGCAGACTATTTCACATGCAACCCAACCAGCATCACACCTGCTGAAGATGGAAGCATTGCAGAAGAAACCATTACCGTTACCTATCAACCGACTGCAACTGGCGAACATGCAGCAACCTTGACCCTCACATGCGGTGATTTAGTAAAAGAAATTGCACTCACAGGTACCTGCATCAATCCAATGCTTGCTACTCCAGTAGCAACCGAAGCCACTGCCATCACAGACAATGGTTTCACAGCCAATTGGGAAGCAGTAGATAACGCAACAAGCTATGAAGTGAATGTTTGGACTAGCCAAGAAGTATTCAATGAAGATTTCAGCGAAATTGAGGCAGGAAACAACACAAGCACTAGTGGTTCCTCTTCCGCTTGGGATGGCAATGCAAACTTCACTAATATCAACAAAGTATATCAAGCTGGTGAAGCTATTAAATTAGGTAGTAGTGACAATCCCGGTTTAATAACAACAAAGGAGTTAGAATTAACAGGTTCTGATGTAGAAGTTTTATTTGATGTTAAAGGCTGGACGGGCGTTGAGGGGGACATTAAAATAACAATTGGAGAAGCAAGCCAAACAATTTCATATGAAGCAACAATTAACGATGCTTTTGAATCGAAATCTGTTTTATTCCAAAATGTGACTGCCAACACAATCACTATTGCGACCACAGCAAAACGTGCATTTATTGATAATATAGTAATTATCAAAAAAGAAAATATCGCAGGCTCTCCATTCACTGTTACAGGAGCTACCAGTAAAGAAATTACTGGTTTGACTGCAGAAACCACTTACTATTACAATGTAGTGGCTAAAGCTGAGGGTTATACTGCATCTGAACCATCTAATACGGTTGAAGTTAAGACATGGGGTGAACCTACATTTGAAATTACAGGCGAAGGCGTTACATTCGACGAAACAACCGGTTACACTCTTGAACTTGGTGAAGTTGTATTGGACGAAGTGGTAAAAGAATTTACGTTGACTGCTTCTTACTATAGCTCACCAATTGTAATAAGACCACATGCAATGAGTCTCTGGAAATTGGCTGAGACAGCACCAACGATAGATCAATACACATTCACTCCAGACGAAAATGGTAGCATTAATAGCACGCTTACAGTCAGCTTCAAAACATCCGAAGAACTGGGTGGAATGACAATTGAGGACTTAATTTCTATCGAAATGATTGCTTATGGACGACCAACAACAGATTCATGGGGCATGCAAGCAAACAGTGAAGTAATCAACCTAACCATCAGCTTCACTCCAACTGAAGAAAGCACTGGTACTGGCCTTTGCAACCAACCAGAAATGGAAGGCATTACCTTCAACGGAGAAGAAATCATCAACAGCCTGAATTTGGATGTTGTAGTTTACAATGCAGTAGGACAGATGGTTGTTCGTTCCAATGAGAACATCAACATGAGCTCTTATCCTGCCGGCGTTTACGTAATCAAGGCAGCCAACGGTGAAAGCATGAAGATTGTGAAATAAGCAATTTATCACATCAACAAGAATCAGAGGGGACGTCAAATTGACGTTCCCTTTTGTTTCTTTAAAAATTTATTAGATTCTAATACTAATTCATTCGGAATAACACACAAATCAACATACTATCATACGCATTGGAAATTTCAAAAACGCAGTTTAAAGAAAAAAAAAACTACGAATCACACAACATAACGAACAATAATTTGCAAATTCAAAACACAAGCACTATCTTTGCAAAATACGCAAAACTTTATAAAAACTTATTGCTTATGAAAACAAATTACTTTTTTAAAGGCGCTTTACTGGCAATGCTGCTGACAACAGCAACAAGTGTTTGGGCGCAATCCCCTTACATTGAAGCATCATGCGAGGGGGCAAAAGACACGACGGTTACTCAATACAATGAGTTTCAGTCACCGACGACACCTGTAGATGGTATTGTCATCAACTGCGGTTCCATACAATTAGGAACAAGCATTAGCAAAACCATTACATTAACAGCTGGTAACCTTACCTACACCACAGAACCACCTAGCGGTTGGGCTCCTAGCGATGCTGAGTTTAACTCTGGTGTCGTTTACACTGACAAATCCGGTATGGGATGGGATTATGTATCGCCACTGACCATTGAGGGAAACACTAGTTCTACCAATTTTGGAGAACCTTGCTTTCCATTGACAGTCAACGAAGCAGGAAAGGGCGAATTAAACACCACATTCAATCTTACCTACACTCCAGTTTCCGAAGGTAACAGTACCATAGTCCTGTTGCTGAGCTACATGAGCACAACCACCTACGAAAACGAAGCTGAATTCTGCATTGTTCTCAGAGCCAATGTAACGGCTCCTGATCCTCTGAACAAACCAGATGCTGAGGCTGCAACCAACATTTGGTCAAAAGGTTTCACAGCCAACTGGCAATCATTGGACAGAGCTGCTTCTTACGAAATACACCTGCTCAACGGTGATACACGAGTGGGCACTTACGCAGTAAGCGACAGAAATGCCACAAGCTATTCCCTCACCAACTTAAATCCTGGAACCAACTATAAATATTATGTAGTTGGCCTGCTGGGCAATACATCTTCGCCCAACTCAGACACTATTGAAGTAAGCACCTTTGCTGCACCGACAGCCGAATTCAGTTTCATGATGGATGGTCCTAATGTAACCCCTGAAGAACCCACTTATGAAGATTATGCCTTCAGACTATCATTAGGCGATGTAACTTTCGTTACAGAGAGTACAAAAACCATTTATCTGACAGTAGAAGGAACCACAGACTATTTTACCTTTAACAACTTGGAAGGCAGCGCTACAAAAATAGATGTTAATGTAACCAAAGGTACATATACAACCATTGAAGTACAAGGATGGGGGGGCAGCGAAAAAGTACAAATTATTTTACCCGACCAAGACGGCGAAATAGAAGCACAACTCAACATCAGCACAAAAAGCCTGGAAGAAATAGGCTATGCCACTATTGAAGAAATGCTTTCGGACTACCAACTGAATTATGGTGCTTCTATGGAAAACTACTATAATTTATCACTTGGATATTCTGCCATCTCATTAACAGTAGATATGGTTCTGAAAGAGGCAGAAAGTACAGGTACATTGGCAATTGCAGCACCAGCCACCATTACATTCAACGGTCAGGAAATCATCAACAGCCTGAATTTGGATGTTGCGGTTTACAATGCTATCGGACAAATGGTTGTCCGCTCCAATGAGAACATCAATATGAGCTCATACCCTGCCGGAGTTTATGTAATCAAGGCAGCCAACGGTGAAAGCATGAAGATTGTGAAATAAGCAAACCCTTTTTACATCATCAAAGGGACGCCAGCAAATGGTGTCCCTTTTTTATTACTTCTCTATTACCATTTCTCACTTGTCGCTACTCTCCCCCAAAGGCAGGCTTTATAGGGTACATTGGATATGCCTAGCTTAAACCCTTACATCTGGATACCGCATTTCTGCGGTATGACCCACAAAAACAAACCACCCTTCATCATTCCAAAACAGACGCTAAATCCCAAAAGACTGGATTTATAGGGCACATTGGCAGGCCTTGCTGTTATCCTTGCATCTGGATACCGCATTTCTGCGGTATGACGCATAAAACGGACGCTATCAACATCGCTTTTATGGATGGGCGAGAAAAAAAATGGATGGGCGAGGAAAGAAGCGGAGGTCATTCCGCAACCTATGCGGAATCCAAAAAGGATTGTTTGAGGGATAGGGCCTGATTGGCCTTGCTGTTATCCGTGCGACTGGATACCGCATTTCTGCGGTATGACGTATAAAACGGACGCTATCAACATCGCTTTTATGGATGGGCGAGAAAAAAATGGATGGGCGAGGGAAAGAAGCGGAGGTCATTCCGCAACCTATGCGGAATCCAGAAGGGATTGGACAATAGCGAAAGAATAATATAGCAATGAAAAAGGATATACCGAAAAAATCCGATATATCCTTTCCTTATTATTGTGAAACCGTATGAAGAAAGGCACTACCCCTCTCTTCCGGAGTTTCAATCGCTTACTTCTTTTCCGGACGTGGACGACGTTCTGGACGTGGGCGACGCTCAGGTTCAACATAATCAGCAGGTTTCTCCTTCAACACTTTGGCTGACAATTTGTATTTACCTGTCTTTTCATCGATTTCAAGCAACTTGATGTCCAATTGGTCACCTTCTTTCAATCCGGTTTCCTCAATGGTCTCATAGCGTTTCCAATCGATTTCAGAAATGTGGAGTAAACCTTCCTTACCTGGCAGGAATTCCACAAACACACCATAAGGCATTACTGATTTCACTTTGGCATGATAAACTTCACCTACTTCTGGAATAGCCACAATACCCTTAATCATTGAAACAGCAGCATCGATAGCAGCCTTGTTGGTAGCAGCAATCTCAACCAATCCACCAGCTTCCACTTCTTCGATTGCGACAGTTGCACCCGTTTCAGCCTGAATACCTTGAATAATTTTTCCGCCAGGGCCAATGACTGCACCAATCATTTCTTTCGGAATCATCATAGTGATGATGCGTGGTGCATGCGGTTTGAGGTCTGGACGAGGCTCTGCCAATGTCTCCTGTATCTTTCCTAAGATATACATACGTCCTTCGTGAGCCTGCATAAGAGCCTTTTCAAGGATTTCATAGCTCAAGCCATCCACTTTGATATCCATCTGAGTTGCAGTGATACCATCTTTCGTACCCGTTACCTTAAAGTCCATATCTCCCAAGTGGTCCTCATCACCCAAAATATCAGACAACACGGCATAGTTGGTTCCCTTGTTTTCTGAGATAAGACCCATGGCAATACCAGATACCGGTTTCTTGATAGGTACACCGGCATCCATCAAAGCCAACGTACCTGCACATACGGTAGCCATGGAAGAAGATCCGTTAGACTCCATAATATCAGATACTACACGTACCACATAAGGATAATCTGCTGGAATCATAGGTTTCAAAGCGCGGTATGCCAAATTACCATGACCAATTTCACGACGGCCTACACCACGTTGTGCTTTAGCTTCACCCGTTGAGAATGGAGGGAAGTTATAGTGCAACAGGAATCTTTCTTTACCTTGTACCAAAGCCTCATCTACAATCTTCTCATCCATCTTGGTACCCAAAGTTACGGTACAGAGTGATTGTGTTTCACCACGTGTAAAGATAGAAGAACCGTGAGGGCCAGGCAGATAGCCAACTTCTGACCAGATAGGACGGATTTCCGTTGTCTTACGTCCATCAAGACGTTTGCCTTCGTCCAAAATGCAGCGGCGCATGGCCTCTTTTTCCACGTCATGATAGTAGCGGTCAATCAAAGCGAATTTTTCAGCCAGTTCAGATTCTGACATATCTGAGTGTTGTGCCTGATAGCTTTCCTTGAATCCGTCACGGATTTCGTCGAAAGCTGCCTGACGTTCGTGCTTGTTGGCATTGCCGGTTGCTGCGATGGCGTATGACTTGTCATAGCAGGCCGCCTTCACTTCGGCACGCAAGTCCTCGTCATTTATTTCGTGGCAATAAGTACGTTTCTGTGTTTTGCCAACAGCTTCCATCAACTCGATTTGTGCCTGGCACTGGATTTTGATAGCTTCGTGAGCCGCCTTCATGGCGTTAAGCAAATCCATTTCAGACACTTCGTTCATCTCTCCTTCCACCATCATGATGTTGTCCAACGTAGCAGCCACCATAATGTCCATATCTGCATTTTCCAGTTGTTGGAAAGTTGGATTGATAACAAATTCACCATTGATACGTGCCACACGTACTTCTGAGATAGGTCCTTGGAAAGGAATATCGCTGACTGCCAATGCTGCAGAAGCGGCCAGACCTGCCAAACTATCAGGCATGTCGATACCATCTGCTGAATAAAGGATTACATTGACAAATGTCTCTGCATGATAATCATCAGGGAACAAAGGACGCAAAGCACGGTCAACCAAACGTGCAATAAGGATTTCATAATCAGAAGCCCTACCCTCTCTCTTAGTAAATCCACCAGGGAAACGTCCATTTGCCGCAAATTTTTCTTTATACTCTACCGTAAGCGGCATGAAATCTGTGCCGGGAACGGCATCTTTGGCTGAGCAAACCGTAGCTAACAACATGGTTTGCCCCATCGTAACCATTACTGCGCCATCAGCCTGCTTGGCCAATTTGCCAGTTTCAATGGTTACGGTTCTTCCATCACCGAGTGTGATGGTTTTTGTAACTACATTCATACAAAAGTCTTTATTTAATACTGAAAATTTGCGCAAAGGTACACAAAAATCGGGAAACAGACGCCATGAATCAACATTTTTGTGGCATTATATCAGCATATCAGACCACAAAAAGAGATTCAAAACCCACACTATGCCAAAATTGTCATTCTTGTCTTTAGAAACTCCCAACCAGACTTTTAACAATACAACACCCAAACAAGCACAATCAGAAACGACTTTTATTGCCATAAAGCTGCACTCCAGCATTATACAAGCCTGGCAAAGTCCTGATTCGGCTTGTGCCAATTGTCGGTTTTATTTATCTTTGCAGCCTAACTAAGACCGGTTACCGTTATGAAAAAGATAAGATTGGATTCTGCCTTCTGGCAACACATAATCAAGACTCTTATTTTTATATGTGCAATAGGGTTGATTGTTCAACTGTTTCCCACCACCAATCACTTCAAATACCATTTTGAAATAGGTAAGCCTTGGCGCTACGAATTAGTGACTGCATCTTTTGATTTTCCCATCTATAAAGACAAAGAGCAATTGACCAAGGAGCAAAATGAGGCACTACGTGAATATACTCCCTATTTCACCATTGATACTACCATTTGCAGCAACATTATGCAGGAGATTATCTCCAAGCAGGGTAAAAGGTCGCTCCGCCCGGACATGGAACGTTTTTTGTCAGAACAACTCCGCAAGATATATACGCAGGGAGTTTTAAGCGTTGACATGCACGATTTGTTGCTCAAGGACAATATCGCCAACGTGGCTATCGTTGACAACAAACGGCATGTAGCCACCACAGAAGCTGCCGCTTTATACACGCCAAAAACGGCTTACGAAACCATCAACCAATCAGCACCACAACATCTGGCCGGACAACTCAGTTCTCTCAACCTGAACCGACTGTTGGAACCCAACCTCACATTGGACACGGTTACTTCCGCCATCGCCAAAAAGGAAATTATCGACGACATATCGCTTACATCGGGCATGGTGCAAAGCGGCGAACGCATTATTGACCGGGGAGAGATAGTAACACCGGAAACCTACAGAATATTGAATTCCCTGAGAATAGCCTATGAAGAACGCACGACAACCATACATCAATCCGCACAAGTAATCATTGGCGAAGTTATTTTAGTAACGCTGTTCATTGTATTGCAAATTCTGTATCTGCATTTGTTCCGACCACGCATATTCAACAACAGCAAGCACGTGTTGTTTCTTGTGCTGATGATATTGCTGATGGTGGCTTTGGCCTCACTCACCCTCAAATATACTTCGCTGAGCATATACATCGTTCCATTTGCATTATTGCCCATCATCATACGCGTGTTTTTCGATTCTCGTACTGCCTTGTTCGCACACATGATATCTACCATGCTGGTTTCTTTCATTGCGCCTTCACCTTTTGAATTCATCATTCTGCAAATGGCCATAGGTATGGCAGCCGTATCCAGCCTGAAAGAAATGACACAGCGCTCCCAACTGGCACAGACTGCATTATGGATTTTTGCATCCTATTGCGTCATGTACGTTGCCTTTACACTTATTTCAGAAGGAGATATCAGCAAAATGGAATGGCTTCCTTTTGTCTATTTCGCATTGAGCAGCCTGTTCCTTTTGTTTGCCTATGGCCTGATTTATCTGTTTGAAAAGATATTCGGACTCACCTCCAGCATCACTTTGGTGGAACTGACCAATGTGAACAGTGACCTGATGATACGTTTTGCGGAAGTTGCTCCGGGCACCTTCCAACACTCTTTGCAAGTGTCCAATTTGGCTACGGAAGCGGCCAAGAAAATCAACGCCAACAGTCTGCTGGTCAGAACCGGTGCGCTGTATCACGACATCGGAAAAATGGAACATCCGCAATATTTCATCGAGAACCAGCAAGGCGGACACAATCCGCTGAACGACCTGCCACTGGAAGAAGCGGCACAGGTGGTTATTGCACACGTAACCGACGGAATCAAAATAGCCAAGAAAAAAGGTCTGCCCGATACCATTATCAATTTTATAAGTACACACCACGGAAAAAGCAAGGTCAAATATTTCTACAATACCTTTGTCAACCGCTATCCTGACCGTGTGCCGGATGAATCGCTGTTTACCTACCCCGGGCCTCTGCCCAGCACCAAGGAAACAGCCCTGCTGATGATGGCCGATGCAGTGGAAGCACGTTCGCGCAGTCTGGATGAATACACGGAAGAGAGCATCAACCAGATGGTGGAAAGCATGATTAACGGACAAATTGCGGATGGCATGTTCAAAGAAACCAATTTATCATTCAGGGATGTGGAAGTGGTAAAGGCCGTATTCAAATCCAAAATAAAGAACATGTATCACCACCGCATTGCCTACCCGGAAATCAAGAAAGCACCGACTGCAGAAACGCCAGCCGACAAGCCAACTGAAGAGAATAATCAGAAACAAGAAGACACAACAGAACAGGCTGAGTAAGAAACCAAATTTGCGTGACCCGACAAAAAAAATGTCGAAAAGTTTGGTATATAAAAAGAAATGACTACTTTTGCAGTCCGAAAAATCGAAAAGAAACAATTACCATTAACGTAATAACCAAAAACAAAAGACATGATTATAGTACCGGTAAAAGAAGGGGAAAACATTGAAAGAGCTTTGAAGAAATTCAAACGTAAATTTGAAAAGACAGGTGTAGTGAAAGAATTGCGCCGTCGTCAATGCTTTGACAAACCCTCTGTCATCAAACGCGAACGTAAGATTCACGCCATCTATGTACAAAAGATGGTAGCCGACCAAGATTAGTCAAAGCAGAATCGAATCTTAAGCTATTTCAGGTGTAGGTCCCTCCTACGCCTTTTTTTGTTTGCGGACATACATAGACCAACTATGACACATGCATTATAAGGGTTTTTTACAGTTGTCATGGAAGGTCAATGAAAAAAAATATGTACTTTTGCAACCGTTATCAGTTTTAACCCATAAGAACTAAGGATAAAAAAGAGATGAAAGTATTGAAATTTGGTGGCACATCTGTCGGCTCAGCAGCCAGAATGAAAGATGTGGCCAATCTGGTATGCGACGGCATCCCTAAATTAGTTGTTTTATCTGCCATGTCAGGAACAACAAATTCCCTGCTTGAAATAGCAGACTATCTGTATAAGAAAAACAGTTCCGGCGCTATGGAACTAATCAATAGTCTGGAGCAGAAATACCAAGTTGTTTGCGACGAACTTTATTCAAGCGAAAAATACTTGTCAGAGACAAAAGCTTTCATCAAAGAAAAGTTTGACTATTTGCGTTCTCTGTCCAAATCAATCTTTACAACTTTCGAAGAAAAATGTATTGTAGCACAAGGTGAATTGATTTCCACCCGTCTGTTTACCAACTACCTGTTGGAGAAGGGGGTCAACACCTGTCTGCTTCCGGCACTCGACTATATGCGCATTGACAAAAACGCAGAGCCGGATATGGCCTACATTACCGAACATTTGAAAGAATTGCTGGATGCCAATCCCGGATATGACCAATATATAACCCAAGGTTTTATCTGTACGAATTTCTACGGCGAAACCGACAACCTTCAACGTGGAGGAAGCGACTACACAGCATCCATCATTGGAGCGGCAATAGAAGCGGAAGAAATACAAATTTGGACCGACATTGACGGCATGCACAACAACGACCCACGTTTTGTAGAGGGAACCGACCCTGTTCCGTTCCTCCATTTTGAGGAAGCTGCCGAGTTGGCTTATTTCGGTGCAAAAATTCTGCACCCGACCTGTATTCTTCCTGCCAAGCTGCACAACATACCTGTACGTCTGCTCAACACCATGGACCCAACTGCACATGGTACATTGATCAGCAATGAAATCAACAAGGGAAAAATCGAAGCCATCGCTGCCAAAGACGGTATTGCTTCCATCAAAATCAAATCAGGACGTATGCTGCTGGCGTACGGTTTCTTACGCAAAGTGTTCGAAATTTTTGAAACCTACCAGACCAGTATCGACATGATTACCACTTCAGAGGTGGGTGTGTCTGTATCCATTGACAACTTAAAACATTTGGATGAAATTGTCAATGACCTGAAAAAATTCGGAACGGTAACCGTTGAAACTGATATGGTCATTATTTGCGTTGTGGGTGACCTGCCTTACCAAAATGTAGGTTTCCAGGCACAGGTGGTCAGCGCACTCAAAGATATACCTATCCGAATGATTTCATACGGAGGAAGCAACTACAACATTTCATTCCTTATCAAATCGGAAGATAAAGTACGTGCTCTGCGTGCTTTGAGTGCCCACATTTTTACAAAATAATCTATGAAAGGACAATTCCCATTGGAACGGTTTCGGAATCTGCCGACTCCGTTCTATTTTTACGATATGAATCTGTTGCGTGAAACATTGGCTGAACTGAACACGCAATCAAGCGACAGCAATTTCCACGTTCACTATGCAGTGAAAGCCTGTGCCAATGAGGCTGTGCTCAAATGTATTTGTGAAGCCGGACTTGGCGCCGACTGTGTAAGTGGCGGCGAAATTGAAGCTGCCCTGAAAGCCGGCATCCCTGCACAAAAAATCGTATATGCAGGGGTTGGAAAAACAAACAGAGAAATCGAACTGGCATTGAAAGCCGACATTTTCTGCTTCAATGTTGAATCTGTGCCAGAAATGGAGGTAATCAATGAACTGGCTGCACTCCATCAGCAAAAGGCAAGAATAGCCATACGTGTGAACCCCAATGTGGATGCACACACACACCATTACATCACCACGGGCTTAAACGAAAACAAATTCGGCATCAATCTCGCTCAACTGCCAGAGGTGATTGACAAAGCACTGCACGCAAGCCATATTGAACTTATCGGATTGCATTTCCATATCGGTTCACAAATTACCGATATGACCGCTTTCCAGAACTTGTGTGTGAGAATCAATGAATTGCAGGACGAACTAGCCAAGCAAGGCATCAGCCTGAAGCACATCAATGTGGGCGGCGGACTGGGTATCAATTACGAACATCCGAACCATTGTCCGATTGCCGATTTTGAAGGCTACTTCAAAGTGTTCAGAAAACAACTCCGACTCCGAGAAGGACAACAACTGCACTTTGAACTGGGACGCTCCATTGTGGCTCCCTGCGGCAGCCTGATATGCAAAGTGCTGTATGTAAAAGAAGGCAGCGAAAAGAAGTTTGTCATCGTGGATGCCGGCATGACCGACCTGATACGTCCTGCATTGTATAATGCCTACCACAGAGTGGAAAATCTGAGCTCTGACGCTGCAGATGAAAAATATGATGTGGTCGGACCGATTTGCGAATCATCGGACGTATTTGTAAAGGATTATTTCATGCCACGCACATCACGCGGTGATATATTGGCCCTCCGCTCTGCAGGAGCATACGGGGAAATCATGGCTTCGAGATACAATCTGCGACAATTGCCAGGCTCCTATACATCAGATTCCATTTAAGTCAAGACATGGATACAACTATCTATACAACCGATATCATAATAGCTGGCATACTGATACTTGCATTGGTGTGCCAACTATATTATTACTTTCGCTATATAAACGGCTCCTTACGCGTAAACCGCCGCAACAAAAAAGGCAAACAACCCATAAGCGAAGCCCAACCTGGTGTATCGGTGATTATTTGTGCCCGAAATGAAGAAGACAACCTGCGGAATTATTTGTCATCCATTCTCGAGCAGGACTACCCGACTTTTGAGGTGATTGTCATCAATGATGAATCATCAGACGAAACCCCTATCGTGCTTGACCGTTATGCACGGCTTTACAAAAACCTCCACATCACTTTCGTGCCAACCGGTGCTAGAATCCAGAGTTCCAAAAAATTAGGACTCACTTTAGGAGTAAAAGCGGCCAAATATGATTATCTGCTGTTTACCGATGCAGATTGCCGTCCAGAGACGCCCCATTGGATAAGTTCCATTATGCAACATTACACCCCTGGAACGGAAATCGTATTGGGTTACGGAGCCTATTTCAGAGAAAAAGGCCTGTTGAACAGACTAATACAATACGATACATTTTTCAATGGGCTTCTTTTCCTCGGTATGGCTGCTGCTGGCAAACCTTATATGGGAGTTGGACGCAACCTTTCCTATACAAAGGGACTGTTTGAACGCAACAAAGGATTTTCCGGCTCATTGCAGTTGCGTTCCGGCGATGATGATTTGTTTGTCAACAAGACCGCCACATCCTCCAATACCCGAATAGCCATCGGAGAAGAAAGCGTTACATGGTCAGAACCCAAGCATACATGGAGAGAATGGTTACAGCAAAAAAGACGGCACCTGTATGTATCACCCTATTACTCCAGTGCCAGCAAATTACGCATCGGAGCGGAATCATTCAGCCGCGGTCTGTTCTACATTGCTGTTATTGTTTTGCTGATAGTGGGAACACCCTATTTTAAACTAGGAGCTGCTGCCGCATTACTCTTACGTTACCTAATACAGTTGTGCATAGTCAATTCATCCACATCCCTTTACAAACAACAGAAATTCGGTTTGGGAATTCTGTTTTACGACATTTTCCTTCCGCTGGTCAATCTGTATGTATTGCTGGGACGTAACACTAAAAAAAGCCGCCGCCAACACTGGTAAAAAACACTACCTATCAAACAACATTTGCAAAGCAAAATAAAAAAACTATCTTTGCAAGGCTATTGAAATCATTTCCTCTCATGAAAAAAGCAATTTATGCACTAATAATAAGCATATTACCACTTTTCTTGTTCCAAAGTTGCGAAGTGGCAAACGGTCCTGACTGGTATGGAATAAGCAGCAATGAAGTGCCTGCACAAGTGGGAAATGCATTGAAAAACATGTATCCGAACGCGGAATCCATAGAATGGGAATACAGAGACGGATATTACACCGCCATCTTCCGGTCGGACGGTTTTATGACCGAAGCATGGTATAACAAAGATGCTTATTGGCTGTTATCCGTAACAGAGGTAAGCTACACGGCATTACCCCAATTAGTTTTAAACTACATTGAAACACATGGCTATACTCCCAAATTGTTGGAAGAGTGTGACAGGATAACCCGTCCTCATTTTGTGGAGACTTATCAGGTGAAATGCTCTACCAAGGAATTGTTGTGTACGGAAGCCGGTTACCCTATAAAGGAAGCCGAAGACCTGCCTTCTCCCTACCCCATTGAAATCCCACTGGCTGTATGGGAAGGCATTCAATCATTGTATCCTAACTCACTGATTATCGATGCAGTGGAGGATGACAATTGGTATATAAAGGTTCGCACTTCCGACAACAACATTGCAGAAATTACACTTGATATTTACGGCAACGAACTTGACTTGCAGGAATAAAAAAAAAAGTGTATTTTTGCGCCGCTTTTTCGCAAGAAAAAAGTGTGATGGGAAATAGGACACGAAATCACTTAAAAAAAGGTTGTCCGAGTTTTGAGTAACACAATTAAAAACATTATCCAAATGAAAACATTTGATTTGAGCGGTTCTGCTCGTGCTGATTTCGGCAAAAAGGCAGCAAAAGCCATCCGTGCAGAAAAGAACGTACCTTGCGTACTTTATGGTGGAGAAAGCAATGTCAACTTTATCGTTGCTGCTTCTGATTTGCGTAAATTAATCTATACTCCAGAAGTATATTTGGTAAATCTGACCATTGATGGCAAAACCTCAAAAGCCATCATAAAAGAAATCCAATTCCACCCAGTAAGCGAAGATATCCTTCACATGGACTTTTTGGAAGTAAGCGAAAACAAACCAGTTGCCGTTGAAATACCTGTACAATTGACTGGATTGGCTGAAGGTGTGAAAGCCGGTGGTAAATTGAACCTCGAAATGCGTAAACTTCGCGTAAAAGGCATTTATACCAACATTCCTGAACGCATTGTATTGGACGTAACTTCTTTGGCTCTTGGCAAGAAGATCCAAGTTTGCGACGTTGTTTTGGACAACCTGGAAGTATTGAACGCTAAGAATGCAGTAGTAGCACAAGTTAAGATGACCCGTGCCGCTCGTGGTGCTGCAGCCGCTGCTGGTAAATAATAATTGCACATGAAGTACCTAATCGTCGGCTTGGGCAATATTGGTAGCGAATATCAAAATACCCGCCACAATATAGGATTTAAGATATTGGACGCTTTCGCCGAAGCGTCCAATATCTTTTTCGAAGAGAACCGTTATGGAAGTACGGCCAGCTGCCGCCTGAAAAACCAGCAACTGGTTCTATTAAAACCATCTACCTACATGAACCTAAGTGGGCATGCGGTCAGATATTGGATGCAAAAGGAAAACATTCCGGAAGAAAACCTATTGATTCTGGTGGATGACTTATCACTTCCGTTTGGCAGCTTGCGGCTTCGGGGCAAAGGGTCTGCCGGCGGACACAACGGTCTGAAAAACATCAACGAACTATTGGGCAACGAAAACTATGCCCGGCTGCGTTTCGGCATTGGCAGTGCATTTCAGAAAGGCGGTCAAATTGATTACGTATTGGGCGAATGGACACAGGAAGAAAAAAGCCAAATGGATGAACGCCTGAACACCTGCTGCGAAATCATCAAAAGTTTTTGCTTGGCAGGCTTACAAAGAACCATGAACCAATACAACCAAAAATAACAGCAATGAGCAACAAGAAGTACTACGTTGTTTGGGACGGCATTACACCCGGCGTTTACGCATCGTGGAAGGAATGCGAAAAGCAAATCAAGGGTTACCCGAATGCCAAATACAAAAGTTTTGCTTCTGAAGAGGAAGCCCAAATTGCGTATACTTCCAATTGTTGGGACTATATTGGAAAGAATGCCAGCCACCCAACGAAAGTCACATCATGGCGCTTGCTCCCACCCTCAGAACAACCCATACGCCCAAGTATTTCTGTTGATGCAGCATGCAGCGGCAATCCTGGAAAAATGGAATACAGAGGCGTTGACACAGAAACCGGGCAAACCATCTTCCATTTCGGACCAGTTGAAGATGCCACTAATAATATTGGTGAATTCTTGGCAATTGTGCATGCTTTGGCCCAATTCAGCAAACATAAAGAGTTTGAGCACCTTCCCATTTATTCCGACAGCCGAACAGCACAAGCATGGGTAAAGAAGAAAAAGGCAGCCACCAAACTGGAACATACCGATAAGAATACCCGACTATTTGAATTGATCAAGCGGGCAGAAGTTTGGCTGCAAAACAATACATACAACAATCCCATCCTTAAGTGGGACACGGAAAAGTGGGGAGAAATTCCAGCTGATTTCGGAAGGAAATAGAAATTGTACGTATTTCCATCCTAATTTACACCCTTTTTTAAAACCCGATATTGCATTTAGAGGGTTAAAACTATTATATTTTGCAAACCCGATATTGCAAATCTCTTTTTTTACACTACCTTTGCAACGTAAATGGTTTGTAACAACCATATATCTCTAATTGATGATTATTTGATGATTAACTAATATATTAAAACAAAGCATTATGGATTTACTAGAACAGATTATGGCGCGTGCGAAATCAAATCCGCAACGCATTGTATTGCCAGAAGGTACAGAACCACGTACATTAGAGGCAGCTAACATTATATTAAAGGAAAAAGCAGCCCAACTTATTTTAATTGGCAATGCAGAAGAAATAAACAAAATGGCCGCAGAAAAAGGATATACATATATTTCTGAGGCTACTATAGTAGATCCTTCCAATGATCCACGCATGCCTAAATATGCCAATTTGCTTTATGAATTGCGTAAAAGCAAAGGGATGACCATGGAAGAAGCTGAAAAATTGGCTCAAAACCCATTGTATTTAGGTTGTTTGATGATTAAGAGCGGTGATGCTGACGGCGAATTGGCTGGTGCACAAAACACAACAGGAAATGTTTTGCGTCCTGCTTTCCAAATTGTAAAAACCGTTCCGGGCGTAAGCGTTGTTTCTGGAGCTATTTTGATGTTTACGCCTGCCAAACAATATGGTGAAAACGGTTTGCTCGTTTTTGCCGACTGTGCAGTCAACCCATGTCCTACCGCTGCCGAACTGGCTCAAATTGCCGTATGTACAGCACAAACAACACGTATTATTGCCGGCTATGAACCACGCGTAGCCATGCTGAGCTTCTCAACCAAAGGAAGTGCAAAACACGAATTGGTTGACAAGGTAGTTGAAGCCACCAAATTGGCCAAAGAAATGGCTCCAGATGTAATGCTTGACGGCGAATTGCAAGCTGATGCTGCCTTGGTTCCTTCTGTTGGCGAACACAAGGCCCCAGGAAGCCCGGTAGCAGGAAAAGCCAATGTATTTGTATTCCCTGATTTGCAAACCGGTAATATCGGCTATAAGATGGTAGAACGTTTTTCCGGGGCACAAGCTGTTGGTCCAATCCTCCAAGGTATTGCAGCTCCTATCAACGATTTGTCACGTGGATGCAGCGTTGATGACATTGTACGCATGATTACCATTACAGCCAACCAAGCTATCGGATTAAAACAAAAATAAGATACAACCATGAAGATATTAGTATTAAACTGCGGCAGCTCATCCATCAAATACAAGCTGTTTGAAATGGATAGCAAAAGTGTATTGGCACAAGGTGGAATCGAAAAAATCGGTTTGAAGGATTCTTTCCTGAAATTTACCATGCCCAACGGCGAAAAAGTGCAATTGGATAGAGAAATTCCTGAACATACTGCCGGTATTGAATTTATTTTGGCAACATTGACCGACAAACAATATGGTTGCATCCAATCATTGGATGAAATCAACGCAGTAGGTCACCGCCTGGTTCACGGAGGAGAAAAATTCAACAAGTCTGTATTGATAACAGAAGAAGTGATTGACAAGGTAAAGGAATGCAGCGATATTGCTCCTTTGCACAATCCAGCCAACCTGAAAGGTGTGGCAGCTGTTACCAAGATTTTGCCTGAAGTTCCGCAAGTGGGTGTATTTGACACCGCATTCCATCAAACAATGCCGGATTATGCCTATATGTACGCCTTGCCTTACGAATTGTATGAAAAATATGGCATCCGTCGTTACGGTTTCCACGGAACCAGCCACCGCTATGTATCCAAACGCGTATGCGAAATCTTAGGAACTGATTACAATAACTCTAAAATCATTACAGCCCACATCGGTAATGGCGGTAGCATTACTGCAGTAGAAAACGGCAAGTCTATTGATACTTCCATGGGTATGACTCCAGTGGAAGGTCTGATGATGGGAACACGTGTGGGTGATTTGGACCTTGGTGTTGTAACCTATCTGATGGAGAAAGAACACATGAGTATTCAAGACTTCTCCACGCTTATCAACAAGAAAAGTGGATTGGCAGGTGTATCTGGCGTTTCCAGCGATATGCGTGACATTGAAAACGCAGTCAATGCAGGCAACCAACGTGCTGATTTAGCCAGAAAGATGTTCATCTACCGCGTGCGCAAATACATCGGCTCTTATGTGGCAGCCATGAATGGCGTCGACACACTGGTATTTACCGGTGGTATCGGAGAAAACGATGCTTATGTACGCAGTGAAGTGTGCAAAGGCCTGACCTATCTCGGCATTGAAATCAATGAAGAGTTAAATGCCAAGACTAGAGGAAAAGAAGTTGTCATTTCCACCCCTGCATCAAAAGTTAAAGTTGTGGTAGTTCCTACAGACGAAGAATATATGATTGCATCTGATACAATGAACATTGTAAAAAGATAATCCAGACGAAATCAATTAGAAACAAAATAAGCACTGGGGATTCTCAGTGCTTATTTTGTTCTACCTTGCAACCCTATTCTCGTAGGTAATGTGTCATATTATTGCAACAAGGCTTCAAGCCATCCCGCTAATTCTGCCTTAAACTCATCAGGCGCAACACGTGCTTTTGAAAAGGCATATTCCGTCAAATCACATACGGTTGGCTTCCCTGCATCGTATTTCACCAAAATCAAAGAGGAGAAAGACACCTGATAATGCTCGGCAATCTGCTGATTTTCTTTTTCCGACAGATCAAATACACGAAAAACAACTGTAGAATCGGCCAATTGTTGCGCAAAACTACTGTTCAACAAATTTCTCGTTTCGTTTTCAATAGCAATACATGTCGGACATCGTTGCTTGCTATGCAAAGACAACACCTCCACTCCGTCTTGCAAGAGGGCAATAGGCACTGTCGTTTCCGAACTCTCTTTGGAGTTGCCACATGCAGTCCAAATTAGCGTTACCACCAAGAATACAAAGATTTTTTTCATAAGCACAATATATTAGATTTGTATTTCGCAAAACAACGAACTTTCACTATATAATTATCCTTTCCAATTGAAGCTGTTTTATTTTTTAAAGAAATCGTTGAAAAGAATCTGAGCCGCTTTCCAGTTTTCACGGTTGATGCAATAGCGCACCTTAGGAGGTTCAATGGTACCTTGAATCAGTCCTGCTTCCTTCAGTTCTTTCAAGTGTTGTGAAACGGTTGCCTTAGCAATCGGCAATTCATCATGAATATCTCCAAAGAAGCAACAGGTCTGACTAGCTAAAAATTCAAGGATGGCTATTCTGGCCGGGTGTCCCATAGCTTTGGCAAACCGCGCAATCTGTTCCTGTTCAAGCGTATATGTTTTTTTCTCCATAGCAACTGGATTTTACCATTCGCAAATTTACGAACACCATTTCAAAAAAACAACTATCTACTTCGCATTTGCAGATAATTAACAAACATCTCTGTAAAAAGAAAGTCCCTATCTTGCACCAAAACAAGTATAGGGACTATAAACATATCCATATAATTACTATCTCATGGCTCTTTTATAGGGCACATTGGGAAGTTTTGCATCTTTGAACAGCAGATAAGTATTCCATTGAGGCGCAGCCTTAGGAGCAAGACGCTGAGGAGCTGAAGATGATTCTACATACTCCGGCAATTCAAATGTTCCCTGGAACGTACTGCCATTGAATGATGTTGCATTGATGGTAAATTTCATTGTGCCTTCTGTAGTTCCATTTTCTATTTTCAAAGTACCGCTTTGTGGAAAGAAAATGTTTGTTGTGATACCATCAGCTGTAATCGTATGAATTTCAGAAGAGAAATAGCAGTAATAGCCATAATAATCGTTAATCAAATAGATATAATAGTCACTGGCAGTAATAAAGTCTAAATCAGTACCTTCTCCCTTATGCATATTTACGAATGGGTATTCGCCAACTGGTAAGGTAGCTGCACTCTGTTGGTCACCATTGAATAAGAAGCCCAACATTATTTGCATAATACCATTAGGGTATTGGGGTGAAGATACAACAGCACTTAATTGACCTTGTGCAGGATAACCGCTGCTTGTAGGCAAGTAATAATAGTAATTGGACTCAGCATAGTCTGCGCTGTTCTCCAAAGTCATGGAAATTACATTCAGTATCTCATGCTCTGAAACCATCTCCAATTTATGTTCTTCTACTTGTACTTGACCGCTATAATGAAGTGTTTCATGATCTCCATCTGCCAATGCAATGTTTAAGGTAATTTCCATATTGGAAGCATTGCCAGAAATAACAAGTGTTCCACTTTCACCTGCAACCTCCACAGCATTTTCACCTTCACCGAAGACTTTTGTTATAGTCGCTTGTTCTGACGCAGTCAGCTCATCAACTATCGTATATGTCCCCTCTAGTGGTGCTACCAAATCATTCGGATACGAAGCGAGAGAAACACTATATGTTGTTCCTGCTTGTTCATTGGTCAATATAAGCGTGTAAGCTTCTGTCTCATCTACAATAGGGAAAGATTCTCCATAGTAGGTATCAACCAAAATATTACCTTTTAAACTTACCTCTGTTGCTTTATCCTCTATCTCTTCCCAATTACTAATGGTACCCACATCATTTCTATTATAAATATAAAGAATGGCAAATTGATGTGATGTCTCGTCTATATAGGGCATAATAAGATAGTCTTGTGTATCTGAATAATAAGTCGCATATCCCTGCTCTTCATCGCCGTTGATAACCTTTTTCCATCCTGCCATTCTCAACACCTGAGAATAGTTCAATACAGCATTTATCATTTGTGGATTGAATGTCAATTCATAGTATCCTGATACCCAGTTACCAAAAGGAGAGCCTTTTGTTACTGTAAATTCATATTCTCCTATTGGTTCTGGGATAGTTAGCGTCGTATTAAAATCTTCCTTGATACGTCTGTTCAGCTCCGCCCACTCATCAAGAATCCAAGGTTCGCTGCTCCAAGCCTCAACAACATCTTCTGCTATCAAGGAAGCCGGCATCTCGAATTGCCTTTCACATTGATAATCCCAAGACCAAGTAACCCCATCAACACTAACAACATATTTATATTGAAAAACAGCTGGTACTTCTTTTGTCAAAGTATATCTACCATCTGCCATACGCTCCATCACTACAGCTCCAGGCACCCAATATTCCGAGTCATTATCACGCCAATTCCCAACAACCGAGACCACTGCCGTTTCAGGTGTTGTAGCAGGAACTGTCAAAAACCAAGTTGCCATACCCGCTTCATTTTGAAGCACACATGGATCTGTTCTCCAGGATTTGACCTCTACATAGGTCAAAGATCCATTGACAAAAGAAACAAGTTTCGGTTCACCACCATTCTCAGAGTTATCCAAAACGCAGCCTGGAGTACCCAACAATACAACATTAGGTTCTTCTCCATCTCGATTCATCCCCCACTGATAATCCCAAAAAACCTCATCATATAATGTTTTTGCAATAACCTTAAACTCCATATCAGAAGAATAAGGTACTGTCACCTCATATAAAGATTCAGAACCCTCTACCTTTGTAAAAGGATAACCTTCTGATGGAGACCAATTACAAAACGTACCCACAGCCACCATTCCATTACAAGTATTTTCCGGAGCATCCACTACAACTTTTACCGTCCCCAATTCAGGTTCAGCAATTTCCCCACCATTTTTCTTATAGATAAATGCGGCATCGAATTGAAGGTTTGTACCAGCAACTGCCCCACTCAAGGCACCCAATACATTCAGAGCATTCGTATTATTGCTTCCATAGGTCAAGCCTTGAGTAAACAAATCTGCCATACAAATTTCTATTTCATTCCAACTACCATCACGTTTCAATCCTGCCATAGGTTGATAAGTAGTTCCTCCATCAACAAAAGCAGATTCACCGATACAGATCTTAGCACTACCAGCAGTACCATCCAAGAAAAGAAGATGTGATGCATTATCCGTTGATTTGATGGCTATATGGAAATAATAATTTTCGGGCTCCTCCATAATAGCAGATAATTTATTCAACAATTCCAAGTCACTAACACTATACGCACACCCAGACCATCCCACATTCAACACATCAAGACTTAACCAGCCCTCTGGTTCGCCATAGAAGTTAAGCCCTTGTGTGCTACCTGCAGCATAAGTATTTTCCCAAATATATAAGAAATTTGTTACGTCATTCCGACGAAAATCAGCTACAACTTTAGAAGCTATTTTCCCGTAAGTAATATCATCCATCTGGAAAATGAAATAATCCGATCCTTGTAAAGAAGGATGTAATTCCGGTTCTGGCTCTTCCTCCGTCTCTTCATATTTTCCCGTCCAAGTAAGTTTTTCCGTCGTCAAATCATTAAATTTCAAAGTCATATTCCAAGTATAGGAACCGTTTGCATTTTCAATGATTTCCAGCTCGCCATCACGAACATAACGATATATATCATCATCGAAATAATCAACCATATATTCACCCTCTTCCGGTTTGCTCATTTTGCAAGAACCAACTGGGGCATGCTGATCTACATTTGGTAGATCTGCAGCTGCGTTATATCCACGGGCAAAGGTGCCACGACGGCCATAATCTTCACCCTGAACATATTCAGAATCATCAGAATCATACCATCCAATGGTATAAGTACCCGGTTCCGGCACCTGACTTCTCAGCTGATCGGAAATGATGTAAATCATGTAAGCCGTTCCCCTATTCAACACATATTGGTATCCCGTCTGTCCACCCAAATCCACTTCTTTAACTTCAAAATCAGTACCTGGCGTCGTAAAAATCACATTATAGCAATATCCACGATTCCCATAACGATCACCCTCAAATTCCGTCAACTTGTAATTAAGCATGATGGCATCTCCAGGTGTTTCAGGGAGAGCCCCAAAAGTAATACTGTCCACATCAGCCAACAAGAACTCATGCGTTACAACTCCGTTGCGCCAGATATTCATCTGCGCCAACACGCCCATACTCATCAAGAACAGGGCGGAAATTAAAATCAATGTCCGTTTCATGTTGCTTGTATTTTATTAAGTACTAGTCTTTTATAAAGCGAATAATATCCGTGCCTACCTGCAACAGATAGATACCACGTGGTAATGTTACCACTTGCATTTGCACCTGTTGCCCTTCCGCATGCAGAGTCTCCAACAAACGCCCATCAACTGAAAACAAGCGAACGACTGCATCATTGGCGACACCATCCACAAACAAAACTTCTTGAGTTGGATTAGGATAAACATGCAAAGAGGCTTCTACTTCTTCTGGAATAGCAGTAACACTACCATTATCTCCAAAAGTTATTTTGTCCACACCAGACAAAATTCTCTCCGTCAACAACTGACCGTCATGCGCATAAATACGCAAAACATTATCAGATACAGTCATACGTCCTATAGTACTGATTGCACTATAATAGTCCGGACCATTCAAAAACTCAACCCGAATCTGGTCTTGGGCAAAAGCAGAAAACAATAATCCAAATGCAAAAATTAAAAATAGCGTTAGTCTTTTCATAAGCATTTATTTTTTATCGGTTTAATAAATTATCAATTTTCACAAATCAGTACCACAAGAAAATATGCAAATTTATCGTTTTTTATTTATTTACACAGCAAAACAATCCAATTTTATCTTCCCTATAAACAATAATAATTTTTCAATAAAAGCCACCCATAAAGTATAACAGACTATGCTATGTAAAAAAATAAGGCATACCGAAAACACCTCCGATATGCCCTACTTTTATGTATTAGATTAGCCTAATAAATCACTTTTTGTGAGCGCAATATAATTCCTTTATAGGTGAAGGCGAATACATATACTGTTCCTTGTTTTGGCAGACGGAATTCGCGTCCTGTAACGGTGGAAGAAGGGTCACACATAAAGTCTTTCTCATTAGGATCAATAACTGGAACCACACCTGAATCAATATGCTGACCTGCCACATTAAACAAGAACACAATTACATCGTTTCTAATTGAAGATGCACGCCATAGCCCATTCTCAACCTGTACAAGGCATACGTCATCTGCAGAAGGATATTGATTCGGGTCGTCTATTGCGCTGGAGAAATGAATGGTATAGATATTTTCCGTTCCATCCTGTGCCACGACAAATATATTGATAGCTGCATTACCATCTGCTATATTACCCGAAGCTACCACGGAAATCTCCTGATGGGAATCTGCTGGTGTGTATTCAAGTTTGTCCAGCGGAATTTGCACATCGCCATAAGGCAGGATATAATCATATACAAACACCGTAGAATCAAATCCCTGCAATGTAACCCCATTCAATTTAAGGTCGCTCAAATAAGCATTATCGGACAACTTAATGGTGGATACAATCACATAATTGCCTATGGTGATGCCATCCGGTGCTGTAACTTGTATAAGCAATACACCATTGCCGGCATCATTAACCACATAAGTCTGTCCTTCCTCCGCCAGTGTTACTTCAACTTGCTCTGGTGTCGGGAATGCAACGGAATCCGTTCCAACAGGGAATTCAAGAACGTACTCCGTTGAATCTGACTTAAACCCATCAATGGTCTTACCATCTATCCGTATGTCACTCAACTGGACATTGTCAGAAAGACGTGTAGTGAAGAACAAAGTATATTCATTGGCATCGCTGCCATCCTGCGCCATCACTTGTATGCGTACAGTACCCTGTGCAAACGGACAATCGGTGCAAGCATCGACAAATGATGTCACTTCACTTTCAGGCACCTGAGCTTTCCATGTAACAACAGGCAATTCCGATGTATATGGAGGAAGAACAATGTGATACTCCATATTTTCAGGCGTAAAGTCAACATCTGACTCAAACGCTTGTGCGTCGATGGTTAGAGGTTGCTCATCAATATAAATGGCATCCAAGAGCGCATTGGACGATTCACGCAGCTTATACGTCAACACGTAAGTGAATGTACTTACTTCATCTTCTGCCGTCACCACCAGATAGGTTGTGTCATTTACGCTTTGGGCCTCCCGCAAATCAACTTGTTGCGCAAACTCTGCCAAGGTATAAGTTGTTGTCGGAACCGCTTCCGTACCATAAGGCAATATTATCACATATTCGTTTATCTCCGGGTCGAATCCTTCCAACAAGACACCACCTGATTTTATTTCCTTCAAATAGGCATTATCTGACTTACGTACGGCAAAGTCAATGGTATAAGTACGGGTTGTAACCCTATCTTGTGCCTCCACCAAAATTTCGCAACGGCCATTCACTCCATTATCTGTTTTTGAGACGGTCTGATGAGCATCGCCTTTGGTCCAAGTAATGGCAGGAAGACGAACAGTGCCCACAGGCAATAGCACCTCATAGTGCAATGTATCCGGATGGAAGTCAGGCAATGGCATACCATCCAATTCAATACTAAAGAGAAATGCTACATCTGACTGTAAAATATTGAAATGAATCACATAACTATTCGTGTGGGCTTCATCCTGCGAAGTTACGGTCAGAACAACAGAATCAGCCAGCAGTTGTGACACTTCCACTTTCTGCCATTCGTCACCCATGTCAAATGAAATCTTCGGATAGCTCAATGTACCTACCGGCAAGTCCACATGATATTCAAAATGCTCCGGTGAAAAATCTGCATCAGACGTGAAGCCCTGTGCATGTGTTGTCAACGGCTCATTGTTCAAATAGATATTTGAGAGTAAGGCATTTTCTGACTTCAAAACATTGAAATGTACAATATACTGACGTGTAAACTGAGGATTCTGTGCCGTTACCTTAATAATGGCATCACCATCCGGATTAGTCATACCTATTACGGTCTGGTATTCATCACCCGGCATCCAAGTTACATCAGGGAACACATTCGTCCCTACAGGAAGTTCTACCGTATATTCCAATACCTCCGGATCAAAATCAGGCAATGGCAAATAATCTATCAGAATAGATGCCAAAGCCACGTTTTCAGACTGCTGTACTACAAAGTTAATAGTATAATTCTTTGTATTGCCATTTTCTGCTGTTACCAATATTTGCGTTGCTCCATTGACGCCACCTGAAACAACAGACACTTTCTGGTTATCAGCTCCTGAGATGACACCTATCTCCGGCAAAGTTACTGTACCAACCGGCAAATTGACCGTGTAAAGCGTTTGGTCCTTATCAAAATCAGGCAGAGGCTGTCCATCAATCGTTATACCTCCAAGGTCGGCAACCGACGACAAGGTGATATTAAAACGAACCAAATAAGTGGACATATTACCATTCTCAGCCGTAACCTGCAAAACAACCAAATCCGAGCCAGTTTCAGTTTCCACACTCTGGAAGGCATCACCACGCGTATAGGTAACAGTTGGTACAATTGAACCAGAAGGCACTTCTATTTCATAACGATATACGTCCGGCATAAATGATTCAATAGGTATATTGTCAATCGCTATACCAGAAAGATATGCATTGCTAGAAGCTGCGACATTAAACTTAAGTGTATATGTCTGCTGTTGCTTTCCGTCTTGCGATGTAACTACAATATATGAATTGCTGTTCAATGCATTCAGCTCCATCTGGATTGTCTGTCCTTCGGTTGCTGCGTAAGCAATCACGTCAGGCAATTGTGGCAAGAAATATTTAGGCGAATCACATGGAATGGCAAACTCATATTCCAATTGCTGCGGATCGAAAGCGAACGAAATAGGTGTTCCATCAGCCAAGCTTATTTCCAATCCTGCCAATGTTGCATCAGAGGAAAGCTGTTCTTTCAATGTCAAATGGGTCACTTGCTCAGTCAAATCCTCAGCCGTTACCTTAATCGTATATACACTATCAGCATAAGTAGTCTCTACTTTCTGTTCTTCTTCTGCTATGATAGGAACAATGTCAAAAGATTGTCCTCTTTGCACATAAAGCTGATAGTCATAAACAGAAGGCACAAATCCTTCCAGCAGTTCTTCATTGACAACGATGGCATGCAAGTTGGCATTGGACGACAAGGTTCTCGTAAATTCCAATAGATATTTATGGTTTGCCGTCGAACTGCTCAAATTCCAAATGATAGAATCAGGATAATGTATAACTGTCATCTGATCATGTATATTACCTGAATAAGTAACCGCTGGTAAAGTATCCAGTACATGATGTTCATATACATAGGTATCCGCGTCAAACAAGATAACTCCATCACTCAAAAGCTGCATGCTGGACAACTGAGCGTCAGAAACAGCTTCCTGCAATGTAAACTGAATTTTATAGGTATTTTGGGTCGTTCCATCCTGAGCGGTTACCGCCAATGTTGTCAACCCATTGGCATCTCCTTCTGTGAAGACCACCTCCTGATCATCCATTTGTTTCTCATAGGTAACAGCAGGTATCTCCTTTGTATCCACCGGCAATTGCACTGTATATTCATACTGTTCCGGATTAAAGTCGAGCTCATAGCCTTCCACAGTCAGCATGCTCAATGTGGCATCCGTTTCCGGTTGTTCTTTCACAAAGTTGACAATATAAGTCTGCTGCTGTCCGTCCTCAGCCGTTACCATTATCTGTACATTCTGTAGCTCCTGCCGTACCAATTCAACCGTCTGATATTTGCTGGCTTTTCCCACCTGTACATCCGGCAATATGGTGGTGTTAAACGGAACTTCATAATCGTATTCCAATTGACTTGGATCGAAAGCTATATCCTGCCCATTTACTTTTATATAGGACAACTGCGCATTAGCTGAACGAGGTCTATACATATAAACGGTATATTCCGTATAACTTCCATCTTCTGCAACTGACTTAATACTACCGGTACGTAGATTGGTTGTACCCGTCCAGATTTCATCATTCAACTGAATAAAATACTCCTGGTCGGGAACCTGACCTTGAATAACGATATTTTCCACGTTATCTGTTTCTGCATTCAAATTAAAAGTAATGTTGGAACCATCGACCGTAGCTGCAATACCATTAAGAGTAACAGAAGAAATGAGAGACGAGTACTTCAATACAAGATTTTTTACCAACAACTCGGATTCTTGTTTCATTCCACCAAATAAGCTTCCACTAGAAAAACTTATGCCTCCCGCATTTTCTGTATGTGCACTATTAACCGTAATATTAAGCAAAGTAGGTGAGATAATTTCTGAACGGACATCAAGTGCCATATTCTTCCATTGATTATTGAAATTATTATCCGTAAAGAGAAAATCTTTCGTCGTATTCCCATCTCCAATCGAGTAAAGAACCCTAATGTTGTTTACATTAGAAGTGTGCGAAACTGGATTATAATCAAGCAAGAACTGGTCTGGCGTATTTCTAAACATAATGCCTCCTGATACAGAAGAAGATGAATTGCCTGACGAAGCAAGATTCAAAGACATATTACCTATCGTCATCATACCTGGTACACCACCATATATTGAGAATTGGCTAGACCACGTACGTAATTTTACAGCATCCTCACTTCTTTCCACCTCTGGCCCTGTTTTGTAAGTAGCAGTAACAGAATGTTCATTAGCACAATCAGCCGGTACCATCCAACCCACAGGCTTAGGTCCATTATTATAAACGGCTGTCGTCCACTCCGTGAAATCAGCATTAGGTATAACATCATCCTTATAGTGGAAATAAATGGTATAAGTTGTGGAAGCTTCATCTTTCTGCGCTTCAAACACAGCACAGTTCAATTCATTTTTAACCGTCACCACATTTACACCTTCGGGAGCAACCGCCTCAATAAGGGCTGGCTTTTGGGTAATCTGACGTACATAGGTAGTTTTCTTTGCGTCAAATCCTTCCATGGATACACCATCAAACCTAATATCCGTCAAAACAGCTTCCGATTGTTGAGCAACGCTAACAGACAAAGTATATTGCTTGTCAGCTACTCCCTCTTTGTTGGAACGTACCTTAATATATACAGGCTCACCCAATTTTCCTTGTACAATCTCCACTGTCTGCTCCGGATAGCTCTTTGTATAGGTTATTTCTGGAATTGCTTCCGTTCCATAAGGCAGAATTAAAGAACAATTATCTGCTGAGGGTGAGAAGTCGGCTGGTTGCATTCCATTTACAAGGATACGTGTCAAAACATTTTCGGCATCAGATTTCAACACTTCAAAATGAATCGTATAAAGAGCAGAATCTCCATTCTCTGCAAAGACCTTAAGGGTTGCTGGATAGCCAAGCCCTCTTTCTGCTAACGTAATTCGTTGCTCTTCTACTTTCTTCTCCCAAATGATTTCTGGGATATTTGTGGTTCCATAAGGCAACTGAACAGAATAATCAAATACGCCGTCTTGCAATACCAAAGGATTGCCATCTACTATCAAAGAGGCCAAAGCAGTCTCTTTCGATTGTTCTACCGGGAAACTAATCTGATAATTCTGTTTGGTTGTACCATCCTGTGCCAATACCTCAATGACAGTCGTATTGTTTACTGGTTGATAAGCGATAGTGGCAATCTGGTATTTATTTCGGAATATTGGACGAATATTCGGTACCCTATCTGTACGCCATGGTAATGTATAAGTATACTCAAATACATCTGCATCAAAGTCTGCCAATGAGATATACGTCTGTGCTTCCTCATCATATACCTGCAAATCTGCCAACAAAGCTGAGGTTGAAACAGGAGCATTGAAATGGATAGTATAAGTTGCCGTATCTCCGCTTTCTGAAGTTACAAGCAATTCTATTCCTTCACGGGCAACATAAGAAACAAATACATTCTGTTTGTCATGACCACGCTCATAAGTAACAATAGGCAAATAGTCTTCTGCCAAGAGCTGCACTTCATACATCTTCTTTGCCGGGTCGAAATCCGCCAATGGCTGGTCGTCCAGAAGAATATTCTGCAAGGTGGTCACCGTGTCTTTCTTCAACACAAAATTGATGGAATAGGTATTCAATGTCTCCTGATTGGAATCGACAAGCCTAATAACAGCCGTACCATCCAAATGAGGAGTCTGCATTAATACAATCTGTGACGGATTGGCTTTTTCCACTGCAATAGGAGGACAGGCCAAAGTACCTGGTTCCAACTCATAACTATATTGATAGGTGGTAGGTTGGAATCCCTCCAATGAAATACCGTCCACCATAATATCCAATAATGTTTGGTCAGAAGATACATATTGCTTGTATCGTATCTCATAAACGGTATTTGATGTTCCATCGGCAGAAACCACATTCAATATCGTTTTGGTTATTCCGTCCGGTATTTCATATACTACCGAATTTTCATCGGCCATGGTATAAGTGATTTCCGGCAATTGATTGCTTCCATAAGGGAGTTCATATTCATAGTGCAAAGAATCCGGTCGGAAGCCTGCTATCGGCGTACCATCCAAACTCAATTGCAGCAAGGTTGTGTTTGCCTCTTCTCCTTTACGGAACAATATGGTGTATACATTCATTGCACCAACTTCCGGCTGCACTTCTATGCGTGCTGTTCCCGTCAATTGCGGTTGAATAATTCTCACCGTCTGACCAGGCATTTTTTCTACCGTAATAGAAGGACATGTCATGGCATCCATCGGAAGCACATACACATAGGAGAATGTTTCCTGTTCAAAACCAGGCAATGGCTCTCCACCTACATATATATTTTGCAGTTTGGCATTTTCTGACTTCTGTACAGAGAAATTAATCACATATTGTTTCACTGTTCCATCCTCTGCCTGAACACGGATGGTTGAAGGTCCATTAACCGTACCTTTTTGCAACAATACTTGTTGATATTCATCTCCCTTAACCCAAGTAATGGCAGGTAGTTCCGTTGTTCCGCCTGGCAATTCATAACTATATTCCAAAACTTCAGGCGAGAATCCCAGCAATGAAGTACCATCTATCTTTATGTCGGACAAGGTAGCTACTGACGATTTCTCTATAGTGAAATGTATGGTATAAACCATAACATCACCTGATTGGGCACGAACGGTGATACGGGTATCACCTTCTACCCCACCCTCAGTAATTCTAACAGTCTGATAGTCATCATGCAATGTATAGGTTATTTCCGGCAATTCCTGTGTTCCCCTTGGCAGCACGTATGTATAATCAAGCTGGCTTGGTTCAAACCCTGGGATAGAAACACCACCTATTTTAATATCCAGCAACGTCGCAACCGATGCTTGGTCTACCGAGAATACAATTGTATAGGTGGTCGTAGTTCCATCCTGTGCTTTCACAATCAGACGTGTAACACCATTAACAGGTCCAGGCGTAAAAGTAACCGTCTGGTATTCATCTCCTTTTTCATAAGTTATCTCTGGAAGTTCAGTTGTTCCAACAGGCAGTGCATAAGTATAATTAGTTTTTTCTGGCGTAAAGCCTGGAATAGAAGTACCGCCTACTTTTATATCAGCCAAAGTTGAAACAGACGATTTCTCCGCAGAGAAAGAAATCCTATAGATAGTTTTTGTTCCATTCTGAGCGGTCACAGTGATTTTCGTTACACCATCAATACCACCTTCCTCAACCAAAACCGTTTGGTATTCATCACCTTGCGTATAAGTAATTTCAGGTAATTCCGTCACTCCCAATGGCAAATTATAAGAATAGTTCAGAACTTCAGGATTGAAATCCGGCAATGAAACTCCACCTATCTGAATATCTTCCAAGAAAGAATAGGATGATTCTGTTATTACATAGGTAATCGAATAGGTACGGGATATTCCAGAAGGAGGTGTCACCGTAATAGTAGTAGTTCCCTCCAAGCCTCCGTTGTTTACAGTAATAGTTTGTGCTCCTTCCGGATAAGCGGAAACAGGAGTTACAGTCGGAGCCGCAGTTGTGCCTATTGGCAACTCCACCTTGTAGATATTCTTTGTTGGCGAAAAGCCCGTCAAAGGCTTGTCATTAATCAGAATATCCTGCAAAGTGTTATCAGTCAATGGTGCAACCGACAGATTCAATGTATAGACTTGCTTGCTAGTTCCATCTGCTGCCGTAACTTCCACCGTTGCAACTCCAGGAACTCCGGTACAAGTACTTGTAAATGTCTGTTCCGGCTCTGCTTTCACGATATCCAATACCGGACAATCTGTTGTACCATAAGGCAACGCCACATCATAGGTATTCACATAACCGCTAAAGCCATTGACTGGAGTTCCATTTACAGTAATTCCCGAAGGACGAGCATTGTCTGACATTTGCGCTGCAAAAACAACCGTATAAGTTGTGGTTGACGAACCGTCTTCCGCAGACACCGTTATAGTCGTCGGTTCACCCAATTGTGTGGCATAATTGATTACACACTCGGTTGCTCCAAGCAATCTTCCCGAACGATAACATTTAATTTGCGGAATATCTGCATTGGTAGCTCCCAATCCCAAAGAATAATGATAATCTAATGTATTAGGATCAACACCTGCAATCGGACGTTCATTCGTCTCACCGGGTTTAATAACGCGAATTTCATGTAACTTAGAACTATAAATCAATGAAATATCATCTACCCACAATGTAGAACCGACATTTACGCCATCCGCCTCTCTAAAATGTGGATATTTTCCTGAAGAGAAAATAACATTTGTCTTCTCCGGTACTGTATTATTATAATAAGTAATAGGTATTTTCACCTGTGTCCATGATGAATAATTCTGCGTGCTCCGGAATGCACCTTCACCTACCTGCACAGCATCACCCCATCCTGTTCCACAAGAGTTTCCATCTGTCTGCACACGGATATCCGATTCCTCATCCGTATGGCTATACGACTGGCAACTTCCATTCTGCCCCTTATAAGAATTATTCTGAGCTGTTCCCGTCCATGAATAGAAAACAATGTTGAACTCCTCGCCTCCTACCCTTGTACTCTTAACCCATGCAGAAAGCGTATCTGGACGATAAGTAAAAGCCATGCCACCATCTGTTCCTGCAGAAGCGGTTCCTTGGTCTATTCCCTTCAAATCATTCCAAGGCTGCCCCAAAGTTATCCATGAAGGAGCTGGAGCACCCATTTCCAATGCTTCCACTTTTTCATTATGAATACGGACACATTTTCCCGAGCGTCCATTATCATCAGGCGAAACCATCTCTTTTTGCGCTGTAACTCCCATCACGGTACGTTTCACATTGGCACCTTTCCAACCTGTCGGATCATAGCCTACACCCGCCCAACTATTTTGGAAGGTTTCCATGTTGCTATTAGGCAGTTGATAGTCCTGAGCCGACACATACACTGCATACAGCACAAATACAATAAAAGAAATAATATACTTTTTCATACAACAAAATTTGTCTAGTGATTGATATATTGTCATTTACTACATAAAACAAGTGCATTGCAAATTGGAGAAGATATTGCAATGACAATTTAGAAGGTAGCATCAGTCTGAACAAAAACGCAATCGCACACGATGCCTTTGGGGACACTCAAAAACTCCCTCCGTAACACATCCTGGCAGCTTTTGCGACACCTCTGTCAACGAAATGACTTGTTCATAAAAACGCTGATAAAAGCAAAAAGATATTGAAGAATTGGAATGGCAAAACATTCCTACTGAAGAAACATTGTTTGATGCATCTACATCAACAGAAACAGTATCAACACTATCGACCTCCTCGCAAACCCATTGTCTGGAATCAGAAAACAGGCTATCTGACAAAGAAACCTGCCCAGCAACAGTAAAACAATATATCAGTATCCAATACAGTTTGCTAAGGAAATATATCAATATATGCTCCATAGATAAAAACTTATGCAATTTCTTAGTTTATAACTAATACAATTGCCAGTTTACAAATGCAAAAATACAACTCTTTTTCCGCAGAGCCATTAAGCCTTAAACTTTATTAACCATACCATGGTAAGTTCGACAAACCATCAGATTACACCAGAACACCTAAACAGCAAAAAAATTGCCCCAGAGACATATCCAGGGCAATTTTTCCTATAAAAACATCATGTCTTAATTTCCTGTAGCTTCAGAAGACAAAATCTCAAATTCTACACGACGGTTCTTAGAACGTCCTTCTTCTGTATCATTCGTATCGATAGGTTCGCTTTCTCCTCTACCTTCAAACTCGATTCGAGACGGATCAATACCTCGCATTATGATATTGCTGCGGACAGACTTCGCACGACCTTCAGACAATTTCTGGTTAGAAGCTTCCGAACCAACATTATCGGTATGGCCAATAATCTTTATGCGCAAGTCTGGATTGTCAACCAACAAATAGTACAATTCTTCCAATGCTGGTTCTGACTCAGGCAAAATGGTCGTTTTGGCTGTAGCAAAGAACAAATTGCTGATGACAATCTTCTTCTTCTCTTTCAAGGCCGTCATAGTAATAAAGATTGAGTCCTCCTTGAACACGATATCTCCATCATATGGCAAATAACCTTGCTTAGTGAAATAGCCACCATAAGTACCTGCACCCAATACGGTTCCAAACACACCACCTGCTGAGGTTACACCTTCAAATACAACATTGTCTTCGGCATCATATAATACAACCTGTACATCAGACAAACGCTGCTGGGTTTCCGCATCGACCAAGACACCGGCCAAATGTGGCGGTGGCGGCAGTGGTGGAGTTTCTTTCGGTTTTGGCTGCGGTTTGGGTCTAGGTCTTGGACGCGGTTGCGGCTTCTTGTACTTCTTTGGTATCTCATACAAAATAGTAAACTTGGCCCCCACAAAGAACGGATTAAGACTAGCCTTTTCCGCTCCTGCAGTACCCAACTGTGTTCCCATGGCCATATCTGTCACACCACTACCCGTTGCATAGGCTGGTAGGGCATTCCCACTAAGATTACCTTCCAGATTGGCCAAATTATTGCCAGAAAAATTATTTACATTCAACACTCCGTACTCGGCATAAATACCTGCACGGTAATGTAAAGACTCTTTAAAGGTTTTGGGTTGAGGACGACCGCGGCGCCCACGACGACGTTTGGGCTTTGGAGCCAGCCATTCATCCAAATTCACCCCGAATTCACCCGCAACAGATACGTTCAAAAGCCCCAACTCCAAAGGAGTAGCCTCCAAACCCCATTCATGAGTTTCCAAACCATGATTAGGCATATTCTCCAAATCTCCAATAAGCTCATCATCTTCTGCACGAACTGCCACATCGCTCTTCATGGAATAGGAAGCCATCAAATTTATTCCAACTTTAGGCCCCACGAAAAAATAGTAACGATTGAAATAAGCGCCAAACATTAACGGAAGGCTCAGATAGCCCACATTACGTGTCTCACGCATCTTTGAATAATCATAACGATATTGCATTGTCGGGTAGCTGGGAACGCTCAACGAACGATAGGCCGAAAAATCCCCTATACGAGTTGCTGCATTCATAAAGTCGAACTCCAACCCTGTGTGAAAACGGAACTGAGTCACTTGCAACTCATACAACAATCCCAAGCCTGCTCCAACGCCGCCTATTACATGATTTTGATCTTTATATGCATCCGATAACGTTATATTGTCAAACATGGCCGAATAACCCAGCTTGCCTGATAAACCAACATAATGCATCATTTGTGCCTTTAAAGTTACGGATACAACTGATAACAGGACAAACAAGACAAACAGTTTTTTCCAAAAAACGGTTCTCATATTAATCAATTAAAATCCAAATATTAGGTTCTACGCCACAAAACTACATATTATATTCTATTTCCACATAATAACAACACAAGTTTTTTTGTAAGACATGTTATTAAACACAAATATGTATATGCAAAATCTCGCATTTCATACCAAAAACATATATTCGCATATTAATACCCATCTAACAAAAGAAATGAAAACAGCACACAAAATCATCACTGCTATTGCTATTATTTTTACAATAAGTATTGGTACTGTCATTATTATCAGATGGAATGCATGGTTTGGCAATCCCACAGAAAACACCTATGAGCCAAGCACAAATCAAGACAGGATTATATTATCATTCACACCTGACGGGAAAAGCATTAGCATATCATGGCGTTATGGAGGCAACAGCACCAGAAACATGGTAGAATATTGCGAAATACACTCACATGATACCCTGACTGCAAATGCCCAATATGCAACAATCTCCACAGGAGGAGGAGTACAAAATCATTATCGGGCCATTCTGCCCCATTACACATATAACACATCGTATGCATATCGTCTTATTAATGACAGTACCATTTCCGACTGGTACACATTTAATACAGGAAATCCCTCACAAACCATCGACTTTATTCTTTTCGGCGACATACAGGACGAAGCCGAGGGGCTTTCTGCGCAACTATTTCATGATGTAGCGATGCGTTACCCAGCAATTGAATTCTGGGCTTTTGTCGGGGATATAGCAGAACGCCCAACAGATTATTATTGGCATGTCGTATTTGATGCATTACAGCCATATACCTCCCACATCCCCATCATTGCCTGCCCGGGTAATCATGAACACAAAAAAGGCCTCAAAAAAGAACTAGACAGCAGGTGGAGCTGGATGTTCGGACAACCACAATCTCATAATGCGACAGATTTTGCCATTGACATGCCTTTGTTACATATTGCCTCCATCAATACAGACGGACTTTTCTGGCCGTGGGACTATCTACAGAAAAAACGCCAGCTTACCAAACAACACGTTTTATCAGCTCTATCGCAAAATCAATGGAACGTACTTTTAATGCACCACCCCATTTACCCTGGCAGCATCGGAAGACATAACTTCATGTTTAAAAAGACATTCAACCCTCTTATTGAAAAGAACGACATTCATTTGGTTTTAAGCGGTCACGACCATAGTTATGCCCGAAGAATATCCACAAACAAACAATCAAAGACTGCTCCTATATATCTATTAACCAACTCATCCAGCAAATACTACCTGTCCAATTGCGACCTGGAGGCTGACAAAGTAGCTTGTGGTATACGACTCTACTCACATATACATATCACTTCTGACACGCTACACATCAACACTTATACCGCAGATACCCATCAATTATATGATGAAATCATATGCATACGGACCTCAGAAAAGATGCAGGTTATCGACAAAGGAGATAAATTCAAAGAACAAATTGTACTACCCGAACGCTTCAAAAAACTTGAGTTCAACTTATAAATGCAACTTTTTGGGTGCGGATAATAAGCAATAAAAACATTTATTTTTCAGAGA
>CALUKG010000008.1 GCA_944321155.1 uncultured Bacteroidales bacterium | reverse complement strand
GCCGCTGTCATCACGAATCCAACCAGCCGTAGTAGATGTATTGGTATTTGACCAAGAACTCATATCCACTTCTTGTGCATCAAACTTTTTAGTATAACGGTTAAAACCTTCCGGCGTATGAGTGGCTGCCGAGAAATACTCATTGAACGGAATGTCATAATAAGTCTTGAATGACTTCGGCATAGACCAATAATCTTCACCCGCTTCACCATCACACAGCTGTTGTACAGCTACATAATATGTAGTAGCAGCATTAAGACCATTAATAGCATAGTTGTTCACAGCAGAAACTGTATCCAATAATACCGTGTCAGTCAATTGCTCATCTGCCATTACTGCAACCACCCAATCTGCCGTGTTTTCTGTATAAACGCTCCAACTTACTTCTCCTGTTGATTTTCCTGTAGCTTTAACATCAATAATAGGAGCATAACATCCACTCAGACTTTCAATGAAAACATTGTCAATGTAGATTTTATTGTTCTTACCAAATTCAGATAGGAAGGCCACATATTTACCTGCTTCCTTCTTCAACGGAACAATAATCTCATCAAACAAATAATTGTTCTCAGCCGTTGCGTATTGAGTTGTTGCCAAATCTGGAGTAACTTCAATTGTATCCAATGGTACAAAAGTGGAGATATCTTCATAGCTGGATGTCATTCCTACAATAATGGAATGCGCATACGTACTAGAAACATATACAGAACTCATCTGATAACCATTTTGAGACAATGTACGGGCACCCTTGGCACGACCAGCACGTGCATAGAAACGTACCTGCATAGCATCCAAATCACCTTCTACATAAGGAAGAATAGCATAAGCACCATCTTCATCTTCTGTTGTATTGAAATACAATGCATGCTGATAATCTTCATCCTTGTATGGAGCATTATTATCAGCCGTATTGCTACCATTCGACATACTATATGTATATGTGCCCGTATTTTCTATCTGATATGGAATATAAGTATAACTATCAGAGTTTTTGTTGCCCACTACCCAACACAATGGAGAGAGATATTTGGTAGAGGTACCAACAAAGTTACCTTCCTCTGCCTCAAAATCCCACGAACTACCAATAGCCATTGGGGCACATGCTGTAGTAAACGCAAATACTTCCGACCAGGCTGAATTGTCTTCTTCATCACAAACAGAACGCACGTATACATAATAAGTGGTCGATTCTGTTAAACTGTCAAACGAGCACTTTGTTTGAGTGACCGTCTGAGCCTCCAAGACACTGTCAGGGTTTGCCAGTGAAGCCAAGTCAGCCAATTCCTTATCTGTAAGTTTCACTTCCCATTTAGAACATGCATCATTCAGATTGGTCCAACCAATTATGGAAGTTGTATCTGTTACATCCAAAACGGAAAAACCAACAGGAGCAGGACAAGACTGCTTTACAATGGAAATATTGTCAATCATTGCACTCGGATTCGGTTTTTCTCCAGTAGAGTTGTTTGTACGCCAATAAACAGCCAGCCAATAGGTTTTAGCTAACTCAGGTGTAATTGTCACCACAGTATCTTTATGAACAAGTATTTCCGAACCTGATAGATATTTTTTAGTGGAAGACTGCCCAAGATCAATCCAATCATCCGGCATCGCTGAACTTGACATCGTAGTAGAAGTTTCACCAATGACTTTGCCTTGTGTGGATGCAGAGGAAGACTCAAATGTACATGCAGCAGGAACAAGTCCAATACGCATAAAATCAAGTGTAGTCTGTCCATAGCATTGCCAATCATAGGAAATCTCATAAACCCCTTTTTCCAACTTAAATGGACGCAAAGCCCATACGCTACTATAACTACTTACATTGTATTCTGCAGTTTCCCCACCATCATCAGAGATGTACAAACTATTACCGCTTCCATTTGCATCTATAGCATTACCAATATACCACTTATTCTGCAAATCATCCAATTGTACAAACTGCCATTTAGCATTCTCATCCGCATCCTCGAAACCATGACTATAAGGATAAGAAATGATAACAGTACTCAGTGTTGTCATCTGAACAGGACCATTCCATGCAGACAACCCATCTTCTGCACCGCAGTTTGATTGTACATAGAATTCATATACTGTATTCGAGCTTAATCCTGTCACCTCTTTTTCCGTTGTTTCTGCAACAACTGTGGTTCCCTCGTTCAAAGCAGGATTGAAGCCCACAGGACCATATTGGACATTATAGCTATCTGCATCACCTTCCCATATCACCTTAACGGATTGTTCGGTTCTGTCAACTGCTTTCACATTCTCTGGTTTAAAGCAAGTAGGCGTTAACATTAATTCTACATCATCAACCAAGATAGTACCAGATGCACCTGAAGTTGCTGTTGCACTGCTTCTATTCAACTCTCTATCCATCAAAAATACAATGTATTTATATGCACTTTTGTTCATCATTGTATCCAGATACGACAAATCATACTGATACCTGTACCACTCTTTAGTTTCCATATCAGTTTGGTCAAGCTGCAAACAAATTGTATCAATTGGCATGAAACAATTTAAAGATAAGCTGTCTGGAACTTCTGTTGCCAAACCAACAACCATTCTTGGATAATACGTACTACTCGTCTGACTCGCATAAAACGATAGCATCATCTTAGAGATATCGGGAACTGCAATACGTGGAGAGATTGCCATCGAAGCATAGCCCGCTGTACTAGCCGTATAGACATAAAGTGCCGCAGAACCATCAATAGAATAGTTATAGCTACCATTACAATACATGCTGGAGCCTTCAGACTGCGTCCCTACCTTACCATAATAAGTAGTCCAACAGGAAGGTTTTGCTGACGAGCCTGTACCATAGTCATCAAAAGTCTCCTTATATGGGACTTCATATTCGTATGGACACTGTGTTGTAAACTGGAATGCATTAGACCAACGACTTACTTGTCCACCATCACATTGTGACTGCATGTAAACATAATATGTTGTCAAACGAGAAAGCCCTTTAATAGAAATAGAATCTTTATCCGTTGTTGTCTCATATACGACACTGCTGTTTTCTGCCAGATTCAACTCTTCTTCCGTCTGCAATTCTGTTGTTAGTTTAATCTTATAATTCTCTGTTTCTTTCAGCCAAGAGAAACGTACATCATACGTTCCAATACTGTCAAAATTCACTTTAACGACTTCTGGACATGCGCCTATTGTATCAACCAATATATTGTCTATGTATACATAGTTCGTTACGTCTTCCAGACCGAAAGATGAGTAGAACATGATATACTTGCCATATTCTCCCTTATAGTCACCGTCATATTCATCGAAACGGACTGTATGGCGGACAATATCATCATACAAGGCACTTATTGTGTCTATCGGCATAAACGACAGAATATCGGAAGGATTAGTAATGACACCTACAATAATCTTGGCGACATTAGTTGCCACTGTGCTACCCGTATGGATATCAAAACTCATCTGGTAATCCGTAATGGATTCTATATTGAAATTCGGTAATATTGCATAAGTACCATCTGATGCTGTCGTATTGAAGATATACATACGCTTGCTATTCATCTCGGATGAGCGTGAAGGCGGATTGGTTGTTCCTTCCATGACACCTGTCTGCCAACATTCAAATTGAGTGTCACTATCTTCAAAGGTCTCAATATATGGCATATCCAAACCAACACAAGTGGTTCTAAACTCACCATAATTCAAAGTCCAAGCAGTAGTATCACCATCACCACAGATTGAACGCAGATAATAATAATAAGGTGTATTGGGTTCGAGATCAATCACTGTATATGGGTTCTTATCCGCTACTCCATGATAAGCAATAACGTCATCTGTTGCATCTTCTGCAGCTAAGATATCGTCTTCATCTGCTGGATATTTCAACACCAAAACATCCCATTTTGCTTCATTACCACCCTTAGTCCAACTCAAATCAATTGAAGTAGGAGAGGCATTGGAAGCCATGAGATCATAAGGTTTCTGGCAATTGCTCAATGGTGCAACAACAACCTTATCAATATAATGATAACTACTCTTTCCTGCAACAGTTTTTATCATAATACGACGAGATGTACCTGTGTAACTATCAAACGGAACAACAATCTCTCGCCATTCATTTCTATTATTAGCCGTACATGTACATTTTGCCACCAACTCAAATTTAGACGTATCTGCTATATCACTAATCACACCTATCTCCAATTCAGAATCTGCAGTCGTCTGTTTCAGCATAAACGACAATTGAACACCTTGTACAGTCTCATATTCAATCTCAGGAAGAATCACATAGTCAGCACGGACAGGAGAATATGTAGATGATGTTAAATATAAGCCCTTAGAACTGTTATAGCCAGCTGATGAAGAAATGTAAGGATAATACGTAGATGATGTAGACGCATATTCCGTTTCCCAACAAGGAGGCAGACTTGGCACAGAAGATTTTGCTTCGCATGACTCGAAGTTCTCACTGAACGGGAATGGCCAGCTTGCCTGGCATTCCGTTTCAAAGGTCTTTTCCATGGTCCAGCCAGATGTATCCGTCCCACATATACTACGTAACTGATATGTATATTCATTCCAATTAGGCTTCAAGTTCTCTATTTGGCATACATTTGCATTATTAGCCATTATCGAATCCACTACAATGACTGTCCCTTCCTCTGTCTCTTCTGTCAGACGAAGTTCTGTTTTCTCTCCACCTGAAACCCAAGAGAACGAGGCAGTTGTCGAGGTTACATCCACCTGAACTTCACGCGGGAAAGAACATCCTGCTGCGGTTGTAATATCCACAGCATCTATCAATGCATAACAGAATCCATCCACATTCAAATCACTCAATAAAAGAACAATATTATTTCCTGTGCCTTTATAATCAGCAAAAGAGATTTCATAATAGTCATATTCTGGTAACAATATCAATGTATCGAGTGGCGTAAAAGTTGCAATATCATTAAAATCATCCATTACACCAACCTCCAAATAAGTTATTTCAGAACTATAACTACGTCCCATAAAGCTAAGCCACAAATCTTTTACATTCTCAACGGGCGGGAATGCTATTCTCACTTCATCTACACCCTCACCAAAAATTTGCAACTTATATTCACCATCATAAGCAGGACTATATGAACTGCCCGTTGTACAGTAAGGGGGAACTGAATGGAGCGTATATGCCCTCAGACAGTTGGCCATCTTGTATGTGCTTGAAGTACCTATCTGGTAGAACCCTTCCTCCTCCTCAAATGAGAAATGCATAGGAATCGTTCCTTCACAGGGTGTATAGAGAGAGTATCTGTTTGACCACTCGCCGTTACCGTCTTCACCGCAGACTGCCCTTACAAACACGTAATAGTAGGTTTCAGCAGTCAGATTGTCTATGTAACAGCTGTTTGTGTTGGTTTCCTTACGGATAATGATTGTATCGCCATTGCTTTGCATATCATCGTACGGAGTTACTATATATTTGTTTGAGAGCAATACTTCATAACCTTCCGTTCCCAGATTGGACCATGACAGTGTGACACGGTTATGGAACAGGCCGGATGAACTGATTCCTGACACTTTCGGACAGGCCGGCTTGTTCTCTATCCGCACATCGTCCATATAAAAAATGTTCTCTTCATCAAAGTCTGAAGCAAATACAATGTATTTTCCATTTCCCGTATATTTATCAAACGTTATGATAAACTCGCTTACTACTCCCGACATAACAATTGCTGTATCAACAGGCACAAATGTAGATGGATCAGTCGGATCAGTAGCAACACCTACAATCAAACGACCTTTTGGTTGAGCACCACTACTACCCCAAAAAGACACTTGGACATCTTTAATATCTTCAATTTTCAATTCCGGCGTCACAGCATAACACGCCTGCCCTGCTTCTATAACAGACGTAGAATTATTGCTGCCTGTAAATACCATACAGGAAGTACCGTCACGAGAATATTTCTCACGAGTAGAATGATTGTCATTACTATTAATGTGAGGACAGAATGTATATTCTGCGTTAGGCCAAGAATTGCCATAAGTCCATGTGTCTTCACGAAGCAAATATCCGGGTTGATAATCTCTATTAAAATCAACCTCATAAGGAATTGAAACGGATGCCTGCGTATAAACAGAATATCCTTCAGACCATTCCGAATTTTCACCCAAACAATAGGATTTCACATACACATAATACTCTGTATTCACTTCCATGCCTTTAAACAGGCATTCAAAAGCACCGACTACAACCGTATCAACAGCTGCCTCGGCGGTCTCTATCTCATCCTTCTCCACTGGACTGCCGGCAAACACCTTCAAGCGGCAACTGTCTGCATCAAAACTGGCAAACCAGCCCACCTGGAAGGACTCAGCCGTCTGGTTGGAAACCACAGTAATCTCAGGCTGCGTACACTGAGGCATCGGACGCACACATACATAGTCAAGAACCACACCGCTACCAAACTTGTCGGTCCCTTCAAAGGCCAACTGGTAGGTATCGGAAACCGCCACCAGAGGAATGGTATCGGTAGTCCAACTGCGCTGGCGGGATGTGTAAACATTGTCATCATACAATACCCAAGAGTCGCTGGGGGACGAACGGTAATAGATACGCAACTCGTCAACATCGCCCAAATAGTGCTCACGAGCCTGGGCAAACACCAGAATAGGCTGGTACATGTCGGTCAGGTCCAGAACCGGTGTCACCAGACGGGTGACATAGCCCTGGGTTGAACCCGTCGTGTTTCGAAACGCAACACGGCTATTGCCGTCATAAGCTCCATCCGGAAGAGTGCCGCCCTGTTCCGCCTGCCAGGACTGGTTACCAACTACGTACTCCTGACTCCACGTGGAGGGAATACCTGACTCAAAGCTCTCCTGTAAAGCATAGTTTATCTGGGAATAGGATATGGCAATACCCAGCCAGAGAAACAATGACAAAAAAGCCAACTTCTTGAAATAACTTTTTTTCATACGCACATTATTTAAAGGTTAATGCCATTTTCTACAATAGAAAAATCATATATAAATCTTTGTATTCTCAGTATTCTCAAACAAGAAACTCAAAAAGAACCTTTCTAACAATCAAAAAGCACTAATGCTACAACTTATCTTATACCTTACAATACAAAACATAATACAACCAAAATAACAAAATGTTATGTTTAATACTACAGACACAGAGAACAAACAGCATATACACAACAAAATATCACAAATTGCAGACACAATGTATGTTTTTTGCACGAATCAAAAGAAATTTTCTGCAAAAAACGTATTATCTCGGACGTAAAGATATACGAAAATCAAATACAGAGACCAAGTTAGTGCCAATATTTTGATTTTATTAACTTAATTCATTCGACAATATACCAAAAAGCCCGAAAGAACCATTTTCATCATACATAAAAACAGAACAGAAACACACAAAAAGTAACATAATCCCATTAACAAATTAACTACAACACTTATACAAACATTTTTTTCTATCTTTGCCCTTTAATAAAACAATAAAGCAATGAAAAAACTCATAATCTACAACACACTCACTCGCAAGAAAGAAGAGTTCAAGCCCATACACAAAGGACATGTAGGCATGTACGTTTGCGGTCCTACTGTTTACGGTGACGCTCATTTGGGACACGCACGTCCAGCCATCACTTTTGACTTGCTATTCAGATATCTACTATATCTAGGCTACAAAGTACGTTATGTAAGAAACATTACTGACGTGGGCCACTTGGAGCACGACGCAGATGACGGGGAAGACAAAATCGCCAAGAAAGCCCGATTGGAACAACTTGAGCCAATGGAAGTGGTACAATATTATCTGAACCGTTATCATCATGCAATGGAAGCACTGAATGTTCTTCCTCCCAGCATTGAGCCACACGCATCAGGCCATATTATAGAACAAATAGACTTTGTAAAACGCATCCTGGATGCCGGTTATGCATACATCAGCGAAGGTTCTGTCTATTTTGATGTTGAGAAATACAACCAACAGCATCATTACGGTAAATTATCAGGTAGAAACATTGAAGAACTGCTTGAAACCACCCGTGAACTGGATGGAAAGTCAGAAAAACACCGCAGCATAGATTTCGCTTTATGGAAAAAGGCACAGCCAGAACACATCATGCGTTGGCATTCACCTTGGAGTGACGGTTTTCCCGGATGGCACCTTGAATGTTCTACTATGGGAACAAAATATTTAGGTGAACGTTTCGATATCCATGGCGGAGGAATGGACCTTATGTTTCCACATCACGAATGCGAAATTGCACAATCGACAGCCGCATTGGGACATGAATCGGTAAATTATTGGATGCACAACAATATGCTAACCATCAATGGGCAAAAAATGGGCAAATCGTTAGGAAACTTCATTACTTTGGACGAGTTCTTCAATGGGACACACCCATTACTCAAACAAGCATTCGCCCCAATGACCATACGTTTCTTCATGCTTCAAGCACATTATCGCAGTACCATTGACTTCAGCAACGAAGCACTGGAAGCCGCAGAAAAAGGTTTTGAGCGGTTAAAGGAAGCATATCAACGCCTACAAAAGCTAAAAGCAAGCGAGCACTCAAGCATTGACACAACTGGTTTACGTCAACGTTGTGAAGAAGCCATGAGCGATGATCTGAATTCGCCAATAGTCATCAGTCATCTATTTGAAAGCGCCAAGGCCATCAACACCATATCTGACGGCAAAGCAACAATTAGCGCAAACGATCTGAAAGAGCTGCAAGAAACATGGAAAGTGTTTACAGAAGACCTGCTGGGACTGAAAATGAAAGCAGAAAGCGATAACAAGAATTTACATGCTTATCAGAAAGCTGTTGATTTGCTTTTAAACATCCGTCTGGAAGCAAAAAAGAACAAAGATTGGGCAACATCCGATAAAATCAGAAACGAACTCACAGCCCTTGGCTTCTCCGTGAAAGATACCAAAGACGGATTCGAATGGAATTTATAAACTGCTACTTCAACATAACACGAGCATCACATGGAACAAACCAGACAACAAAAAATAGCCAGACTGCTTCAAAAAGAACTGGGCGACATTTTCCTTTTATTTGCCAAAAGCCATCAGGGCACTCTAATAAGCGTTAGTGAGGTTCGCATTAGTCCCGACCTAAGCATAGCACATGTTTATATAAGTATTTTCCCCGATGGAAAGGCGAAAGAAATTCTGAAAGCAGTTGAAGACAACGCCAAGACAATACGATTTGAGTTGGGTAACCGCGTACGCCATCAACTACGCATTATTCCAGAACTTAATTTCCATCATGACAAGACGCTTGATTATTTGGAAAACATCGACAATCTGTTGAAAAAATAGTCTGCGGCAACAAACGTCCGATGAAAACGGCATTTTTCATAGCCAAACGATACCTGCTCAGCAAGAAAAGCCATAATGCTATCAATATTGTATCTGGCATCTCTGCTGCAGGTGTATGTGTAGCAACAGCTGCACTCATCTGCATATTGTCTGTTCTCAATGGATTCAATGGATTAATTGAAAGCATGTTCTCTGCCTTCGATCCAGACCTACGTATTACTGCCATAGAAGGCAAAAGTTTACAAACAGACAGTGTGTCGGCCATAAAAAAGTTACCTGAAATTGCATTATTTGCCGAAACAATCGAAGAAAATGCCTTGGTTCATTTTGCCAACAAACAACAGCCAGCCAAGATTAAAGGAGTTGATACTTGTTTCGCTGCGCTCACTTCCATCGATTCCATCATGTTTGATGGAGAATACATGGTATATGATGGTGCTTTCGAACGTTGCGTAGCTGGTGTTGGTTTAGCCAATAAAATGGGTTTCAATGCCCATTTTATTGACCCCGTACGTATCTATGCTCCACAACGTAACAAGCAAATCAATTTGTTACGCCCCGACAGGAATTTCAATGAAGCAGCTGTTTTCATTAGTGGAATATTTTCCGTACAGCAAAGTGAATATGATGATAACTATTTACTTGTTTCTTTATCATTGGCACGCGAACTATTTGATTATGCGCCACACCAAGCGACTGCAGTCGAACTGAAGCTCGCTCCAGGAGCCAATACAAAAGAAACCAAACGTAAAATACAAGAAATAGTAGGAGAAAACTACAGCATAAAAGACCGTTATGAACAGCAGGCTGACTTTTTCCGTATTGTAAGCATTGAAAAATGGATGACCTTTTTCATCTTGTCCTTTATCCTCCTCATTGCCACATTTAATATCATCGGTTCACTTTCCATGCTGATAATAGAAAAGAAAGAAGACATAGAAATTTTACGCGCCATGGGTGCAACGGAAAAGCTCGTCAGACGCATTTTTCTTGTGGAAGGATGGCTCATATCATCGCTTGGAGCTATCATTGGACTGATTGTTGGCTTAGTCCTATGCCTGAGCCAAGAACATTTCGGATGGCTCAGCATGGGAAGTGGATATGTAATTGAGGCATATCCTGTAGCCGTCAAAGCCTTGGATATTATCATTATACTATTTACCGTATTATTGCTAGGTTTTATTGCCGCATGGTATCCTAGCAAGAAAATTAAATTAACCTAACCGGATATGTTCAAACAAATTAGGCTATATATTTTCTGTTTACTTGCGGGCATTTTGCTTTATTCATGTAACAATGGAATAAACGAACCCAGCAAAAACGTCACATTACGTCAACCTTTTACTACGGGTTATGCTGTATATTACGGCACATATTACGATTATCTAGGTATTGACACTCATGTATTCGAACTTGATCTCTACACTGAAGGGCTAGGACTCGACAGCACAGGGCAATACGTTGGAACCGGACAAAATCTATATATGACCGATATATTCTCTTTAGGCAGTGACAGTTTGCTAACAGAAGGGATTTATAATGTTGATACTTTATATCAATACACAGCCGGAAGCATTTTGAGGGGAGAATCCTACGGTGGGATTCCTGGTGGTGCCCAATTAATTAATGTCAGCTCCGCCGGTATCAGTTATGATTATATTAAAAGCGGTACAATGGAGGTAAAGTATAGAAATGACTCCGTTTTTATCGCCTTTAAACTCCAAACTCAACAAGGCACTCAAATTGAAAATCAATACAATAGCAAACTTCCTCAATTCAATATGTCAAAAACAGAGGGGGCAAAACAAGAGCAAACAAGAAAACTAACAAGCTATAAGTCAACAAAAAACAAGCAAAAAATATGTTTTATAGCAGAAAATCGCTTGTAAAGCACATTTATTTTTTTTGCAGAAAAAATGTCGCAAAAATTTGTTTGTTCGAATATAATTGCTACATTTGCCCCGGAACTTATTTATCAACCCTTAAATTAAGAACGAATATGAAAAAAATGAAATTCTTTGCTATGGCTTTTGCAGCTATCGTTGCAGTGGCTTTCAATGCATGTAAACCTCAAAATGAACCTAATCCTGATGATGGTGGAGATGTCGATAAAACACCAACACAAGTAGAGGCCAAATTAGAAGGAATGTCTGTTTTGACTTACCGTGGACAATCCATGTATAAAGATATTGAACAATACTCAGCTGTTTTCACGAATGAAGCCAATAATGAACAATATTCTGTTACACTAATCTCATACAACACCAATAATCTCAAAGCACCAGCTGAAGGCACATATACCATAGTCAATGAACTAACTGCAGCAGACCAAGCAGCTGCAACAAAACTTATTGGCGAAACTAAAGTTCAAGTAGACAGTGGAAATGTAGTTGTGAAAGGTAATAATACTGAAATGGAAATTACCATGAATATCACCTTGTCTGATGGCGAAAAAGAGATTGTTCATTATAAAGGAGCTGTAACTGTAGAGAAGTTTGATTATGCAGGTGCATCAGAACCCAAAAATCCAGTTAACGTAACCCTTAAAGCTGACACCGCTTATTATGAATTCTATGCTGCTGATGATAAATATTTAGCACAAAGTCGTATCCAAATGTTTGACTTCTCACAAAGATATCACATAGAATTCTTTATGTTTTTCCAAAGCGAGGCGAATAAAACAGCTCAAACCCAACCAACCGGTACATTTACTTTGAACATGAAGCCTAGTGAAACAGAAGACTTTGTACAAATAGGAGATTATGCTATTTATGAAGATTATTATTCACAAGGATATTATCCTCCTTTTACAACTATCAAGCCTTTTGATACTGAAGGATATTATACGGGTAACATACTATTCCCGCAAACAGGAACGGTTGAGATCACTCAAGGAGAGGGTGATGCCTACAACATCAAATTAACTGATTGGGTAACTTATAATGGAAGTAAATTCTCTGGAGAATTTGTTGCACAAAAATATATTGAAAAAGAAGAATCTAATTCTGCTCCTTTGAAAATAGCTGCAAAGCCAGCCAAAACGATAAATATTTCATTGATTAATAATATTGAGTTTCCTGTTGTGAAACTTGCTCGCAAATAAATGATTCAATCTAACGATAAACATATAAAAAAACCGCGAAATTCGCGGTTTTTTTATGCTCAAAATTGAACCTCTTTGTTTTTCAAATACCATGTAAAGATTTGATTATCATATATTTTCTGAATTGAATGACAATAAAAGCCATAGAACTCTTATCTCCCGCCAAAAATGCAGAAATCGGCATTGAGGCCATCAAACATGGTGCAGATGCCGTATATATTGGTGCTCCCAAATTCGGTGCACGCCAAGCAGCTGGCAACACAATAGAAGATATTCAAAAGTTGGCAAACTTTGCACATATCTATGGTGCTAAGGTATTGGTAACACTTAACACCATATTGACAGACAAAGAACTAAATGAAGCAGAAAGACTGATTCACCAACTCTATGAAGCAGGAGTCGATGCGCTAATAGTTCAGGATATGGGCATATTATCCCTAGACCTCCCCCCTATCCGCCTACATGCCTCTACACAAGCAGACAATCGTACACCGGAACGTGTGAAATTTTTACAGGATGTTGGTTTCTCACGTGTTGTATTGGCACGGGAATTAGGCATTGAAGCAATAAGAAATATACGGCAGCAAACCGATGTAGAATTAGAAGCTTTTGTCCATGGTGCACTATGTGTAAGCTACAGTGGTCAATGCTATCTGAGCCAAGCATTGTGTGGCAGGAGCGCCAACAGAGGGGCATGTGCCCAATTATGCCGCTTGCCTTATGACCTGATAGATACAGAGGGACATGTTTGGCAAAGGCAAAAACATTTGTTGTCATTGAAAGATATGGACCGTTCCGACTATCTAAAGGAACTGTTGGATGCTGGCGTAAGTTCACTGAAGATAGAAGGAAGGCTGAAAGATATGGATTATGTAAAAAACATTGTCTCTTATTACCGGAAACGATTGGATTTGCTTCTGGGAAGCGACAAGCCCTATCAGCAAGCCTCATTCGGAAGAACCATACACTTTTTTGAACCCAACCCTCAAAAAACTTTCCATCGCGGTGCCACAGACTATTTCCTACATGAACGTACGCCAATGGCACAATGGGATACGCCCAAATCCATGGGTGAACCAATAGGAAGAATCAAAAACATTCGAGGCAAACAATTATGGTTAGCAACAGACAAGACCATGCAAAACGGTGATGGTTTGTGCTATGTAGGAAAAGAGGGTTTTACTGGCTTCAGAATAAACACATTGAAAGAAGGGGCTATACAAGCCACCTCACCCCTACCTGAAGCAGCCCCGGGAACCATCGTTTATCGGAACTTTGACCAACAATTTGAACAGCAACTGGCACAAAAAACAGCCGAAAGGAAACTGCCCGTGAAATGGGTGCTTAACCCAACTGAAAACGGATTCAGATTATCTTTGGCAGAGTTGAGCAGAAACATCTGTACAAATGTAGATATCCCTGTTACTAAAACGGCAGCGCAAAAACCAGAACAAATGACCAACACAATTGTCACCCAGCTTAGCAAGCTTGGCGATACTCCTTTTGAGTCTATAGAGGTCGTTGCAGAAGAGGCCAAAAATTTTTTCATTCCTGCTGGCACACTCAACGCAGCAAGACGAGATGCCGTAGAGCAGTTATTACATGAATTGCAAAAAGACAGAAGGGAAAAGAAAGAGCACAAAGAATTACCCGCTGTTTTTCCACAACGCAGATTGGATTATGCCAACAATATATACAACAAAGCAGCTGAAGCATTCTACATACATCATGGCGCACAAAGCATCCAACCGGCTTTCGAACAACAAGCGGTGAAAGATGCCAAATTAATGAGCTGCAAATACTGCATCCGATATGAAATGGGTATCTGCCCCAAACAACCCACCCAAAAGGATATACGTCCCAATATGCCTCTTTATTTAGTAAGTGGGAAAAATCGCCTTCAACTGCATTTTGACTGCCAACGCTGTGAAATGTATATCACCAAAGCATAACTACTAATGCTTGCCATTAAATGACTTATAGAAGAAGTAACACCAAAGAAGCATAAAAAACATACCCGAAATTTTTGATTAAGCCGAATCTGCTTATTTTTGCAGCAAAATCATTGTTGCTATCAAATGACAGACATTGTATTATTGGGATTGCTTATCCCTTTTCTCGGAACTGCGGCGGGGGCAGCATGCGTTTTTTTAACCGCTGAGCGCATGAACCCATATTTGCAGAAAGGCTTGTTAGGCTTCGCATCTGGCGTAATGGTGGCCGCCAGTGTATGGTCACTCATCATACCCGCTATGGATATGAATGCAGAAATGGGCAAAATGGCCTTTCTTCCTTCTGCGATTGGTGTTGCAGGCGGAATGTTGTTTTTATGGCTTATGGACAGGCTCATTCCACACTTACATCTTGGTAGCCAGGCGCCAGAAGGTCCACGCAGCAACTTGAGCAAAAGGGCTATGCTTGTATTGGCCGTTACCCTGCACAACATTCCCGAAGGCATGGCCGTTGGAGTTGTCTTTGCAGGAGCATTGGCTGGAGAGTTTTCCATGAACATTGCCGGTGCATTGGCATTGGCTATTGGTATAGCTATACAGAATTTCCCAGAAGGGGCAGTTATTTCCTTGCCCTTGCGCAGTGAAGGAGCCAGTAGGAAAAGAGCCTTCGGTCTCGGTGTTCTCTCTGGGATTGTAGAACCGTTAGGAGGTTTGATTACCATCTGGTTAGCCAGCTATATCACTCCCGCTCTACCCTATCTATTAGCTTTTGCCGCAGGCTCTATGCTTTATGTGGTAGTGGAAGAACTTATCCCCGAATCAGCAGAGGGCAACCATTCCAATGTAGGCACATTTGGATTCGGAGTTGGTTTTATACTAATGATGATATTAGACGTTGCACTAGGCTAAAACTGCGAGCAGCCTGACAACATCCTAAAAAATTACTGATATTCAACAATATAGCATTTCAAAACGATATTACTCTTTTACTTTATAACCGGTTTTCGATTATTCTAACACTAGTCGGAGGCGCCTCGGAATTGCCAAATCACAAAACTGCGTTTTGCATTTGCCACTCCGCTCGGCTTTCACTATCTTTGCAGCGAAATTCATTGAAGAAAAATTTATTTATTCACAACCATATCTTGTTAGTCAACAACTCATTAAACAAGGTATATAAAAAGATTAAAGTTATGACAATTGATCAATTTAATTTTGCCGGAAAAAAGGCAATTGTAAGGGTTGACTTCAATGTACCCTTGGATGAAAACGGAAAGATTACAGATGATACCCGTATTTGTGGAGCGTTGCCAACCTTGAAAAAGATTTTGAATGATGGCGGTAGCCTTATCATTATGTCACACATGGGCAAACCTAAAGGCAAAGTAAACGCAAAATATTCATTAAGCCAGATTGTGGATGCCGTATCAGAAAAATTGGGTGTTAAAGTTCAATTTGCTCCAGATTGTGCCAAAGCAGGTGATGCTGCCGCTGCATTGAAACCAGGTGAAGTGCTGTTACTTGAAAACCTCCGTTTCTATGGAGAAGAAGAAGGAAAACCTGTAGGTATTGAAAAAGAAGATCCTGCATACGAAGAAGCTAAAAAAGCCATGAAGGCATCACAAAAGGAATTTGCCAAAACATTGGCTTCTTATGCTGATTGCTATGTTAATGACGCATTTGGAACTGCTCACCGCAAACATGCATCAACAGCTGTTATCGCTGATTACTTTGATGCAGACCACAAAATGCTGGGCTATTTGATGGAAAAGGAAGTACAAGCTGTTGACAATATCCTTAGCAACATCAAACGTCCGTTTACCGCCATCATGGGAGGTTCTAAAGTATCTACCAAGATTGGTATCATCGAAAACCTGATGGACAAAGTGGACAACCTGATTTTGTGCGGTGGTATGACTTATACATTTGCCAAAGCTCAGGGTGGACATGTAGGTAACTCTATCTGCGAGGACGACAAATTGGATTTGGCTCTTGACATCATTGCCAAAGCAAAAGCCAAAGGCGTTAACCTTGTTTTGGGAACTGACTGTGTTGCTGCAGACAAGTTTGCCAACGATGCCAATACCCAGATTGTTCCTGCCAACAATATTCCAGAAGGTTGGGAAGGCTTGGATGCAGGTCCTGAAACCCGCAAAGCATTTGCTGCAGCTATTGAAGGAGCTAAAACTATCCTTTGGAATGGTCCTGCCGGAGTATTTGAATTTGACAACTTTACCGGTGGTTCACGCGCCATTGCAGAGGCTATTGCCAAAGCTACAGCAGCAGGTGCATTCTCATTGATTGGTGGAGGTGACTCTGTTGCTTGCATCAACAAATTCGGAATGGCTGACCAAGTATCTTATATCTCAACCGGTGGTGGTGCATTACTGGAAGCAATTGAAGGAAAAGTATTGCCGGGAATTGCAGCCATCAAAGGAGAATAATCTATAGCATTGATTCATTTAGAAAGACGGTATGTCATAATATGCAATCTGCTTCGTTGCTATCAGGATTCAGGCTCGGTCATTTACGCCAGTAAACTCCCAGCGCCCTCACCTTCAGCGCCTTGCATCTTACATATTCTGATATACCTTACTGGGGTTGTATCAAAAGAGTCATTTTGGCACAGCCCCTTTTCTTTTTAAAGAAGAACCCACATGAGCACTATTCGCAATATCATTTTTGACATGGGAGGCGTTATCCTCGGACTGGAAAGAAGCAAATGTGTTGAGCGCTTTGTTGAAATCGGGATTAAAAACGCCGATGAGCTATTGGATGAGTTCCATCAGAAAGGGCTTTTCCTGCGCATTGAAGACGGAAGTATGAATGCCGAAGATTTTCGCCAGGAGTTAAGCAAAATTGCCAATCGTGAATTAAGCTACGAAGAAATTGAATATGCCTGGTTAGGTTTTATCCCAAATCGGTCGTTAGAATATCCAATTTTCGTGGTCTTGATTGTAAGGCATTGAAAATGAATATATTGTAATCTTGATTTTCTAATGGCGGTCATTAGAAAAATGAGATTTTAAATCATTGTTTATCAGCGCATTACAATCAAGACCACAAATAATCAGCCTCTAATGACCGATTTGGGTTTATTGTTGATGTACCTCAATACAAGCTGGATTACATGTCATCTTTGCGTGAAAAAGGTTACAAAGTCTACCTCTTAAGCAATACCAACCCCTATGTAATGGGCTGGGTAAGAAGCAATCATTTAACGGAAGCGGGCAAGCCGCTGGACGCTTATATGGACCGTCTGTTTCTATCTTACGAGATGAAATGCGTAAAACCGGATCCCATTATCCCAAATCGGTCATTAGAGGCTGATTATTTGTGGTCTTGATTGTAATGCGCTGATAAACAATGATTTAAAATCTCATTTTTCTAATGACCGCCATTAGAAAATCAAGATTACAATATATTCATTTTCAATGCCTTACAATCAAGACCACGAAAATTGGATATTCTAACGACCGATTTGGGATTATCTTTCAAACCATGTTAGACTCTGCAAACATGCGCGCGGAAGAGAGTATTTTCATTGACGACAGCGCATCAAATATTGCAACAGCAACCAAGATGGGATTCCACACTATACATTTGGCTACTAACGCTGATTTCAGACCTGAGTTGGAAAAAATGCTGGAATAGTTTGTTCTATTGAACCCCTATCAAAGGGCAACCCGAACTGGTTGCCTTTTGATAGGGGTTCTTATCATGCATCTCGTTTTGCCCTCGCGTTTTTCTTGTACTCGCTTGGCGTCATACCAAAAACGGCCTTGAAGCACTTGCTGAAATACCTGGAGTCATTCATGCCCACCATATAAGTAACTTCCGTTACATTATATCTATCGTCTTCCAACAGCTGGGCAGCCCTCTTGATACGTATCTCGCGAATGAATTCAACTGGTGAAAGGCCAGTAAGCCCTTTCAATTTATTGAAAAATACCGTCCTGCCCAGCGCCATTTCAGAAACCAAATCATCTACCGTAAGATTATTATTATCCATGTTCCTTTCCATGAAATCAAGCAACTTCGCCAGAAATGCCTCTTCCGGTGAAACACCATCCTTTTCTATCTTCTTTGGATTAAGCTTCAAGAGCTCATTTCTATAACGTTCCTGAAGTTTCTGACGCAATTCCAGCAAATTATTGACCCTTGCCTCCAGATAGACTGGCGAGAATGGTTTGGTAATATAATCATCCGCTCCAAAGCGCAGAGCCTCTAAGCGACTCTCTACAGCCGTTTTTGCCGTCAGAAGTATAATTGGTATATGACTGGTCTTTTCATCGCTCTTAAGCGCATTGGTGAGCTCCAGACCATCCATTTCCGGCATCATAAGGTCAGAGATAATCAAGTCAGGCACATTTGTCAATGCCACTTCCATTCCCTGCTTTCCATCTACAGCAAATAGCACCTTATAATTGTTCTTGAACAGATTAATCAGGAAGTTTCTCATATCCTGATTATCCTCCACGATAAGCATGGTAAATTGCGATTTAGGAGTAGTCTCTAAATTGATGGCCAGATGTTTGTCAATCAAGTCTTCTCCGCTGGCAGTTTCGCTTCCCATCTTGTCATTCACGATGAAATCAACCAATTGTGGGTCAAAATGCTCTTTACCCTTTTTGAAAGTAACAATAAAAGTGGTTCCTTTATTCTCTGCACTCTCAACATCAATAGTACCCTTATGCAGGTCCACCAGCTCTTTTACCAGATTAAGGCCAATACCAGAGCCTTTGATAGTAAATTTACCCAGCTTCTGCGTATCACTTGTAGATACAAATCTAGCAAAAAGTGCATTGTGCTTATCTTTTGATATACCAATGCCCTCATCCTGTACATACAGGCGCACATATTCGTTGTCTTCATCCAGCTTAACCGTAATGTTACGATTGTCAGGCGTGAACTTAAATGCATTTGACAACAGATTATATAATATGATATCTATTTTATCCTGGTCGACCCACAATATGGTATCATTCAAGGTACTCTGCACTGTGAAATTGATGCTCTTCTCCTGTGCCTCCTTATTAAAATTGGCACAAATGTTTTTCACTAGAGTATCGATATGGGTAGGTTGGATTTTCAAGCGCATTTTCTTGTTCTGGATTTTCCTGAAATCAAGAATCTGATTGATCATACGCATCATCCTCTCCGTATTGCTCTGCACCACAATCAGCTGTTCTCTTACGGAAGGAGAAATTTTTTCATTATGAAGAATATTCTCAACCGGTCCGAGAATCAAGCTAAGAGGTGTTCGCAACTCATGGGATATGTTCGTAAAGAAACGGAGTTTATTGTCCGTTACCTGCCTTTCAATCTCCACTTCTGTATTCTTATGGTTGAATTGCATGGTAATATAATAGACCATGAACAAGAGGGCAAGCATCAGCAAAATATACAGGATATAGGCAAAAGGAGTTTCCCAGAAAGATGGTTTCACAACAATTGTCAACATGGCATCATTATTCACCCACACACCATCCTTATTGGTTGATTTCACCCTAAATTGATAAGTACCTTTGGATAAATTCGTATAGGTTGCCTTACGCTGGGACTGCACATAGTTCCATTCTTTTTCAAAACCATCCAGCATGAAGGCGTATTGTATCCTATCTGGCGTTCTCATATCAAGTGCTGCATATTCTATACTGAATACCGACTGGTTATGGTTCAACACAATCTTATCAGTAAATCCTATGCTCTGCTTTAAAGGAGAACCAGGCACTCCGACTGGTACATCCTGATTAAACAATTGGAAGCGTGTAAATTCAATATTCGGTATATCATCACTACGCAAAATACGAATGGGGTCAAAAACGATTAAGCCCTTATTACTACCGAAAGCCAATTTATCTGATGCGAAAACCACACCTGCCGCTTCTGAGAAATAGGAATCACTGGCTCCACTCAAGACATTGAAATTCTGGAAAGTATTGTTTTCTACATCAAAACGGGAAATCGCATTTTCTGAACTAACCCACAGATTGCCAAACTTATCTTCCAATATACACAAAACAATATCATTGAATGCGCCGCTCGACTTCATCGTATAGGCCTTGAACTGGGCCGGTTCAGTTGCAGTAGCCTTTTTGACCAACTGGTTCAATCCGCCTCCAAAAGTGCCTATCCAGATATTCCCTCTTTTATCCTGATAGATATCATGTACATTATTGTCGCTTAAACACGACACTACACCCGGCGTCTTGCTGCTGTAATAAACCTCATATCTACCGGCTTTCTCTGCTTCTATCTGTAATAATCCAGCCGTAGTACCAACCCATAATATGCCTTCATTGTCCGACAAGAGACAACGGACTTTTGAATATTTATCCAAATCATAAAATTCAAGTCCACTTTGAGCATGCTGAAAATAAATCTGACCGCCATTATCCACCACCTTATTAAGACCGCCTCCAAATGTACCTACCCAAATTTCACCCTGCCTTGATTCGACAATCGAATAAACATTATCGTTAGACAGAGAACGCTTATTCACATCGCTATGTTTAAAATGCGCTAACGAATATGCACCAGTTGCTTCATTTTTTGTCAACAAAAACAAACCTGCTCCTTTTGTTCCCAACCAGATTCTTCCTTTGGAGTCCTGAAAAATGGCATATACCAACTGTCTGAAAGCTGTAGCATGCGGATTTTGTTGGATACTGCCGTCCGTACACAATATTCCTATGGGTTGCGACTGGGCATTATAACATCTGGTATATCCATCCTTTGTTGCTATCCAGATATTTCCATCAGCCATTTCCTGCACAGAGCGCACTTCGTTAGATGTCAATGTGTTCTGTTCTTTATCCATCTTATAAAGCTGGAACTGTGTTTCTATAGCCACAATCTTTTCCAATCCCTTATTATAGGTACACATCCACAGATTGCCATCCTTATCAGCAAATGCGGTATGTATCAGATTGGAGAATTTGCAATCCTTCGTGTTCGGCTCATTGAAAAACGGCCGCAGCTCATCTGTTTCCCTATCATACCAGGAGAATCCTCCTCCTTGCGGATTAATCCAAAGCCTCTGGTTTATGTCTTCAAATATCAATAGATTAGGCTGAATGGAACTGGCATGCGCCGCATCTACCTTTGGCGTAAACAGTTTTAGGGAAGATTGCATGCATTGATAACGGAATATGCCAGGTTGGTCAGCTTCCAGCCATAGAAGTCCAAATGAATCTTGCGTTACAGAGATAAAGCGGTTGGTATGAATATCTTTGTTATTCTCTTTTGAAAATTGCCGGATAGATGACGAAAGGGCATCATAGACAAAGAAACCAGCTGTTTCTGTAGTGATAACAACATAACGCTGCAATACCACTTCTATGTCAGATACACGTGTTTCCGTGCCGAGGAAAATGCGCTCAAACTGCCCTGTCGTATATGTGTATCTCCACAGAATACCTTTTTCAGCACCAAACCAGATACTTTTCTCTGTTGGACATGCGGCATAAAAACGATTAGTCTCCTTTTCTACATTTGGAAAGAACTGTTCCACATGACCAAGGCTATCGATTGCATTCAAGCCACAATCTGTACCCACCCAGATAGTGCCCTTCAAGTCCTTAATCAGAAAATTAACTTTATTGTGAGACAAAGGTCTGTCAGTTTGGGGTGCATATTGCACAATCTCCAAAGAACCGTCACTTGGGTCTGAGACGGCACAAAGTAACCCTTCATTTTTTGTAGCAATCCATATAGACCCATCGTTTGCCTCCAGAAAAAATTTATCCCGCTGTACACTGTATGAAAAAGACTCAATCTTATCCGGCAAACTTCTGAATGTTTCCAAACGAGGATCAAAACGATGAAAACGTCCGTCATACGTTTGCATCCATATAAAACCAAACTTATCCTCATAAAGAAAATCTATGCGGTTGGTCGTGATTTCACTTGCATCACCCGGATATGACTTATAGGTTGTGAATTGTGTCCCATCAAATTTGCTTAAACCATCCCATGTTCCAAACCACATAAACCCTTTATGGTCCTGCATGATTGACATAACCGTATTTTGAGACAAGCCATCATTTACGGAATAATGCTGGAATTTATATTCCACTTGGGCATTTGCCAACAAAGAAGAAAATAATAATAAGAACAGGTATTTTTTCATACATCCCATACAATAATAATCGTACAAACAGCATTTCAAGTATGATTGTTCTGTAAAAGCATCCGACACTCTACTATGCTTATAATCATGGTATTATACACATATAATCATGGTATTACTCTTCACTATAAAAAGATAACTTGACAGAGACAACATGATATGCTATCTTTCCTGCCAAGTTATAAATGTTATTCCTGTGTCAGGAAACTATTTCCTTTCGTACACACGAACCCAATCCACTTCCAATTGGCCTTGAGCTCCTTTCTGATTTTCCGATATAAATGAGTTAAATGCCAAATACATAGCTTCGTTCGGCATATTGGCTGAGGTTCTATAGACCTCTACATCGTTTACATACCAAATCAACTCCTTCTGATTCCATGCTAATGTATAGATATAGAATGAAGAAGCACAAATACCTGTTACCTTGGTTTGATCAAAAAGTTGCTGATTGGCGTTGCCAACTGTAATGTTTTTTCCATTGAAGTGGAAAATATTGATGTGAGGCAGCTTCCCATCTGCACCTAACCAAAATGCATGATGAATTTTTCCTTTGCAACGAATCTTAGCTCTGAAAACACCTTCTGCCTGACGGAAATAGTCAGCTGATTGGATAATATCAGAAGTATATTCAAAGTCTTTTTCAACAAAACCTTTTTTCTGATCCCAAGCCGCAGCCTTCACATTCTCTTTACGGGTCTGGATGGTCAAGATACCATCAATCACTGACGTGTTATGCCCATAATTATTTGCTTGTTTCTCATTCACAAACGAGTGATGCGACTTCAGCTGCGGAGATTTATAATGGAAACCGGCGTTCCAGCGTGCAGCCTCCAAACTATTCCATTGGAAATTGTCCTCAAAAGTCAACTTAAGATCTTTATATCGTTCAAAACGGGCAACATCTGCCTTTAAATAAAATTGGATATCTGGATTTTTAGACAATTCATAAAAACGTGCGTCCAGCTTATATTCCGGCGTAGTTTCCCAGCGATGGGGATTAGACCAGAACGCTACCCTTTCCTGGAATTTCTCATCCTCTATCTGTTGCTTTAACTTGAGATATTCCTTTTCAACATAAGAATCGTGAAAACGAGTATATAAACCGTATTCTTTTGACTTTTCATATGATTTCATCCTTTGCAATTGTTCCGACCTTTTCACTGCCTCCGGATCACCTAGATTTTTATATTGTGCGGTTTGTTTGAACTCGAGAAAACAAGCCAGCTCACTTGAATTCAGTACTTCCAGATATTTCTTAAAGGCACCCCCCTTGCATAGTTTCTCATATTTTTTCATATCACGAAACTCTTCGGTATCGGTATATTTCCTATTTTGCAGCATTTTTTTATTCTGCATAAATTCCGGTGTTTTAACCTTCGCCATCAAATCTTTATACTCAGCCAGTTCAGCAGAGGCTTCAATCTGATAATAACGTTCCATTTCCTGAAGCAAGTCTGCTTCTTTTCTTTCCAATTTGGCGGTACCAGTCATTCCACCAAAGATTCTTTTCCAAAAGAGATTCATGGGATACAATTTTTTCAGTTAAATATTTTTGATAAGGCTAATACATTCTTGTAAATTATCAGCGACATAATAACTATAAACACAATCAGACAGCATACCTTCTTTCTTCATCCTTTCAACCAACATTAGGAAATGGTCAAAGAAGCCGTCCGCATTCACCATTATCATCGGCTTGTTATGTTCACCCAATATTCCAGCAGCCATGGTATCCAACATTTCGTCCATTGTCCCAAAACTTCCCGGCAGAACAACAAACAAGTCAGCATATTCCTTCATCACCTTTTTGCGCTCGCCCAAATCGCTCACTTCATAAAACGTAATCGGCCATGGTGCTTTTCTTCCTTTCTTCTCCACACTCGGTGGAATCACACCTATCACCTGACCACCATTACTGAAAGCGGACTCGGCCACAGCAGTCATCAACCCGCCAGTAGCTCCGCCATAAACAAGCGTATGACCTTCTGTCGCCAACCACTTGCCAAAATCAGAAGCAAGCCTTTTAAAAGAAGGATTCACTCCATCACTAGATGAACAATAAACGCAAATTCTCATAAATCATGCATCTATATTGGCATAGGTAGCATTCTGCTCTATGAAGTTACGACGTGGGGCAACTTCGTCACCCATCAGCATGGAAATCACGTGGTCTGCCGTAGCCGCATTTTCAATCGTAACCTGACGCAATGTACGTGTTTCAGGATTCATTGTCGTTTCATACAACTGCACATCATCCATCTCACCCAAACCTTTATAGCGTTGTACATTTACCTGACGTTCATTTCCGTCTGCATATTTCTGAATAAAGGCATTCAATTGTTGGTCGTTCCAGCAATATTGGGACACTTGCCCTTTTTTACACAAATACAATGGAGGAGTTGCGATGTACAGATATCCTTGTTCTATCAACTCTTTCATGTAACGGTAAAAGAAGGTCATTATCAAAGTAGCTATATGACTTCCGTCAACATCGGCATCGGTCATGATTATCACTTTATGATAACGTAATTTATCCAAATTTAGTGCCTTAGCATCTTCTTCCGTTCCAACCGTTACGCCTAATGCTGTGTAAATATTTCTGATTTCCTCACTTTCAAAAACCCTATGCGGCATTGCTTTCTCAACGTTAAGAATTTTACCGCGCAAGGGAAGAATGGCCTGTATCCGACGGTCTCTACCGCTCTTTGCCGTACCTCCCGCAGAATCACCCTCGACGAGGAACAATTCACATTCTTCGGGGTTTCTGCTAGAACAGTCAGCCAATTTACCGGGAAGCCCGCCACCAGAAAGTGGCGATTTGCGTTGCACTAATTCTCTGGCTTTTCGAGCTGCCGTACGGGCTGTAGCCGCCAGAATTACCTTTTCTACGATTGCTTTAGCAGCTTTGGGATGTTCTTCAAGGAAAACACCAAGAGCCTCGCCAACAGCCTGGTCAACAACACCCATAATTTCATTGTTGCCCAACTTCGTTTTAGTTTGTCCTTCAAACTGTGGTTCAGCCACCTTCACTGAAATAACTGCAGTCAACCCTTCACGGAAGTCATCACCGCTAATTTCCACCTTAGCTTTCTCCAGCATCTTGTTATCGTCTGCATATTTTTTCAGCGTACGGGTGAGCCCTCTTCTAAAACCAGCCACATGTGTACCACCTTCGATTGTATTAATATTATTTACATACGAATGTACATTTTCATTGAACGACGTATCATATGTCATGGCAATCTCCACCGGCGAACCAAACTTTTCTGTAGATATATGAATAACATCATCTATCAACTGCTCGCGGGTTCCTTCCAGATATTTTACAAACTCACTCAAACCATATTCCGAGTGGAACACCTCTCCCTTGAAGTTTCCATCAGGCAACACTTCGCGTTTATCTGTCAATGTGATGGTTATTCCTGCATTCAGGAAAGCCAGCTCCCTCATACGGTTAGCCAAAATATCGTATCGGAATTCCGTTTCCGTAAAGATGGAAGCATCTGGCAAGAAGGTCACCGTTGTTCCCGTTGAATCAGAAACACCTATCACGGTCACGGGGGCCTTTGGATGTCCACACGTATATTCCTGCATATACAGCTTACCATCACGGGCCACCTCCACACGCATCTCCGTTGACAATGCGTTCACACAGGATACACCAACTCCATGAAGCCCACCGGAAACCTTGTAGCTGTCTTTATTGAATTTACCACCGGCATGCAACACCGTCATAACCACTTCCAAGGCAGACTTTTTCTCCTTCTCGTGCATGTCAACAGGAATTCCACGACCATTATCCTTAACCGTTATTGAATTGTTCTCATTGATAGTCACTTCTATCCTATCGCAATATCCAGCCAAGGCTTCGTCTATTGAGTTGTCAACAACTTCATAAACCAAATGATGCAAACCTTTCTGACTAATATCTCCAATATACATAGCCGGACGTTTACGAACGGCTTCCAATCCTTCCAACACCTGAATACTGCTGGCGCCATATTCATGGTTTGCTTCATTTTTCAATTCTTCGCTCATCTTATTACGTTATTCTTTTTTATTAGCTTTTAAAACTGGCCTATTTCTCTCTATCATAGAGATACTAGCCAAAAACGTACAAAAATACATATTACTTTTGTTTTATGCAAACCCGCAGAAGCCAAAATTTATGTTAAACAGAGGATTACGCAGACAGAAGGTTCCCCACAGGCCTTAAATGGGATTTTATAAAACGAGACAAGAAAAACATCTATCTCACAAACGGCGAAAGAGGCTTAAAAACGCTTATTCAAGCAGAGAAAGACACAAATTAACATTTTTGCACATCCATCAGTATCACCCAACCAACGACCACAGCCACACTATTCGATATAGCCGCCGCCCACTACCATCTCATCACAATAGAACACAGCAGTCTGTCCTGGAGCAACAGCATCGAGCGGCTCATTCAGGCACACCCACATTCTATTATCTTTCAAGGCCTCCACTCTACATGGGGTATATTGTTTTCGATAGCGTATCCTTACCCACAAACGGCTATCATCCATATAGCACATATATGGGAAACGCACATTCCGTACAACAAACTCCGTTTTATACAACGAGGAATGAGGGGCCAATACCACCCTATTCATATCTGGATATATCTCCTTTACATACATAGCAGCATTAAGCTGCAAACCCAAGCCTCTACGTTGCCCCACCGTATAAAAAGGATAGCCACAATGTTCTCCTAAAACATTTCCTTTTTCGTCAACAAAACAACCAGAAACGACCTTCTGATTCCTTATTTCCAATACTTTTGAGAGATAGGGGCGATAATCATCAGGGCAGAAGCATAAACCAGTACTTTCCTTTTGTTTGTTTACTTTTTCAAGACCACATCTCTCCGCATATGCTTTCACCTCCGCTTTAGACATCTCACCCAAAGGGAAAACAACCTTATCCACCCCCCTGTCATATAAAGGCCAAAGAAAAAAAGACTGGTCCTTGTCTTTGTCCTTTCCCATTGCCAGAAGCACTGACGTATTTTCTGTGACCACTCTGACATAATGCCCTGTGGCCACCCTAGCACAATTATACTTGGCTGCATATAAAAACAGCAACGGCCATTTCATCCGCTCATTACAACGTGTACATGGGAACGGTGTTCGGCCCTGCATGTACTCCTCTGCAAAATAATCAAGCACCTCAGCAGAAAAGGCTTCTACCGCATCCACCACATAATGCTCAATACCCAAATTTTCCGCTACAACAACGGCCATTTTTATTGCCACATCCGTTGCTGGCGTTCGGAGGAAACGGAATGTAATGCCAACCACCTCATAGCCCTGTTCACGCAATAAAATGGCGGCCACCGAACTATCAGTGCCGCCACTCATTCCCAAAAGGACTCTCTTACAAGAATTCATACATTAGAAAGGCAAATCTGAAGAATCATCACCATCCATGGCCGATGCCCCTGCAACTGCATCAAACGAATCAACATTTCCTGGCATCGGAGGAATGGGCGCCGCAGTTTCCGGCTGCACCTTATCTACTTTCCATGCTCGAATAGAAGTAAACCAACGGCCATTCCACTCACGGCTCTCTATATCGAAACTCACAGTCACCACATCGTCTATCGCTACCGGATAACGATCGATTCTATCACCAAAAAGCCCGAAGCAAACCTTACGAGGATATTGTTCCATGGTCTCCAACACATATTCTTGTAAACGCCATTCACCATTTTTCCCCTCGCCTTTTACCATTGGCAAGACTGCTATAATCTTTCCCTGTATTTCCATCCTTTTTCTAAATATCTATTTATTTACTTAATTCCGCACGTATCTCACCTATTACCCGTTCATAACCGGCTGGTGACAAGAATGTCCGCTTGGGAGCCATATCGAAAGTGCCACCCCAATTAGGACCACCTTGGTATTTCGGAACCAGATGAACATGTAAATGTGCAATCAGGTCATTGAAAATACCATAGTTAATACTCTGAGCATTAAATACTTTTTCCAATGCTTTGCCAACACGGCAAACATCATCCATAAATGCGTTGCGGTCTTCTACCGACAATTCATGCAAATCTTTCACATGATCTTTATAGGCCACAATACAACGACCCATGTACGTTTGCTCTTTAAACAAGTACACTGTAGAAACCGAAAGCTGGGCAATCTCAATCATCAAATTGTCACGAGTGCCGTTTTGCCCACAATAAATACACTCTGTTGTTACGTTTTTCATATTGCAAATGGGAGGAATAATAATTCAATTTGTAAAAGTAGACTTTTTCTACCAATAGCACGCTACAACCTTTATCTTTTTAACACATAATAAACAAAAAAGCAACAAAAACACATGTTTGGTATGCAAATAGGCAATATCTTGTCACGTATCACAGACTTCATCTAACAAAATACCTAACATTATCATATCATATGACTTGGTATTATCCAACGGACCCTTCCAGACTAACCTGCAATAGTTTTTGTGCCTCAACCGCAAATTCCATTGGCAATTTATTGATAACCTCCTTGGCATAGCCATTAATTATCAAACCCACAGCATCTTCAGTTCCTATACCGCGCTGATTGCAATAAAACAATTGATCTTCACTGATTTTTGAAGTCGTAGCCTCATGCTCAACAACAGCCGTTTTATTACCTATCTGCATATCTGGGAAAGTGTGGGCACCACATTGGTCTCCAAGAAGTAGACTATCACACTGTGAAAAATTTCTGCAATTTTCCGCATTTGAAGCAACTTTTACCAAACCACGATAGCTATTCTGGCTTTTTCCTGCGGAAATACCTTTAGAAATAATACGGCTACGCGTATTTGATCCCAGATGAATCATCTTTGTTCCCGTATCCGCCTGCTGGTAGTTATTGGTTACTGCAACTGAATAGAATTCCGCAGAGGAATTATCCCCCTTTAAAATACAACTCGGGTATTTCCATGTTATAGCAGAACCCGTTTCCACCTGTGTCCATGATAGTTTTGCATTGTCTCCCTTGCAAATACCACGCTTTGTAACAAAATTGTAAATACCACCCTTTCCGTCTTTATCGCCTGGATACCAATTCTGCACAGTAGAATATTTCACTTCCGCATCTTTCAACACTACAATCTCTACAATGGCAGCATGCAATTGGTTTTCATCTCTCATAGGCGCTGTACATCCTTCCAAATAAGAAACATAACTTCCTTCATCTGCCACAATCAGCGTACGTTCAAACTGTCCGGTATTCAAGGCGTTGATACGGAAATAGGTTGACAATTCCATTGGACATCTTACCCCTTTTGGAATATAAACAAAAGATCCATCGGAAAATACCGCACAATTCAATGCCGCAAAGAAGTTATCCGTATAAGGAACAACAGACCCCAGATATTTTTGAACTAAATCAGGATGATGTTTAACCGCCTCCGAGAAGGAACAGAAAATTATACCCAACTCCGCCAAATTATCTCTAAACGTTGTTTTTACAGAAACACTATCCATTACCGCATCAACAGCCATACCCGACAATGCTTTTTGCTCCTCCAAGGGAATACCCAGTTTCTCAAAAGTCTTCAACAATTCAGGATCCACCTCATCCAGACTACCAGGCGCATTTTTACGTGGAGCTGCATAGTAGGATATTTTCTGATAATCAATTTCGGGAATATCAAGGTGCGCCCAACGGGGCATTTCCATTGTCTTCCATTTCCTATATGCTCTCAAACGGAACTCCAGCAACCATTCCGGCTCTTCTTTTTTGGCGGATATTAAACGGATGATTTCCTCATTGATACCCATCGGAACCACTTCCGTTTCAATATCTGTTGTAAAACCATATTTATACTCGCCTGACGTCAAGTCATTCAGCAAATTTTCATCTTCGCGCATATTTCAAATTCTAGCTAAATCCGACATAATTTACACGGGCAAAAATTGCCAGGTACAATTATTGTGCAAAAATAAGACAAAGCAGACACAAAACAAAGCATTAAGTAGCCTTTAGAATCAATTATCTCCGAAAAATCCAAAAATCAGCACATATTTCACCATTTGTGCACCAATCGACATAAAAATATCATTAACAATCAACAAAAACCTACCATATATTCATGCCATCTTACATATACTGACCAAAAAATCGGAAGAACTATGGCACAATTTGTTTGGAAAAAACAAAAAACATTACCTTTGCGCTGGCATTAGATTTTGTACAGGTATTAGACGAAGAAGGTATGAGCGTTATTGACAGAATTGCATCCAGTGAAAAAACAGCTTTTTCATTCGAGTTGCTCCCTCCATTGAAAGGTAAGGGCCTCGAATCCGTATATAAAACCATTGACACATTGCGTGAGTTTGACCCCAAATACATTAATATCACGACCCACAGAAGTGAATTGGTATATAGGGAAAACGCGCAGGGACTTTTCGAAAGAGTTTCTGAAAGGCATCGCCCGGGCACAGTAGCCATTGCTGCCGCCATTCAGCACAAATATGGAATTCCTGTCGTTCCACACATATTATGCAGTGGTTTTACAAGAGAAGAAACCGAATACGTGCTGATTGACCTGCAATTTCTCGGCATCACAGACCTGCTGTTGTTACGTGGCGATAAAGCCAAGCATGAGAAAACATATATTCCAACGGGCAATGTACATGCCACCGACCTGCAAGCGCAGGTAAACGCCTTCAACAATGGTTTCTTTGCCGATGGGCTTCCCATGACCGAAACAGGGGAAAAATTCTCTTATGGCATGGCTTGTTACCCAGAAAAGCATGACGAGGCTCCCAACCTTGAATCAGATCTCTATTGGGCCAAGAAAAAAGTGGAAGGAGGAGCCGAATATCTTGTTACTCAAATGTTTTTTGACAATAATGCCTATTTCCGTTTTGTAGAAAAATGTCGGCAGATAGGAATCAATGTGCCCATCATTCCCGGCTTGAAACCTATTACGCTCTGTAATCAAATCAATGTATTGCCCAAAGTATTTCACGTGGACTTACCCGAAGCACTTGCCGCTGAGTTGCGCAAATGCAAAACCGACGCAGAGGCAACAGAAGTTGGCGTTGAATGGTGTACACTACAGGCACAAGAGCTAGTGAAATATGGAGTGCCAAGCATTCATTTCTATACACTCATGGCAACCCCAAGTGTAAAACGCGTCGCTCAGCAAGTTTTTTAATAACCACTCATTCCATCCACCATGCACATAATCGGATTCATATTATTTTTTCTATTCTTTTGCTTCTTATTTCTCGTGATTGGAGCCTTTGCTTTTTTCAAGCGGATTTTCAGTGCATTCAGACAAGACAAGCCGAATAAGCAGCAGGAATATATATATCCTCAGAAAGCAAAAAGAAAGTTTGACGACAGTCAGGCCGAAGACGTAGAATATGAAGAGATAAAAGAAGATTAATCCACAAGCTGTAACTAGGAAACCAGCTTTGAGCCAAGGCTCATAAACAAAACAGGGACAAATGAAACAACAAGTATCTATTGCATTCATGCTGTGCGGCATGCTCTTTACCGTATGCCTTATCGTAGCCAATATCGTTGAACAAAAACTTATCCAAATCGGTCCTATAGAGGCCACAGCTGGTTTGCTGATTTTTCCCATATCCTATATTGTCAATGACGTCATAGCTGAAGTTTGGGGCTATAAGAAAGCATCACTTATCATCTGGATGGGCTTTCTGATGAATTTCCTGACAGTGGTGGTATTCCGACTCAGCATTTGGGTACCCGGTTCAGAAAATTTCACCCATCAGGAAGCTTTCAGTCTCGTTCTTGGCAACACACAACGCATAACCATAGCCAGTTTCATTGCCTTCTTATGCGGTTCATTCCTGAATGCATTTGTCATGAGCAAGATGAAAGTATTGCAAAAAGGCAAAGGCTTTTCTCTTAGGGCCATCGCCTCTACCATCGCCGGTGAAGGAGCTGATTCCATTATTTTCTTCAGCATTGCATTTGCCGGCCAAATCTCATTACATGATATTTTAAACCTTGTCATGACGCAAACCATCATGAAGACAACTTATGAGATTATCATGTTGCCCATTACCGACAAAGCAGTAAGATGGGTTAAGAAAAAAGATGATACGGACATATTTGACAACAACATCAGTTACAACCCGTTTTCTCATTAGCTTTCAATTCTTCCTGCCGATTCAACCATTCATACACGGAATCCGACAGTTCGTCAGAAATGTGTTTCACGGCACAAATTCTTGCTGTAAATTTGCAGACAAACTTTTAATTCTTTATCATGAAAAGACTCCTATATTTGTTTGTAGCCTTGTTGTTGCCGGTAGCAATCATGGCACAAGTTGTAACCACCGAACCGGCATTTATTACCAGTAATTACAGAGGAAGAATCGTTGTCACCTTCAATCCTAATGAAGGTAACCAAGGCATGGTCGGCGCAACAGCATGTTATGCCCACACGGGAGTTATTACAACAGCAAGCACATCTGACACGGACTGGAAATACGCTCCAGAATGGCGTGGCGGTGAAGCCAAATATAAAATGACAAAAGTGGGCAGCAACTGGCAATTGGTAATTGACGACATGTATAGCTATTACGAATGCCCCACAGCAGAAACAATTGAAAAGCTGGCATTTGTCTTCAATGACGGTCCTTCAGGAACAAAAGAAGGAAAAACCGCTGATGGAGGCGATATCTTTGTACAGATTTATGATGAAGGTCTGCAAATCAAGTTTGAGCAGCCTGACGGTTCCCAGCTGATTGAAAGTGGAAGCGAAGTAATATTTGATGCTGTTGCTTCTGAGAATGCCAATATTACCCTCACCATCAATGGTGAAACCAAGAAAAGTGTTTCTGCCAACACAGAACTTACTTATACACAATCCTTCACTACAACAGGTGATTATGAATGTGTTGTTACCGCAAGCAATGCCAATGAAACCGTAAGCGACACCCTTACCATTTGTGTAGTAGCCGAAGCAGTCTCTGCCGCACGTCCCGCTGGTCTTATTGATGGTATCAACTATGATGAAACCGATGATACCAAGGTTTCACTCGTGATGTATGCCATGGACAAGAACAATGTACAGGCCGACAATGTATTTGTAATTGGGGATTTCAATAACTGGAGCTATTCAGCCGATTATCAGATGAAGAAGGATGCGACCAACCCCGGCTATTTCTGGTTGACCATTGACGGATTAGAACCTGGAGTGGAATACGCTTTCCAATATGCCGTAAAAATAGGCGGCAAACTGATAAAAATCAGTGATGCCTACACGGAAAAAGTGCTTGACCCGTGGAACGACCAATATATTTCCGAAGAAGTATATCCAAACCTTCCAACACTGCCGAAAGCTGCAGACGGATTGGCTTCTGTCATTCAAACAGCCCAACCTGAATTTGAGTGGAGCGATGCAACGATTAACTTCCAACGTCCAGACAAAAACAATCTGGTCATTTACGAATTGTGGGTACATGACTTCAGCCCCGCCAGAACCATTCAGGCTGTCATCAACCGTTTGGACTATTTGCAGAATCTAGGTATCAATGCCTTGGAACTGATGCCCGTAACCGAATTTGACGGTAATATCAGCTGGGGTTACAATCCTAACCACTATTTTGCCCCAGATAAATGTTACGGAACCCCGGAAGCCTACAAGACTTTGATTGACGAATGCCACAAAAGAGGCATAGCCGTTATCCTTGATATGGTATTCAATCATGCTTCCGGCATCAATCCATTTGCCAAACTATATTACGGAGCAAGCGGTGTAGCGGAAAACAACCCATGGTTTAACACCAAAGCACCTCATGATGCCAGTGTACACCAAGACTTCAACCACGATTTCATCGGTACACAGAACTATTTCAAACGCGTATTGAAATATTGGATAGAAGAATACAAGATTGACGGTTATCGCATGGACCTGACCAAAGGTATTTGCGGTCCAAACTGCAACAATCGTGTTGCGCTTATCAATGGTTATTATGATGCAGTAAAAGAAGCTGACCCGAATGCCTACTTCATTCTGGAACACTGGACCAGCAATGAAGAGCAAGGATTTGTCAACAACGGCATGATGTGCTGGGGTGGCGGACAAGGCATGAACAACTCTTATTCTCAATTGGCAATGGGATGGTTGAAAGAGGGTGATGGCAACATCAGCCAATGCAACAAGCAAGGCTGGGTTTATTTCTGTGAAAGCCATGATGAAGAACGTAACCAGTTCAAGGCACTCCAATGGGGTAATGGCAATGTAAAATCTGATGAAACAGCCCGCCTCAAACGAGTTCCATTGGTAGGAGCATTTAACCTCCTTATGAAAGGCCCGAAAATGATGTGGCAATTCCAGGAATTAGGCTATAACTTCTCTATAACCAGCGGTGCAGACGGTGTTTATGTTGAAGGAGAAGACCACCGTGTTGACCCTAAACCTGTTCCCGAAACTTTGGGATGGTATAAAGATGCCAAACGTATGAACGCATACGCCAAAATGGCACAACTGATACGCTTGCGTACAGAACTGCTCTCTCCAGAGTTCTTTTTGAACGGCACCTGCAGAACCATGGTTAATAGTGGCGCTGCCGCACGTTACATTCAGTGGGAATACAATGGAGAACGTATCGTTGTCGTAGGTAATTTCAATGTAGAAGGGGGAGATGAATTTACTGGCGCAGTTTCTGTCGATCCTTTCCCTGCCACAGGCAAATGGTATGACTACTACGACCAAACAGAATTGAACGTTACTAATCTCGCACAAACAATTACCTTGCAGCCAGGTGAGTTGCGTATTTATACTACCAAGAAATACACTTTGCCTGTTTTGCCACCAGAATACACTTATCCGGATGCAATAGAAACACCTCAATATGAAACAGAGTGTATGGTTTATCCTACTTATGTCACTGACTACGTCAATATCCGCACAGAAGAACTCATCAAACGAGCCATGTTGATGAACCTTCAGGGACAAATCATAATGTCAGTCAATGGAGACGTTGAACAAATGGATATGAGTGGTTTACGAAGCGGCATGTATCTGTTAATCGTTAACTTTGAAAAAGCTCAGCAGGCTTATAAACTGTTGAAACAATAAATAAGTTCGTGTTTGTGAAAAAGGAATCGTCTGTTCGCGGGCGATTCCTTTTTCACAAACACATGTAATATGAGAACCTTTCACCCCATACAAATGTTATTTGTCTGAACTTTCTATACTTATATTTGTACATTCATAATAAAGAACTTACCTTTGCCCTACCCCAAACATATGCAATAAAAACTTAAACCGATCTTGAAACAACCATTAATTAAAGCATAACATAAAATGAAAAAACAACTTTTCTTTTGGACAGCCTGCATCTGCATGGCGCTATCATTCTCAGCATGTAGTCTGATGGACCAAGATTTCGATGAGACCCTCATTATCGGCACATGGACAGTTGACGGAAACAGTACAGACCATTGGCGTTTTGATGCAAATGGAACAGGCGCTTCATGGGATGAGGCCGATGACGTAACGGAAGAAGAAGCCCAAGCGTTTTCATGGTCTATTTCCGGTTCTGAACTAACTATTGTACATCAAATAGGAATGACCGGGCAGGATGCCATTCCCAAGAGTTACAAACTGACCGAACTTACCGCTACCCACATGACCTTCAAGGATACCATCACCGGTAAGTCCACATCACTCACTAAAATCAGATAATTATGAAAAAGGCCCTCAAAATAGCAGGAATTACCTTAGGCAGCCTATTGGGTCTGCTGGTAATTGCTGTGGCCATTGTGGTTTGGCTGGTGTTCACCCCATCACGTCTGACCCCTATTGTGCGAAATTTTGCAGACAAGATGATAACTTGTCCGTATGAAATCGGACAAGTGGAACTGACATTTTTCAGCACCTTTCCACAGTTCATGTTAGGCATAGACAACGTGACCCTGATTCATCCGCAAACAGGCGCACCTTCCGACACGGTATTACACGTTGACCGCCTGAACGCAGACATCAACCTGCGCAAATTGTGGAAAGACAATGCCATCGACCTTCATGAATTGACCCTCCAAGGAGCAGAAATCTGCCTTTTCACCGATAGTTTGGGCAATGCCAATTACGATGTTTTCGCATCTGACACTACACAACAGACCGAAGATACCACTGCCTTTTCCTTGCCTTTTGGTGCCATCCAATTGCGCCAAATCACATTGGAAAATGCCAATATTACCTATGTGGATGAGAAAGGAGGCATTCAAGCCTCCACACGCGGCACACAAGGACAATTGGCTCTCCAACTACAGGATAAAGAGGCAGAAGGGCAGATTACCTTCTCCATCCCATCTTTGTCAGTGGAAATGGGTGGAACATCCTACCTTTCACAAGCTAATCTGGCACTCCAGCTTGACCTCAATGCACTGCTTGACAAACGTGAACTGACCCTCCGCAATACGCTTATTGCACTCAATGAACAATTCCGCCTGCAACTGACAGGAACAGCTGCCCTACCCCCCAATGGAGACATACACACAGACCTGCACATCAAGATGGCAGAGTGGCCTATCGGCGAATTATTGCAACTGATTCCCGACACCTTCCAGCAAATGCTCAACGGTTTACAAGCTGACGGTATTTTGTCGCTCAATGCTCATGCCCACGGCATCTACAATGACTCTACCATGCCGTTGGTTGATGCCACATTGCAGTTCAAACAAGGACAAGTCAACTACCCCGCTTTGCCATACCGATTGCAGGCCGTAGATGCAGACCTTGCTGCACATATCAACCTTAATGACAGTACGGACAACTCCGCTGTCATTAACGGACTTTACGCAGAAACACTCGGTTCCTCCCTCCGTCTGACAGGACGCATTGACCAATTGATGGCTGACATGGACTGTGATGTGCAGCTAACCACTGACCTCCACTTGCCCGACCTCAAACCTGTCTTGCCTAAAGATTTAGCAGCCCAACTCAATGGACGTACCCAAGGGAACATCACTGCCAAATTCCGCATGAGCCAATTAGAGAAACAGGATTTTGAACATATATTGCTGAATGGAAAACTGACCTTCCAACAATTGGATGCAGTTTATCAAAACATGACCGTTACCGCACCTCGATTGGAGTGCTCTTTCCAGATGCCTAATTCGTCAACCACAAACAAAGACCTGCGTTTCCTGGGTGCACAATTGGCATGGAATGAACTTTCGTTTGCACAAGGCGATTCCCTCTCGATGGAAACGGGCAAAACAACTCTGTCAGCCCAAACATCCAATCTGCTTGACGGTCAATCTTTAATGGCAGCATGCAACATCCAATCCGAAAAACTCCATGCCGTGATGGACAACATCAACGCGCAATTGACGCAACCGGATGTAAATGCTTCCATAACCATGGACTTGACCGATTCCCTGGCTGTGCCAACCATCAAAGCCCAATTGGCCCTGCAAGAGCTAAACGGAACAATGGACACGATGAGCGTCATGCTCCAACAACCCCAACTAAAAGCCACCTTGCGTCCCACCAAACGAGACAAGCATGAGCCTATCTTGAATGTTGACTATAACGGAAAAGCCCTGCAACTGGCTATGGGAGAAGCTATCAAAGTAGATGCCCAATCACTTGGCTTGAAAGTTAATGCCCGCCATAAAACCGGTAAAGACAATATTTTGCTCGAATGGAACCCACGTGTCAGTGTTGACCTTCAGCAAGGTAATGTAGCCATGGCCGATTTCCCGGAAACTATCCATATACCGGAAATTGTCTTTGATTACTCCAACCGTAAATTTACCATCACCGACAGCCGCATACAATTGGGCAATTCCGATTTCCAGCTAAAAGGAGATGTGCATAACATCAACAAATTCATGGCAGGAACAGGCTTATTGACCGGCAAACTTGATTTTGTATCAACCACCACCGATGTCAACCAGCTTATGGCATTGGTAAGCGGTTTGGGTAGTACAGAAGAAGAGTTGACAGATGAAGATACTCCTACCACAGAACTTGCCTCCAACGATTCCACACAAGAAGAAACCATGCCATTCATTGTGCCCAAGGGAGTTGACCTGACATTGAACACCAAAATAGACAAAGCATTGGTAGGCGAACAAGTCGCCACCAACTTAGGAGGAAAACTCTATATAAAAGACGGCATATTGGTACTCGAAGAAATGGGCTTTATTTGTGATGCTGCCCGTCTGCAACTGACAGCCATGTATAAATCACCCCGTCCGAACCATTTGTATGTTGGACTGGACTACCACATGATGGACATACAGATAGAGGAATTGGTAAAAATGATTCCGCAAGTCGATTCCATCCTGCCTATGTTGCGGTCATTCCGAGGTAAGGGAGAATTCCATTTGGCTGCAGAAACCAACCTCAACCGCCATTACGAACTGAAAATGTCCACCTTGCGTGGTGCCGCTTCCATTTACGGAAAAGATTTGGTATTACTGGACGGTGAAACCTTCAGTCAGATAGCCAAGCTGATGATGTTCAAGAAAAAGACAGAGAACAAGATAGACAGCATATCGGCCGAGGTCACCGTATTCCGCAACGAAGTGGACGTTTTCCCCTTCCTTGTATCTATGGATAAATACAAAGTGGCATTGGGCGGACGTCACAACTTGGATATGACATTTGATTACCATTTGTCACTTCTCAGTCCGCTGCGCATCGGTGTAAACGTATCCGGTAGTCTTGACGATCTGAAAATAGGATTGTCCAAATGCAAATATGCGGAAGACTTCAAACCGGTTGAACGCAAAGTAGTGGAAACCCAAAACATGTCGTTCCGCCAAATGATACGCAATGCACTGACCAGTACAGTCAAAGAGGAATAAAAACAAAGCTTTCAAAAAAGTCCATAGAGCAATTTGCTTTATGGGCTTTTTGTATATAGGCAAAAGAGTCTCTACAAAGATACTGCTCAATCATCGGAAAGGAACAATAATTACACCTGCTATCCCAGCATTTGTGCTTCTCCGTTCCAAGCCTTATCTTTGCTTGCATCTTTCGACAAAATTTATGGAACAGTCAAGAAACATTATGCGCCAGTCGCTCCAGAGTTTATATGATACAAGAGAAATAAACAACATCACCGACTGCGTATTGGAACAGCTCCTCCATACAGACAGAACCCACCTGCTTATGGAGCGCAGTTCCATTTTGAGTGAATCTGTACATCAGCAAATTGAGGCAATCGCCATGCGTTTGCATAGCGGTGAGCCATTGCAATATATTTTGGGTACAGCCCCCTTTTATGGCATGGATTTGCATGTATCTCCAGCCGTACTCATTCCCCGTCCAGAAACGGAAGAACTGGTGGAATGGATTCTTTCAGAGAATGATATGCGTCCCCGCCATGTATTGGATATGGGCACAGGAAGCGGTTGCATCGCTTTGACTCTAGCCCAAAACCGCCCATCATGGTCGGTTGAAGCCATTGATATTTCAAACGAAGCTTTGGATTTGGCACGAAAAAATGCCGATGAAAACGGGATAAAAGTTGATTTCCGTCAGCAGGATATACTCCAAATCCCTTCCCAACAGGAAATATATGATATCATTGTAAGCAACCCGCCTTATATTACTCCTTCAGAAAAAGAACAGATGCACTGCAATGTTCTGGACTTTGAACCACATCTGGCACTTTTTGTTCCCGAAGATAACCCTTTGCTGTTCTATCGTTCCATAGCCCGTTTCGCTTCCACTGCACTAAAGCCCGGCGGACAACTTTATTTTGAAATCAACCGTCAGTTTGGGCAAGAAACCCTAAACATGATACAACAAGAGAGCACCCTACAACCAACCCTACGAAAAGACATCAGCCAAAATGACCGCATGATTATGGCAGTAAAGTTTTGATGATTACACGAAATCATTTACCTTTGCCTAATTGCACAATTATTAGATGAAGGAAAAACACACAGCCGATTACGGGCAACTGCTCCAGAAAGCAGCAGCCTACTGCTCACTTGCCGAACATTGTATTACAGAAGTGCAGGAAAAGCTTGCTGTGTGGGGAGCTACATCCCCTCAAAGTGAAGACATCATTGCATACCTCCAGGAAAATGGTTTCATTGATGAAGCACGCTATTGCAGGGCATTTGTTTCCGATAAATTCCGGTATAACAAATGGGGAAAATACAAGATAAAATATCAACTCCGCATGAAAGGGCTGAGCGATTCTTCCATCCAGCAAGGAATGGAAATGATTGAAGAGGAGGATTATGAAAAGGCATTGGTCCATCTGCTCTCCGGCAAGCTGAAAGGATTGAAATACAACGATGAATACGACAAGCAGGGGAAATTATACCGTTTTGCACAAGGACGAGGCTTTGAACGGGATGTATTTGAACGTGCTTACCGACATTTGCATAAAAACTAAAAAGAGAATTATATGAACTTCACAGAGAAAAGCAATCAGATTTTTCAACAGACAGTGGTCGATTATCACAAAACCGATTTCATCGACCAACCTATCAATAATCCTTATCCAGAGAAATCCATTGAGTTTTACCTCTATCTGAAAAACTGGATTGACACCGTACAATGGCATTTGGAAGACATCATCCGTGACCCCAACATCGACCCGGTGGAGGCATTGGCCATCAAACGCCGCATTGACAAATCCAATCAGGACAGAACCGACCTTGTTGAACTGATTGACAGCTATTTCCTTGACCTGTATAAAGACGTAAAAATATTGCCAGACGCAAAAATCAATACGGAAAGTCCGGCATGGGCTTTTGACCGTTTGTCTATCCTCCACCTCAAGATTTACCACATGAGACAGGAAACTGAACGTACCGACACAGACGAAGCCCACCTGCAACAATGCCAAAAGAAACTGGAAATATTGCTGGAGCAACAAAAAGACCTTTCGACTGCCATCGAAGAATTGTTGGACGATATTGCCAACGGCAGGAAATATATGAAAGTGTACAAACAGATGAAGATGTATAATGACCCGGACCTCAACCCGGTTCTTTACGGCAAGAAATAAATGGAAAAGGAAATGAGCAAGAAAGTGCTGGTCATGCGTTTTTCCGCACTGGGAGATGTTGCCATGACGATACCCATCGTCTATTCACTGGCAGCAGCCTCTCCTCAGACGGAAATAACGGTGCTGAGCCGCAAGCAATTTGCAGGACTATTTGCACACGCACCCTCTAATGTTCACTTTATGGGGGTAGATTTGGAGCAATACAAGGGCATTCCTGGCCTATGGAAACTGTTCCGTCTATTGAAACAGGAAGGTTTCCATGCTGTGGCAGACCTGCACGATGTGCTACGCACAAAAGTTTTGCGCACATTGTTCCGCCTTTCTGGTATTCCTTGTGCACATATCCATAAAGGAAGAGCAGAAAAACAAGCCCTCACACGCGAGCATAACAAAAAAATCCGCCAACTGGATACTAGCTTCAGCCGCTACCATAAAGTATTTCAGAAGTTGGGCTATGACTTTCCGCTCACATTCCATTCCCTATTTACCCAACAGCCCCAAAACGAGGAGAAAATAGCCCAATTCATCGGGGACAAGGAAAAAGGAGAATACAAATGGATTGGTATAGCCCCCTTTGCCAAACATCAGGGAAAGATATATCCTCTACAATTGATGGAGGAGGTTGTCAAGTTGCTGAGTGCCGACGAGCATTTGCGTATATTCCTTTTTGGAGGAGGCAAAGCCGAAACAGAAACACTGACACAATGGGCTAGCAAATATAATCATGTATTTTCATGTGCCGGCCGTTTCAGTTTTGACGAAGAATTGGCGTTGATGAGCCGCCTTGACGTTATGCTATCGATGGATTCAGGCAATATGCATTTAGCTTCGCTTGTGGGAACACCAGTTGTATCCATCTGGGGCGCCACACATCCCTATGCCGGTTTCATGGGCTGGAACCAACCCGGCAAAAACGCCCTGCAAGTAAATATGCCTTGCCGCCCTTGTTCCGTTTATGGTGACAAACCCTGCTTACGCGGAGACTATGCTTGCATGAATGCTATCCGTCCGTATCAAGTGGTAGAGGCATTGCTGCCATATATCAACAAATAAAAGACTTCTATAATAAGCATGAAAACTATCGGAGCCCACAGGCCTCCGATAGTTTTTGTTTTAATAATAGGCTATACAGCGAACAAGGCCTGTACTGCCTTCTTGTATTTTCGTGAAACAGGCAATTGTTTTCCTGCACAACACACACAATCATTTCCACTTAAAGAAATCATAGTCTTATTTACCAAGAATGCACGATGGATTCGGATAAAATTATCCTCCAATATGTTTTCCCATTGTGAAATGGGACGCTGGCTTTTATATAATTCACCATCTACCGTATAAATATAAACCTCCGTATCACGTGATTCAACATACAGAATATTGCCCGTTTCCAATGTTATCTTTTTATAGTTGGAAGTAAAAGTGATTTTGTTTATGACAGCTTTATCCTTTTGTTGCATCCGACGGTTCAGATAAAATTGTCCTACAGCCAATGCCATCAACATAAATACAAGAAAAATCGGATTGGCAAACAGAGGTGACATATTTATACATAAAGCCTTGTCCAATATCATAAAATACCAATGGCACAACAACATCAAAAACTCCTGAAAAATGACACCTCCCAATAGGATATAAATGATATGAAGGACATTGACCTTCTTTCCACTGAACTCGGGCAATTGCAAGCAATAGCTCAGCAGAAACCCTCCCGGCATAAACATGGTTCCCAATGTAAGGGAATGGGCAAAAGGATAGCCTAGACTAATAAACATTGCTGCCATAACAAAAGAAGCAGCAAGGCAATATAGAACATTAAACAACGTACGGTTCATACATCAATTTTTGTGTAGCTTTTCTTCAAAAATAGGGAAAAAAACTATTATCTGCCAATCTTTTCTATTGGTTTTCAGATATAGTGGGATTTGACCAAAAGTTGAGGGGATTCTACGAAACAATTTCGCAGCAGCAAGAACAAGGAAAGATTATATTTGCAAAGTCAAGTAACCCATTGTTTCACATTTAAATATAAGTATCATGAGCGAATCAGTAGGAATTGCAGGAATGTTTATTTCCGGAGGCCCCATCGGCATGTCTCTTATCACTATTTTGTTTGCAGCACTATTCTTTGCTGCTTGGAAAGCACCCGCTTGGGTAAAAGAGTTAGGTATATCAGCACTCATTGTCGGAGTGTTATGGACATTGGGAGGCATATACCAGATGCTTGGCGTCCTGCAACAATCAGCAATTGACAGTTGCATAGTTGCAGGCGGAGCAAAATGCACTATTATTCCAATGATGTACGGTCTTGTGGTTTATTTAGCCTCTTTGGTTATCCGTATTATCCAAAAGCCACGCATCTAATTTTTTACCGTTAGAAAGGAAAACAGAAAGAGGGTGACCCAAAAGTCCAATTTCATAAGAATGAACTTATAAACCGTAAGTTGTTTGTAGTAATCGATACTATTGAAAGCCTTATCATAACACTAAAAAGGAGTTTAACAGGGCTCTTTTACACCTTAAACTTACAATCTGTAATTCTTTCGAAAATCTGATTTACTTTTTGGTCACCCTCTTTCTATATAACATAAATCCTATTATATCCATTTTTTCCAACGGAATATCAACAGAATGATGGCAGACGAGAGCAACATAAGAGCAATGGCAAAAAGATAACCATAGCGCCAATGTAATTCCGGCATAAACTCAAAGTTCATTCCGTAAAGACTTGCCACCAAAGTAGGGGGGAGGAAGATTACCGATACAATCGTGAATATTTTAATGATTTTATTCTGCTGCAAATTAACCAAACCGAGGAAAGTATCCTGCAAATAATCCAAACGGTCGAAACCAAAACGCGTATAGTCAAACAACGAATTGATATCCTTGATAACCATTGTCAAGCGAGGGCGCAAATCTTCGGGGAAGAAATCACACTTCAGCATGTTGGAAACGACCCTTTGTTTGTCGATAATGTTCTGCCGGATAATCATGACCTTTTCCTGCAAGTCCTTGATTTGAATAAGTATATCCTCATCCACATCATCACTGCTAGCGTTCAGCGACTTAGAAAGGTTGGTTACCTGTTCAGTCGTGTCCTCAATCATATCCGCATCGTATTCCACACGCGTTTCAAGCAGTGCCACCAAAACATGATAACCTGTTGGGAATGCCCGCGTATTCACAAACATTTTCCTGACCGTCTCATTGAATGATTTCAATTCCACATCACGCACCGACACCAAAATACCATTCTTGATAATAAAAGATACCGGTTCCATCTGGTAATTATCCAACAAGAAATTGGAATTGGCAACAATACTGTCGTTTGTTTGAATATAGCGCGAACTCAACTCAATTTCTTCAATTTCATCATCTTCCTGAATATATATTTTCAGGAATTGTTCCAATTCGCTCTCCACCTCCAATGCCACATCAATCAGGTCAATCCAGATAATGTCTTTCTTCTCTATTTGTTTTAAGATATCCAGACTCTTTGAGATTTTTATCTTACTGCCTTCCTGATAAAACAATCTTAATTCTGACATGAAGCAAATACGTTTTATAGGTTAAACACTCGGAGCGGAAGATAAATGTGCAGCAATCTTATTGGTCAAATCTACAAACTGTTCCACTCCCAATTGTTCGGGCCGGTAATTGAACACCTCATCACTCAAGAATTCCGTATTGTTCCCCACCAACGCCCGTAAAGAATTGCGCATTGTTTTGCGCCTTTGGTTAAAGGCTGTCTTCACAACTGTCTTAAACATGGATTCATCACAATCCAAATGCGCAACCTGATTGCGCGTCAGTCGGATGACAGCCGATTTGACCTTGGGCGGAGGGTCAAATACATGCTCATGGACAGTAAACAAATATTCTATATCATAATATGCCTGAAGCAGGACACTTAATATTCCATACGATTTATTGCCCGGTTTGGAGGCAACACGTTCAGCCACTTCCTTTTGAAACATACCTGAAATGACAGGAATCCTATCCTTGTTTTCCAGTGCCTTAAAAAGAATCTGACTTGAAATATTGTAAGGATAATTACCGATAAGACAGAATTTATCCGGAAAAAGCGCAGGCAAATCCAAACGCAGGAAATCGCCCTCTATGAGCTTTAATTGCGGATAATGCACTTTCAGATAAACCACTGATTCATGGTCTACCTCAATGCAGGTCAAATCAATATTCGGATTTTCCAACAGGAACTGAGTCAACACCCCCATGCCAGGGCCTACCTCCAATACAGGAGTTGGCACATCAGCAGGTATGCTTTGTGCTATCTGCCGGGCAATATCCAAATCTTTCAGGAAATGCTGCCCCAAAAATTTCTTGGCTCTTACTTGCATCATATTTACAATGGTCGTCCGGCATAATTGGTTATTCGTTTATTTGAAAGTTTTCTTAGGAAAAGAATGCCAAATCGGAAAGTTAACGTATCTTTGCCAGATGTAATGACATCTCTTTCGGCAGCAAAGGTATTTATAATACTCTGAAAATCCTAATATTTTTGTACTTTTGTTGGACGACAGACCAAAAATATAGATATTAAGGATATAAATGAGACGTGTTGCCACCTCAATTGCTAATTTAATTCGAGGATTTATTGACCTACTTTATCCCCCTTTCAAGAGGTGGGTGCCTAAACTCATGTTCCGATATGCATTCTGCGGAAGTGCCAATATCGTCTTTGACTGGGTCTTATATTTTATTCTATATAATTTTGTTGTCGGCCATAACAACATTGACTTGGGATTTGTGGTTATCAGTCCCCACATCCTGACATTGTGCATCACATTCCCCATCACATTGACAAGCGGTTTTTATTTGGCGCGCTTTGTCACATTTACCTCCTCTACACTCAAGGAGAGCTCACAACTGTTTCGCTACATATTAGTGGTTCTAATCAATCTGGCCATTAATTACTTCGGTTTGAAACTGTTGGTTGAAATGTGCCATATCTATCCAACTCCATCAAAAATGCTTATTACCTGTATTACAGTTGCCTTTAGCTACGTTAGCCAAAAATACTTCACATTCAAAAAATAGTTCATGAAGGAGGCATCCGATGATAGAAAATGGCGAAAAGGACTAGAATGGGGATTTCTCATTCTTGCATACCTTTTTTTATTATACAAGGTGTGTACCTATGACAATTACCCTTTGTTTTTCAGTCAGCTATCTGAATTTTCACAAGTAGAATGGGGCATACTTTTAGTTGTTTTCCTCTTGTTGCCCTTTAATCTTTTATGTGAAGCCACCAAATGGAAATATCTTTTGTCTCCGCTGATGCAACGTTCGTTAATTGCAGCTTATTATGATGTTTTCAAAGGCTTGGTAGCCGCTTTTGCCACTCCCAACCGACTAGGCGAATTTCCAGGAAGAGTATTATGGATGCCATCACAAATGCAACTACCCGCCATAGCACTCGGTTTCATCGGCTCTTTCCTGCAAACCATCATTATATTTGCATTCGGATTGCCTGCTATATATCATCTGTTTCATAATGTTTCTTTCATACCCCAACCGACCTCTTACCTTATTTTTGGAGGACTTATTGTATTCGTTGCCCTTGTAACTGTATTACATTTCAGCCAACGCCTGAAATTACAAATTAAGCAGCTTATACATACCATCAGCCAATTGAGCGGAAAACATCTTTTTATTATCTTACTATTTACAGTGCTCCGCTATGCTATTTATGCCTTCCAGCTATATTTGATGCTTCATTGCTGCCATATATATCTATCACCCCATCAGGCACTTGTGGCTATTCCTGCTTACTACTTCCTTGTCACCTTTACTCCATCTATCTCGGCAGCCGAACCTGCCGTCAGAGGTTCATGGGCAATGGTTGCTTTTGCCCCATTTTCTTCTAATTTGCCTGGAATCGCTATGGCAGCCATTCTTCTGTGGATTATCAATGGTGTCATTCCTCTATTGATAGGTTCCCTACTGAAACATCCCCAAGCACAATAAAGACAAAATTCTTCTTTGCATAAAAAAGAATATGTCCAGCCAAAAGCCAGACACATTCTCCAATACTTATAGAATAATGCAAACAGTATTTCCCTCACTACAACGAGCGTGCTGCTGCAGCTATTATTTCCCTACATTCTTTTGCCAATTCTTTTTGAGTGTCTTCTGTACATCCTCTTACCATCACTGGTTCATGGACAATCAGCTCAATCTTTCCTGGCTTCACACGAGCACTGTTTCTCCGCAAGCGTTCAAAAGCACCATTTAAAGTCATAGGAATTATGGGCAATGACAAATCTGTAGCCAATACAAATGCTCCCCGCTTAAATTTTCCAACTGCACCGGTATAGGTTCGTGTGCCCTCAGGAAACAAAACAACAGAAACGCCATTACGTAACTTCTGTTCAGCTTCAACAATGCTTCTTTGTGCAGCTTTCGGACTATCACGGTTAATAAAGATATGCCCAGCTGAATCGCATGCCTTACCCACCAAAGGAATACGGCGCAATTCCGCTTTCATTACCCATTTGAAAATAACTGGCAACCAACCATATATCACGAAAATGTCAAACAGGCTCTGATGGTTGCAAACGAATACATACGACTGTCCCTTCTGAATATGTTCAAGCCCTCGCACTTCCACTTTAATAAACAGGAGCTTGCATATTATCCGTGCCCACATCCGTGCCGGCCAGTAAGCCAATTCAGAATTAGGCACCAGTGGTGAAAGAATTATTGTCGCAATGGCCGTGAGTGCAGTAATAGGCAACAAGATAGGAATGGCAATCAACCATTGGTAAACATCAAAGAGCAAACGTTTCATTATATGGACTCTTTTATCAAATTCCACGTTTCAACAGGCAGTTTCGGACCTACCACTTCCACAATTTTACCGGAAACAAGTGCTCCCAAATTTCCACAACGCTGCAAATCATATTCACGGCTCAGTCCATACAAGAACCCTGAAGCATACAAATCACCCGCACCCGTTGTATCGACACATTGAGCAGGAATAGCTCCTATCTGCCAAACCTCCTCGTTCCTTTTTACATAGGAACCAGCTGCACCTTCTTTTACTACTGCTATTTCACACATGTCAGCAATAATATCCAATGCTTCACGAGGAGAAGCTCCCGTCAACGCTTTTGCTTCCTCTTCATTGGCAAACACGATATCCACATATTCCTTTATCAGATGCAGCAAAAAGTCCTTATGTTCCTCTACGACATTATAGCTAGCCAAATCGATGGAAACCAACAGCCCTTGCGCTTTTGCCATACGGACAGCCGTCTCAATTAAAGCATGACTCTGAACCAAGTATCCCTCAATATGCAAAATATCATAATCGGCAAACAAATTCTCATTCAAATCGCCGGCACACAATTCACAAGACGCACCTAAATATGTACACATTGTACGCTCTCCATCAGGAGAAATCAGAACAGTACAATTTCCTGAAGGATTTTTGCTTCTGAAAATAACAGGTTTTACACCATTGTGAAGTGTATCATTCACAAAAAAGTCACCAATTTCATCCTCGCCCACCTTACCTATTAAGGCAGCCTGACCCCCTAAACATGAGATTCCATTAATCGTATTTGCTGCAGAACCACCTGCTACCATCTTTTTTTCATAACCTTGAAGGTAATTCTTTATATCTCGCGATAGATTTTCATCTACAAGCTGCATGCTACCTTTAGGCAAACAAAAATGCTCTAGCGCTTGATTATCAGACAATTGAAACAAAACGTCAGTGAGGGCATTACCCATTCCAATAATTTTTTTCATATTTTTCTTCGATTTTTTCTGCAAATATATTGCATGTTTCCGAAAAAACCACTACTTTTGCAACGCAATTCACAAATGAGTGATGCGAAATTCTTCCTTAGCTCAGTTGGTTAGAGCATCTGACTGTTAATCAGAGGGTCCTTGGTTCAAGTCCAAGAGGGAGAGCGAAAGCGTTTCAACAATCGTTGAGACGCTTTTCTTTTTATCCCAAAATCCTTTAGTTCTGCATACACAAATAAGACAGCCGCCTCCTTTCACAGGAAACGGCTGCGATACATTCTTTTGCAACATCTTTGCCTAATAATCAACATTGACAAAGTTACCATCTTTATCAAAACTTAACTCCGCATCAATATTCAATTCCACTTTATAGCGCTTCGTTGTATACTTGTAGTCTATTTCCGTAATATATGCGTCTGGGAAATTTTTGGTCACATACTCCAATATTTTGGTAGGAATAATGGCATCGGGCACTTGTCGTGTACCGCAATTAACCCCTTTCCATTCTCCATCTTCATCGAATGTGACTTCTGTTCCACTCGACAATTTCACATCATATACTGTACGACCTGCATTTAATTCCTTTTCTGCAGAGAAAACAGTTTCACCCGGGAAATGTTGTTCAATAAAAGCAATTGATGCACTCGGTAACTTGTCAGGGCTAATATCGCCGAAAGGAACATAGTTTTCACAACTTTGCAAACTTAATAAACTAATAGCCGCTAATATACCAAATAAGAAATTTCTCATACCTTTTTCACTTGTTGTTTGGTTAGTAAATTAATTATAAACTTTATCGATAATGTATCATTGCCTATATAACATATATTTCATACGCTTTGTTCGAAGAAGGTTCAAAATTTAACCCAAATCGGTCGTTAGAATATCCAATTTTCGTGGTCTTGATTGTAAGGCATTGAAAATGAATATATTGTAATCTTGATTTTCTAATGGCGGTCATTAGAAAAATGAGATTTTAAATCATTGTTTATCAGCGCATTACAATCAAGACCACAAATAATCAGCCTCTAATGACCGATTTGGGTTTAATCGTCACATATCATAGGAATAAAAACAATAGCAGTTCCTGGTATTTAACAATACAAGATTTTGAATTTCGTTTGTTTTTTATATACCTTTGCCGCCACTTATAACTTTATACAAAAATCAAACAAATTCTCATCATGAAAAAAAGCAAACTGTTTTATGTAGTAATGGGTATTGCATTGTCCCTGTCTTCATGTGTCGACAGAAATACCCCGAGCGGTGATGGTAATGACAATACCGGAAACGAAGTAGTTCTCTCTCCTGA
>CALUKG010000007.1 GCA_944321155.1 uncultured Bacteroidales bacterium | reverse complement strand
TGGAAAAAATTATTGGAACTAACAGAGCATCAATAATTTACAGTCATTTTCACCCCGATTTAACCCTCTGAGAATCGCGTGAAAGTCTTTTACCAGTCAGCTAGTCGGAAAAATCACACTGAAAATAGATGCAAAAAGAGCATCTACATCATCAACTATGGATTTCTGTTAAAAAGCTTCAGTTATTCTTAATAGCGAAAAGAATGTGAAAATTGAATGCCAAAGTGGAGAGAGAAACTATCATCGAATTTCTACTATAGGATAAGGAATCTCAACAATGTCATACAAAGTCAAATTTGTATTCATGAGTCGAATCAAAGATGAATACAAATTTTCAACCGATACACCATCGGTATAGAAAAAAATAATGTTGCAATAACTCTCTATAGGAAGGGTCAGACACAGTGACATTTTCAACACCAAAAAATCTATGGTTTTTTCTTTTTAATTGGGTTTTGAACATTCAAAAGAAAACATCTACTAACTCATTATCAGTAAATCCTATGAACCCGTTTGTATTGAAAACGTTCTTCTTTCAGTGAAAAGGGTATATAACTCCGTATTATCGTTACAAACATTTTATCTGTTTACTGCTACTTTTGCCTAAAGATTAAAAAGAGAAGATTATGGACCGAAGAAATTTTCTGAAGCAAGCTTCCGGTTATACTTTAGCAACCATCGGAGCAATAACAGGTATAGGAAAGGTCTTTTCCGAATCAACACCTTACAAAGAGCTTAAAACAAATGAGCTTTCTTTTTCTGACAATCTAGTACATAAAAAAGATATGGAATACCGAAACTTAGGCGGTTTGGACGTATCTGCCATCGGCCTGGGTTGTCTGCCTATGGTTGGTTACTATGGTGGCAGATATGATAAGAAAGCGATGATAGCCCTTATCCGCAGAGCATATGACCAAGGGGTTACATTGTTCGACACTGCTGAAGTTTATGGCCCGTACATCAGTGAAGAGTGGGTGGGCGAAGCCGTTGCTCCCTTCCGAAACAAAGTACAAATAGAGACAAAGTTTGGATTTGGGGTAGAAGAAGGCCAGCCGACAGCTTTGAACAGCCAACCAAATCATATCCGTCGTGCTGTAGAAGGATCATTGCGTCGTTTGCGTACAGACCATATCGACCTACTTTACCAGCATCGCGTAGATCCTAATGTGCCCATGGAAGATGTGGCTGGTGTAGTAAAAGACCTGATGAAAGAAGGCAAAGTATTACACTGGGGATTATCCGAGGCTAGTGCACGCTCCATACGTCGAGCGCATGCCATATGTCCACTTTCAGCCGTACAGAGCGAATATGCCATTTGGTGGCGAGAACCAGAAACGAAGATATTCCCTACGCTTCAGGAATTAGGTATCGGCTTTGTCCCATATTGTCCATTAGGTCGTGCATTTCTCACAGGTAGCATTAACGAAAACAGTCGTTTTTACAAGGGAGACCGACGATATAATCTACCTCAATTCCAACCTGAAACATTAAAACATAATATGCCGTTGGTCTATCTCATTGAAGAATGGGCAAAACGTAAAGGAGTCACTCCAGCACAATTTGCCTTGATATGGCTGCTCTCGCGTAAATCCTGGATAGTTCCTATACCTGGAACAACCAATGCTAATCATCTGGATGACTTCCTAGGTGCAGCCTCAGTGCGACTAACTCCTTATGAAATGGAAGAGTTCGACACAGCCTACAAGAAGATAGACCTAATGGGACATCGTGCCGACCCGTTCACAGAGAGTCAGATAGACAAATAAAAATACAATAACATTAAGCAATAATGAATATGGAAACCCGTCTTACTTATGACATGTATGTTCCTACCCGCGTGATGTTCGGGGCAGGAATGCTGAACAAACTGAGTGAACAATCAATGCCTGGCAAACGCGCCCTCATCGTTATCTCCAACGGAAAATCGACACGTGCCAACGGCTATCTCTCGCGCACAGAAGAACAATTGCACAAAGCAGGTGTAGAGACCTTCCTGTTCGACGGCGTAATGCCAAATCCTACCGTTGGTAATGTAAATGCCGGAGCAAAAGTTGCCCGTGAAAACGGCTGCGACTTCCTTGTGGCACTAGGTGGAGGCAGCGTGATGGATTGCAGCAAAGGCATTGCAGTAATGGCAACTAATGATGGTGAACTTTGGGACTATGTACCTATCGGTTCGGGCAAAGGACAGCCAATTGCCAACGCACCATTACCTATCATCGCCATTACCACAACGGCAGGAACTGGTTCAGAAACAGACAATTCAGGTGTAATCACCAAAGAAGACACATTCGAGAAAGCATTTGTTGGCGACGCATCTTTATTTCCCATCTTCTCCATTGTCGACCCTGAACTGATGACAAGTGTACCACCTACCTTTACGGCATATCAAGGCTTTGACGCATTATTCCATAGTATAGAGGGATACATTGCCAACGGTGCGAATCTGATGAGCGACATGTATGCCCTAACTGCCATTGAGAATTTGGCAAAATACCTACCGCGCGCAGTGAAAGACGGTAAAGATATGGAAGCCCGCACCCATGTAGCGTGGGGAAATACCCTATCTGGCGTAGTAATGTGCCTCACACTTATCACCAGCGAACACGCATTGGAACATGCACTTTCCGCCTATCACCCGGCACTACCTCACGGTGCAGGACTGATTATGGTCAGCAAGGCATACTATAAATATTTCATTGAGAACCACGCTTGTGATGACCGTTTCATCCGAATGGCACAAGTAATGGGAATGCCTGAAGCAACAAAGCCCGAAGATTTTCTTACCGCTCTTACCCATTTGCAAGAAGCCTGCGGCGTAGCAGATTTGAAGATGTCTGACTATGGTATTAGCCCTAACGAATTTGAGACACTGATGCACAACACACGCGAAGTAATGGGCGTGATGTTTACCAGCGACCGTGTACAAATGACGGACGAAGATATTGTAAACGTCTATAAAGAATCCTATAAATAGTAGACTCTTCATCAAAAACTTTACGGACAGTATTTGCCAGCTATAGCGGGTACTGTCCTTTTTTATTGACTCATTATCAGTGAAATTGGTATAAATACAAAAGATTTGTCTACCCATCATCGGTTTGTTTCGCTGTACTTTTGCAACATAGAAAATCCTCACAAACTAAAGACAAAAAGTTGTTGTACCTCATTGCAGTTCATTTCTGTCGTTGGCCTTGCCACGCATGCAATCCATTCTTCCAGCAATGGTAAAACAAAGCTCTATGCAACCGATAGACTGGCAAGGTAATCTGTTGCACCTTTATTTTGACCTGGCAGGCAACCCAACCATAGAAGTCTTGCGTTCGCTACTCAGCATCACAACGCCCAGCCATATCCTCTACGGTTCGGACTATCCCTACCTGCCAGATGATGCGCTGAAAGTCAACCTGCAAAAACTGAAACAGACAATCGCTTCCGACAAAGAACTTGCCAAATATGCCGACTTGATTTTCTGGAAAAATGCTGAAAGTCTGTTTGTCAAGAGTGAAGTTTCTGACAGTATTCCGACGGAGTGATACCTTCCTGTTTCTTGAACATACGACTAAAATGCTGTGAATATTCAAAACCCAGACTGTCAGATACTTGAGAAATGGTTTTTCCTGCTGCCAGTTCGTTTTTTGCCAATTGTATGACAAACTGACGGATATGATTACTTGCTGTTTCGCCTATGGTTTTCTTTATAACATCACCAAAATAATTGGGCGACAGGCACAATTTATCAGCACAATACTGCACAGTAGGCAAACCGAAGGTAAACTGCATATTTTTCTCAAAATAAACACGAAGCAAGCGCTCAAAACGAACAAGGATATCAGAATTTTCAATTTTACGGGTCAGAAATTGACGATTGTAGAAGCGTTGGCAGAAATTGAGCATCAATTCGATGTATCCTACGAGAATAGTATTCTGAACCCCATCTGATTCCTTACTTAGTTCGTCCTGTATCTGGCGCATAAGAGAGACCAATATGTTATGCTCCTCATCCGTCATGTGCAAAGCTTCATTGACACGATAATCAAAAAAAGAATATTCCTTGATGCGCTTTTCGAGTGGGAAACCATGCAACAAATCCGGATGAAAAAGCAACGCCCAACCCGTAATAGACACCAACTCGCCATTGTCTTCCTTTCCTCCCACCTGTCCAGGTGCCACGCACAACAATGTACCTTTGTTATAATCATACTTGCCACAACCATAATCCAAATCTACATCAGCATCGTCCCTGAGAAAAAGTGCGTATACACTATAATTATTCAAACTATGACGTATAGGTGACACTTCGGCATAATCCACCACGCATACCAATGGATGTTTCGCAGAGCAGCCTAAGTAACTTCCATAATCATTGACATTTCTTACTTTCAGTATTTTACTCATATTCTTTCCTATTATGCCTATACAAAGATAAAGTATTTAACCGACAATGTTTTACGCAGACCACAAATTCAGTAAAAATGGTACAGTTTTCCAACTTACAGTTACAGTCTTCCTGCATCATCCTATGTAATTTTGCATCAGATAAAACAGAAAATCTATCGTTGGACAAGAGTTTATACTCTTTTAATTTTAGAAATATGAGAAAAGTAATAGGAATAATTGCTCTCGTGCTGGTAGGGAGTTTATCCACGATGGCACAGACAACAAACAATAGTATGAACAGAATAGAAACATGTAAACAGAACTACTACAAATTGTTCGGTAATGAAGCACTGACAGGACAGGGAACAGATTCTGAGATGATGGACATTCTACAGAAATTTATCTTCGGAGAAGTGTTCCAAACAGGCAATCTAACCTTAAAACAACGTGAGATGATTACCTGCATTACTCTTGCCACCATGCAAACATTCCCACAATTGAAAGCACATGCAGGAGCAGCACTAAATGTAGGAGTAAGTCCTGAAGAACTACGTGAAATAATGTACCTTACCGCTCCTTTCATCGGTTTTCCAAAAATGCTGAACGCTGTAGCTACAATTAACGAAGTATTTAAAGAACGGGATATCTCCTTGCCTTTGGAAAAACAAGGTATGGTGACAGAAGAAACACGTCATGAAACAGGAAAAGCCATTCAAGACAAGCTCTACCCTGGCGGCATCGCTTCGGTAATGGCAGGATTACCTGACAACATGGGCAATGAAGTAGAACATTTTCTTACGGATTATTTCTTTGGCGAAATATATAGCCGTGGCGCCATAGATTTACCGACACGTGAATTATTGGGCTATTGTGTGTTGGCAACATTGGAGGCAGAAAGTCAGCTTCATTCACACTATCACGGCAATATCAATGTGGGCAACACGCCAGAAACACTGACTGCCGCTATCATTCAATGTTTACCCTATATAGGTTTTCCTGCTGCCATAAAGGCATTATCTATTATCAAACAAGAATATACCCAGGCTATTAGTACTAAAAATAATTTTGTGCGCCTATCAAAAATCACCATTGACCCAACTCAACTGGATGCATACAATGCATTCTTGAAAGAGGAAATCGAAGCCTCCATGCAGTTAGAACCAGGTGTATTGACACTCTACGCCACCGCTGAAAAAGACATGCCACACAAAATAACCATACTGGAAATCTATGCCGACCATTCTTCCTATGAAAGTCATTTGAAAACGCCACATTTCCTAAAATACAAACAAGGTACGCTTTCGATGGTAAAAGAACTGGAATTAGTAGATGTACAACCACTGATACCAGGATTAAAAATCAAATGACATATAATTATTGATGGGCAAAATTATAATGACATTGGCAGCTATAAAATGAAAAAATAAAATTAATTTGCTTTTATCATTTCATGCCACGCGCTTTTTTGATAGCTTCATAAGCCTCATTGATTTGACGGAATTTTTCTGTGGCCGATTGCTTAGCTTCTTCTCCGGCAGCAGCAACCTTGTCGGGGTGATACTTCATAGCCATTTTACGATAAGCCTTCTTGACTTCATCATCAGACACATCGGGTGTAATCTGCAAAGCCTTGTACATCCAATCGGCATCCTGCTGTTTGTTATACAATGCACAAAGAGCATCAAAATCAGCGGTTGACAGACGGAAAATATTGGCAATGCGGTTGATGACCGCCATTTCGGCAGAACTGAATCCTCCGTCAGCATAAGCAATATCCAATAACAGATGAACCAATTCCAGTTTGATACTGTAATTCATATATTGCCCTATCTGCATAGCCACTTCCGTTTCGTTGATAGGTTGTTCGAGCAATTTCTTGAGAATCTGCAATGCTTCCAACGCATCAGATTCAGTATAATTACGGAGCAAAAAACGTTTTACAACATCCAACTCCGAACGTTTTACATTACCATCGGCCTTCATTACACAAGCAATCAAGACCAAAAGACTCACCTTAAAATCACCTTCTGTTGCATGACGGCGATTGGTTGACGTATATTCCTCTTGCTGGTTACCAGAGAAGGCTGAACCAATGAAAAAACCAATTACAGCACCCACAGGACCTCCCAAAACGAAGCCCAAACCTGCACCTACCAATTTAGAAACAAAGCCCATAAGTAAATTTTAAAATAGAAATAATATGTACAAAGATAGTATAAGGTAAATTTAAAGACAAAATAAATATCATATATATCTATCAAATATTTATCAACCACTCCCAAATAGGTACTACCTGAATAGTATATCCTTCTTCTTGAATCATTTCCTGTTCATGGTCAGTTATCAGAAACAAATTATTACATTTCGTCACTTTAGCAGCAGCAATACATCCATTTATTTCACGCTTTCTTGTTTTAGGATTTGATATATCATAACTTACCTGATAAACAGCTAGAGTTAAGTTTCCATTGCAAACTACAAAATCAGCTTCTGCACTTCTAGTTTGGAAATAGTATATATCATGGTCAGTCGTTGCTTTTCTACGCAAGAGCTCCAAAAAAACAACAGTTTCCAAACGCCAACCAAGATTATCTCCAGAAAATGCATTTTCGCGTTTATCCATAAAAGACACATCAATAGCATAGGATTTTTCAGAGACTGTTCTTTCTCTGCTTTTAGTAGAATATTTATTAATAGTAGAAAGCAGATAAGTTTGTTTCAAATATAAAAGATAATTGGATATTGTACGTTCGCTTTTTATACCTATAGTTCTTTGAAGAGTATCTTTCACTATAAATGTTGGTGTTTCATTTAATATATGATGAGCAAGCCGCTTCAAAGCATCCATATTACGTATATTATAACGCTTTTGGATGTCTTGAGCCAGTATATTATCTATTAATGTACTGATATATTCCTTAGGATTTTCAATGCCAGATATTAGTTCAGGAAAACCACCTTGGTGGAAATAGTCATCATATGCTGCAGAAAGTAATCCTTTATTTTTTGTAGTTAATCTCTTATAATCCAGATTTTTGTAAATACACCAATCTCTAAAAGAAAACGGGAAGAGTTCAATTTTATGATAACGCCCAGTAAGATGGGAAGACAATTCAGTACTCAAAAGTTTGGCATTACTACCCGTAATCAACAAATGAATCTTTTGACGTAACAAGCGATTTACAAACAAAGGCCATCCATCTATATTTTGAATTTCATCCAAAAATAAATAATCAAACTCACCATATATTTTGTACAACGATTGAAGTACATTATCCAAATCAGATGTTTGCAAAGTCATTAAGCGCTCATCATCAAAATTTGCATAGGCAAAATTGACACCTGCTTTTCTAAGGGCATTAAAACAAAGAGTCGATTTACCACTTCTTCGAACACCTATAACCACTTGAGCTAATTTACTTTTTAGATTAATCAAATCTTCTTCTGACCGATGTATTAATACATCAGTATCTAAAATTTGAAGTTCATCTTGTTGTTCAAGCAATACTTTTTCAATTTCTATAAGTGTCATGTGCAAAAAAAATAATCAAAACCAATAATGCAAATATACAACTATTTTTGATATAATACGGATAAATGACAAAAAATACACATTCATAATACGGATAAATGACACGTTTTATAGTTTTCTAATACGGATAAATTGCATGTTTTGTATATTACTAATACGGATAAATGACATATTTGAGTATAAAATAGAAGAAAATAATCCTCTAATACAAGCTGATAGGTGAGTTTGAAAGTTGATGTAAAAAATAAAAAAGTAGGATAAATCACACTTATGGATCCCGCATCAAGTGCGGGATGACAAAGTCATTTACGCCAATAAACTAAAAAAACTCACTTTCAGGGCTTTGCATCTTACGTATTCAGACATACTTTAGAGGTGCAGTTCAAATGAATTATTTAGACACAGCCTCTAAGAAATTAAAAAACTGAAGTAAGTAGAATTAGAACGGCATTCTAACAATATTCTATTTCACTTCGAAATCGATTCTAAATTCAGGAACGGCTATTTCAATCATTTCATCTGCATTCGTTATGTGGTGGCACGACTGGTAGTAACCAAAACGAGGTGTAAATGAAACATAGTAAGAACCTTTTTCCAATGCAACAGCATCAATATATTCATCCGGGAAAAGAAAACCAGAATTCATTACCTGGTCAGGTGCCATGTGGTAACATGCAGGCGCATCATCTGTAGCAATAATGAAAGGGTTAGCTACAACCTCATTATTATCTGCATTGTAAATCACACAAAATCCTTCCTGATGAATAGGATTGGAATAAAAATCAGCCATATAGACTGTATCAGAAGAAAGGTTTTCACGTGTATAGGAGATTTTAATTTTTTCACCTTGATTGAAAACTGTGGCCATTTCGCCTCCTTCAGTTGTAAGATAAAAAGTAAAAAGAATATTATCCTTTTCAAAAGTACGCAAGACAGGATAACGGTCAGTAATGCGCGGTTCACATGCCCATAACAAAGGCAAGAATAACACTGTCAAAAAGAACTTTTTCATAATAAAGAAATTAAGGTTAGTGATTAAGTATATTGTCAATAAAAAGGCCTCAAAAACTATTCCACAGGGCTGATATTATCCTTAATCAGACGAACTATCTGTTCACGGACATGAGAATTAAATTACTTATAAACGGAATTTATAAATAAGAATGTGTAGATGAATATTTTTAATTTACATGTGATACTTCCATAGCATAAATGCCCTGTTCCTTCATATCAAAACAAGGGATGGAATATTGTAGGGAGAGTTTTTTCAATTCAGAGCGTTTCCAATTAGACAAAGCAGGAAGGAGAACTATGTTTTTCGGACGGAAAAACTGGAAAATATCATCTGGACGTGTACGGCCTATATTGCCAATGAAAAGACGGTCAATCACGAGAGCTTGTTTGTATTGCTTACGATACAATATTTCATTGTTTAGCAATACACAGCGCTTATTGTCAAACAGAAATCCATAAAAAGAAGAATCGTTGATACACTCATAAGAAAGTGAACTGAAACGGTGCTTAAGTGAATAGGCAGCGACATAACGGTTTGCCAAAATAGAATCAGTGGTCAAAACACGGCTGTGCAGTCCGGATGAAAGTTGGATTACAGGCACTTTTCCTGCCGAATAAACCAATAACCGATCCGTTTGGGAAGATTGGTACTTACGCAGCAAAGAAAGCGAGAAAACGAACGCCAGACACAAAAACGAAGCCGCCAACCATGAAAAATGATGGCGTTTGGTAAAAAAATAGACCAACAACAAAGCCAAAGCCGCAAAAAGAGCCAACATTTGAGTAAGAGAGATGAAAACCTGTGCCTGGGCAAATGGCAATGACTCAATGCTATGTACTACAGCATTCAACACATCCAGCTCCATATTCAGCAAAATCCCTACCCCTTTGCCCAAAAGAGTGAAAGGAGAAACCAAAAACAAAAGAACAGCCGTATAAATGATGACAGAAGCAGCAGGAACCACTATCAAATTAGTAAGCAAAAAGTAAGTGGAAAACTGATGAAAATAGAACATACACCAAACGAAGGTGCCCACTTGTGCCGCAATGGAAACAGACATTAAACCCCACAGCCAACGCAAGATACGGTATTTGAAATAAATCCATCTATAGATAGGTGCCTGCAACAAGACAATGGACAACACCGCTGAATAGCTTAACTGAAAGCCTACATTGAACAAAAGATGAGGCTGCACCAACAAAAGAAAAAAGGCAGAAATGGAAACTGTGTTGTAAATGCTCGATTTTCGTGAAAAGCAATTGGCCATAGCTACAAGGGAAAACATCAGTGTAGCCCTCAACACAGAAGGAGAAAGACCTGTGATGAAAGCATAGACCCAAAGCAAAAGCACTATGACAAGTGATTTCAAGAGAGCCATGCCACGTGCCTTACCCAAAAAGAAAAAAAGATAGTAGAACACGGCATAGACAATGCCCACATGAAGACCACTTACCGCCAAAATATGCATAGCACCCGAAACACTGAAAGCCTGCTTTGTGTGTGGTTCAAGCTCTGAACGGTCGCCCAAAGTAAGAGCCGACAAAACCGCAAAATTCTCACCTTCGATTCCATATTTCCTATAAACCTCCAGTAAATGGTCACGACACTGCACAGCATAATGTTTCAAGGAAAAACGCTCTTCATGGCCTACCCTTTTCCATTTATGATCTGGGATGTAGGCAGTGGAAGCAATTCCCTGACGCAAAAGATAGGCAGGATAGTCAAAATATTCCGGATTAAGGTCGGGCTTATAAGGCGGAAAAAAAGCACTGAACAAAATGATGTCACCACTTTGAAGCGAAGCCGACAGAGAATCCTTGGCAATATAGACAATAGCCCTACCCTCTTCCATGGATGAAACAGAATCAGACAACCAACTGTGACGCAACTGAAGCTGACACATATAGGTTTTCGGTTTTTCCACTACATCGTCCAACACCAATGCTTCAAAAAGCGCCTGTTTGCCTGTAAAAGTACCCCGTGCCTGCCTGTCAGCCTCACTTATACGGAAAATGCCTACCGCTGACAAAAACAGAAAAACAGCAGTCAGAAAAACAAAAGAAGCATTGAAAAAAGGGAAAAAACGCCTTATCAGCCAGTAGGCAACAAACAGCAGAAAAGAAAAGGCAAAGAAAAAACATGTCACCATGGCAGGCACAGGCAAACTCCCGAAGCCTATACCTGCAGCCAGTGACAATAATAAAAAAATGAATGGATTCTTACGGATAAAATCCATTAACGTTTCAATAAATCAATCGTATTAATAGGGTCGTCAGACGAAAAGACCGCATTGCCCGCTACCAATGCATCAGCTCCATGCTGGAAAAGCAAAGGTGCATTGTCTACATTGACTCCACCATCCATTTCAATGAGTGTAGAGAGTCCGCGACGGTCAATTTCAGCACGCAGAGCGTCCAATTTTTCGTAAGAAGACTCAATGAATTTCTGTCCGCCATAGCCAGCAAAAACAGACATGAGCAACACCATATCCACTTCGTCAAGATAAGGATAAAGGCGTTCGACAGGGATATCCGGATTGATGGTAAGGCAGGTTTTTGCCCCCTTCTTACGAATCAAATCCAAAATGGGACGCGGATCATCGACAGCTTCCAAATGGAAACCAACTGAATAGGCACCCGCATCGACAAAACGTTCCACATATTTTTCCGGATGCACAATCATTAGGTGCACATCTAGCGGCTTGGTGCAACGTTTCTGTACCGCCTTCATAACCGGGAAACCAAAAGAAATGTTGGGTACAAACACCCCGTCCATCACATCGATGTGCAGCCACTCGGCATTACTGGCGTTAATCATGTCGCACGCTTCATTCAAACGACCAAAATCGGCCGATAAAAGCGACGGTGAAATAATCTTGTTTTTCATTTTTTCGTTTGTGTTTTTCAAGTATGATGGTTATTTGCTCATTTCAAGCATTTTCAGAATAGGTTTCAAAGCCTTTTCCCTAATAGCTTCATCCACATGAATTTCATTGGATTCATGCAGCAGGCAATCGTAAAGTTTTTCCAATGTATTGAGCCGCATGAAATTACATTCATTGCATGCACAAGTACTATCGGCCGGCGGAACAGGAATAAAAGTCTTGCCAGGATTTTTGCGCTTCATTTCGTGCAAGATACCGCTTTCTGTAACCACCAAAAATTCCGTAGCATCGGATTGAGTGGCATAGTTAAGCAAAGCCTGAGTAGAACCCACCACATCGGCCAATTGAAGGATGACCGACTTACATTCCGGATGGGCCAATACCTTGGCGGACGGATACTGCTTTTTCAGTTCCACCAGTTTTTCAACAGAGAATTGCTCGTGTACATGGCATGCGCCATTCCATAATAACATGTTGCGGCCAGTGGTGCTGTTGATATAATTTCCGAGATTACGGTCAGGTCCGAAAATGATTTTCGTATCTTCGGGAATCATTTCAATGATTTTTCTGGCATTGGAACTGGTGACCACCACATCGGTGAGCGCCTTCACACTGGCAGAAGTATTGACATAAGACACAACCATGTGGTCAGGGTGTTCTTTGACAAAGCGTTCAAACTCATCGGCGGGACAGCTGTCGGCCAGTGAGCATCCGGCATTCATGTCGGGCACCAGCACCTTTTTGTCGGGACAGATGATTTTGGCCGTTTCGCCCATAAAATGCACCCCGCACAAAACAATGATGTCAGCCTGAGTGTCAGCCGCCTTTTGTGCCAACGCCAAGCTATCGCCAATCACATCGGCCACATCCTGAATATCGTCCTGCTGGTAGTAGTGCACCATGATGACCGCATTCTTTTCTTTGGCCAACCTTTTGATTTCCGCTTTAAGAGTTTCCTTTTCCATTGTTATGAGCTTAGCAATATAAAAAATATCGATTTAAAAATTTATTCTGATTATAATGGCCTGTTGAAAGCGTTGATAAGTCTTTCCCATTTTCCTTGCAAATATAGCTTATCATTTCCGTATAAGCAGTATTCAACAATCTATTTTTTCTTATAATCTTGATTTTCTTGCATCTATGGACGTTATTAACAAGCTGTTGAAAACCTTGAAGTTGATAAAAGAGGCTGTGAAATAGCAGGTGAATCCGTGTAAAAACAACCTTATATTTTTGGATAAAAAATGGGGTAAAAGATTTGGAGGAACAGAAAAGTTTTTTAGAGCGACAGTTTTCCGAAAATGCAAATTAAGTTATCATTTTCTTTGAGTGATTTATGAACAATTGGTGTTGACAACTGGAAAAAGCAGTAAAAGAGTTAGGTTAAATCATTATGGTTCAATAGATTTGCCCATCTGAACAATTTGGTTTACTTTTGGGCAAAAATTGGATAAATGATGGCGAGAATACGTAGTACAAGGGATAAAATAGTTGACATGTCCATATCATTGCTGAATGCAAGAGGTTTGCAGAATGTGACGGTACGCGACATAGCCAATAATTTGGATATCAGTGTGGGTAATTTTACCTATCATTTTCCGAAATGGGACAATCTGATGGATGAAATAGTGGACAGATTGATGAATGATTTGGAAGAAATCAATCGGAAGAATCATTTGCAATTGTCGTCCATTATGGACTATTTCAATGATATCTATACCTTGCAGGTGAAATATATCTTCATCTTTTCCAATTTCTATCTGTTTTTTCTGACCTATCCTAAATACAGGGAAACGACCATAGCCTTTGTGAATGAGCGCATGGAAAATATGCGGCAGTCGCTGGAATTGATGATAAAGGAAGGTTATCTGTATCCGTTTGACAAAGAGGAACACAATTATGACTTAGTGGTGAAAAACATTTGGGTACACATGTCGAGCTGGTGTGCATTTTCCATTGGTTTGGCCAATAATGAATTTTCATCGGAAAGGGATAAGAAAGGATTTTTCCTGTCGTTGTGGAATATTTGTGCCTATCATTTGACGGAAAAAGGATTGAAAACAGTAAGAGAAGCATTTGACAAGTACAGTTGGATATGATAAAAAGAAGTGATATAGAAATAATGGCACCGGCAGGAAGCTGGGAAAGCCTGAGTGCTGCCATACAAGCCAAAGCAGATTCGGTGTATTTCGGCATAGAGAACCTGAATATGCGCAGCCGGTCGTCGAACAATTTCACGACAGAGGATTTGCATAAAATAGTGGAGCGCTGCAAAGAACATGGTATAAAGACCTATTTGACCATCAATACAGTGATTTATGACAATGACCTGGCATTGATGCGCGAGATAGTGGACCATGCGAAAGCAGCCGGCGTAAGCGCCATTATAGCCGCTGATGTGGCGGTGATGATGTATGCCGTGAGTCAGGGAGTGGAAGTGCACCTATCAACACAATTGAACATTTCCAATGTAGAAGCCTTGCGTTTTTATGCCCAGTTTGCCGATGTGGTAGTGTTGGCGCGTGAATTGAATTTGGACCAGGTAGCAGCCATCCATAAAGCCATAGTGGAAGAAGACATAAGGGGCAGAAATGGTGAACTGGTGCGTATAGAGATGTTTTGTCATGGTGCCTTGTGTATGGCCGTATCTGGCAAGTGTTATTTGAGTTTGCATGAACATAATGCATCGGCCAATCGTGGTGCTTGCATGCAAGTGTGTAGGCGGGCCTATGAAGTGCGTGACAAGGAGTTGGAAATAGAATTGGAAATAGATAACCAGTACATCATGTCGCCCAAGGACTTGAAGACCATCCATTTTATGAACAAGATGCTGGATGCTGGTGTGAGAGTGTTCAAGATAGAAGGTCGCGCACGGGGGGCGGAATATGTAAAGACAGTGGTCAATTGCTATAGAGAAGCAGTGGAAGCCTATATGGACGGAAGTTTCAGTGAAGAAAAAATAGCAGGATGGGACGAACGCTTGAAAACCGTATTTAACCGAGGATTCTGGAATGGCTATTATTTGGGTCAGCGTTTAGGTGAATGGACTATGCACTATGGTTCGTCAGCCACGAAACGGAAAGTGTATGTGGGTAAGTGTACAAATTATTTCCAGAAGATAGGTGTAGCCGAATTTTTATTGGAATCACAATCCTTGTCAGTAGGTGATGAGTATCTGATTACCGGTGAAACAACAGGAGTACTTGAGGGAACTGTTGATGAAGTTCGGGTGGATTTGAAGCCAGTGGAGAAAGTGGAAAAGGGTGTTTATTTTTCGATGAAAACCCCTGAACTGATCCGCAGAAATGACAAGCTGTATAAGATGGTGACAGTGGAGGAGAAAACTTTCCAGTAGTAATGAATAGTTTATATTCTTTATTGAGTGATATGTTATAGGAGTGGGCAGTATTTTTTATTCTTGGCAATAAGCCGAGCTCCTATATTCCGTATTGAGTACGGGATGACGTGTATGAGCACAAAATAGTCCAACTATGTTTTTTGCTTATAGTTGGACTATTTTTTTATGAATAGGTATATGCTTTAGAAGCGATAACCTACAGAAAAGTTTATCAGTCGGTCTGTTCCTTGGAATGTACGGTAGAGTCCACCCAGTTCGAAAGCACCGAACCAATGTTGCCTGCCGACGGAGATACCGAAAAGTGTTATGTTTCCGGCAAATTCACATCCTAAAAATTCAGGTACGTACGTATAAAAATCATCGTAATAATCATCCGATTGTCTGATAACCAATCCGACAGCTATACCTGCATAGAGGTTTACCCATTTTGAATTGTAATAGGTAAATCTTGTAGAAGCCATGATAAAATGTGATTGGCTCATATAGGAACCTTAATCTTCCAATTGGCTGTCGAGAGAACTATATTCCCATGAATCGTGGCTGACATTAACGTCATACATGGCTCCCACGCCAAACCAATGGTTAATGCGGTATTGGTATTCAACGGAAAGATGACCTGTACTCCAATCATTTGTTTTATTGTAACCATTTCCTGATTCCATCCACCATTTATTAAGAAAATCGTCACCAATATCTATGCGCAATTCATGAGGATGCTGTTTTCGTTCTTCCTTTGTTTCAGCAAAAGCTGTGGTTAACGAAAACAGTAGAACAAAAAAGAGTAAAAATGATTTTTTCATAAGGTATTATTTTAATGATTAAACTAGTTTTAAAGCTAACAGTAAAATAACTACGTTGGCAAATATATGGATTATTTGTAAATAAGCAAGTATATATTAAAAAACATAATTATCTCTACAAAAAGATAGTTAGCACGGGGAAATGTTGGATAAATGACAGTTTGATAAAGGTAATTATGTATCTGAATTCCGTATTAGTACGGAATGACAGGAAGGAAGGTATTTTAAACCAAGTACGAAATGACAAAATTAAAAAATGGGTTGTCAGTCGTCGATGCGTAGGGTTCTGGTTCCGTCATTGTTTTCAGTGATGTGTACGTAACGGGTATTTTCGGGAAGCAGCGATTCGATGTTTTCGGGCCATTCGATGAAGCAGAGGTTTCCGCTGTAGAGGTATTCTTCCGCACCGAGGTCGTAGGCTTCGCGGAGGTTGTTGAGGCGATAGCAATCGAAATGGTAGATGATGGAATGGTCTTCCGTTTCGTATTCATTGACAATGGCAAAAGTGGGGCTATTGACAATGTCGATTACCTTTAGCTCTTCGCAGAGTGCCTTGATAAAGGTAGTTTTTCCTGCACCCATGCTGCCATTGAAAGCGAAAACTTTCCGCTGGTCGATGAGTTGGATGAATTGTTTGGCAGTTTCGTGTATTGTATCGAGTGAGGTAATCTGAAGTTCCATATTGCATTGAATTTTCTGCAAAAGTACAGCAAAGAAGCGGTAGCGCAAAATTTTATGTCTAGCGTGTTGATGGAAGATAAGTAAGATTTATACAAAATGTAAGCAAAATGTGGTGATGGATAGCAAAATGTTTTAGCATAGAGTCTGCACGGGTTCTGCATGATGACTATATTGGAGCGGCAGAATTAGAGCATAGGGATTGAATTGACATTTTGCAGGAAAAAACGCTGCATTAAGTACATTTTGCTAAAATGGAAATCAGGAGATGAAAGGAAATATTTCAGCGGAAAAAGCGTGAAATGTACGATTTGTGGTTATATAAGTATCAATTAATCCACCTCGTTGAGGGAGAATTGATGTAATATTGCAACCGAGAAAACAAGACATAAAACCATGAATAGAAAATCAGTATTGGCAGCAATATTATTTGTTGCAACGCAATTGTGTGCATTGGGTCAGGCGGCAGAAGTGCCTGCTTTTCCAGGTGCAGAAGGTTGGGGGCAGTTTGCCACCGGCGGCCGTGCAATAGACGAGCGCGGAAGTAAAGTGTATTTTGTAACCCGATTGGATGACTGTACGGACGACAATTTGGTGGAGGGAACGCTCCGCTGGGCTTTGCATACGGGTGATGATACGCCCCGTACGATATTGTTCAGAACCTGCGGTACCATCAAACTGACCAGCAAGCTGAAATTCAAACATCCGAATGTGAGCATATTGGGACAATCGGCACCGGGTGGAGGTATCTGTATATCGGGCGCCAATATTTATGTATCTGCTTCCAATGTGATTATCCGCCATGTGCGTTTCCGTGCTGGAGACGAGGCTGACAGCAATTACAGTGCTTTGGATATTGAGAACGTGAAGCATGTGATATTGGACCACTGTTCGTTCAGTTGGTCAATGGAAGAAAATGTGACCATGTATGACAACGATTCCACTACTGTGCAATGGTGTATTGTGAGCGAGCCGCTTTATTATTCACGCCATAAGAAAGGCCAGCGCGGATATGGTTCGCAATGGGGAGGAGAACATTCATCGTTCCACCATAATCTGTTTGCACATTGCGTGAGCCGCAGCCCGCGTTTGAACGGAGCCCGTGACCATAGCACCGACTTTGGCGCACATGACCAGTTTGTGGATACGGAGATAGCCAATAACGTGATTTACAACTGGGGAAAGAAAGAAGCTGTATATGGCGGCGAGCTGGACGCACCGGATTCGCTTTATGTAATAAAAAACCGTGTAGACAGCGAAGGCAACCCCGTGTATGACGAAAACAACAAGGTGATAAAGGATACCCTTGAAATCATTACCGGCGCTTATGTGCACAACCATTTGGTGAACAATTATTACAAACCCGGTCCGGCTACAGATGCCGCAGCAGGCGGTTACCGCTATTTTGCCCGCATTAGCAATACGGGTGCCTCATCAGGAAAGTTCAGCAAGTGGTATGTAACGGGCAATGTGATGGAAGAAAACGAACACCATTTCAGCAATGCCGCACAGACCAGCCAAGACAAATTCCAAGGCGACTATTCCACTATCAATGCTGACAATTGGTATAATGCAGCCACCACCAGCAGCCAAAAGGCATTGGACATACAGTTTGGTGCCAACCAGCAGAACTTTGAAGCCTACTATACCGACCTGAGCACGATGAGCGGTTTGATAGCCTTGGATGATGCAGCTACTGCCTATGAACAGGTGATAGCCAATGCGGGATGCCTGTTGCCACGCCGTGATGAAGTGGATGTGCGTATATTGGCAGAAGCAGCTGGAAAACGTGAGCCCATTTTCCATGGTAGTTTCAGTCCGACCTATTTGGGAGTAATCGATTCGCAAAACGACCTGAAACCAGCCGGTGCAGGTGAAGACTGGACTGCATGGCCCGATTTGTCGATGGAAGAAGGAGAAGTGTTGCCGACCGATACAGACAATGACGGAATACCCGATGAATGGGAAACTGAAAACGGACTCAATCCGAATGATTCCATAGATGGAGCTGCCATTACGGAAAACGGCTATTCGAATCTGGAAATCTATCTGGAAAGCATTACTGCCAAGGAAGACCCTGAATTGCCTGAAACAGGCTATAGGAATCCGGTGTTGGTAGATTGGAAACTGAATGTGGCTCCTGACGGCAATGTAAGCATAGACGCTGGAGCGGCCATAGTGGCTGTGTCTGTATATGATGTGCGTGGTGCTTTGGTTTATCGCCACATGGCCGGCAACCAAGACCATGTATCGTTCCAGTTGCCAGTGGCAGCCAGCAACGGCGTGTATATTATCAAAGCCGTATTTGCCGATGCCCATGCACAGGCTGAAAAAATAGTGTATTAAGAAGTGGAAACTTACAGTTTGTAAGTGCGTTAAATCGTTAATATTCCAATATTTCCTATTGTCGGATTGTTCTATTTGGTACAATCCGACAATTTTTATTATGTTTGCGGCATAATTCAGAAAAACACAAGACCTTAAAATAATAATATCATGAACAAAGAAATCGAATTGAACCCTAACCAGGTTGTGGCCTATCTGAAAAAACCGGCTGCACAATTTACCAAGGAAGACATTATCCGTTACATCACGGAACAGGAAATTACCATGGTCAACTTTATGTATCCGGCAGAAGGCGGTCGTGTAAAGACCTTGAATTTTGTGGTAAACAATCTGGCCTATCTGGAGACTATTCTTACTTGTGGTGAACGTGTGGATGGTTCGAGCCTTTTCCCTTCTTATGTAGAGGCAGGCAACAGCGACCTTTATGTATTGCCACGTTTCCGTACGGCATTTCTTGACCCGTTTGCCGAAATACCAACTTTGTGTATGTTGTGTGCCTTCTTTGACAAGGAGGGCAAGCCTTTCGGCGGTTCACCTGAATATACTCTTCACCGTGCAGCGGAAGCCTTTACCGAATCGACCGGACTGACTTTTGAAGCTATGGGTGAATTGGAATATTATGTGATAGCCGATGACGACGAAATGTTTCCCGCCACCAATCAACGCGGTTATCATGAATCAGGGCCTTATGCAAAATTCAATGAATTCCGCAAGATGTGTATGGCCTATATAGCCAACGCCGGCGGGCAAATCAAATACGGACATTCAGAAGTGGGAAACTTCAAGCTGAACGGCAAAATATATGAGCAGAATGAAATAGAGTTTTTGCCTAATCCGGTAGAGAGCGCTGCCGACCAGTTGACTTTGGCCAAATGGGTTATCCGCAATCTGGCTTACCAACAGGGATTGGACATCACTTTCGCTCCTAAAATCACTGTGGGCAAGGCCGGTTCGGGACTTCATATCCACATGCGTTTGATGAAAGACGGCAAGAATTGCATGATAGAAAACGGTGTATTGTCGGAAGCAGCCCGCAAGGCTATTGGCGGCATGATGCTGCTGGCTCCCTCCATTACCGCATTTGGCAACCGCAATCCGACATCCTATTTCCGTTTGGTACCTCATCAGGAAGCGCCAACCAACGTATGCTGGGGCGACAGAAACCGCTCTGTATTGGTTCGCGTACCACTCGGTTGGACATCAGATGTGGATATGTGTGCCGCAGCCAATCCGCTTGAAAAACCAGAACGTTTTGACACCACCCAAAAACAGACCGTTGAAATGCGTTCTCCGGACGGTTCGGCTGACCTATACTTCTTGATGGCCGGATTGTGTGTGGCATGCCGCATAGGATTGGAACGTGCCGACGCTTTGGAAATAGCCAAGAACACCTATGTGGACGGCGACATTCACAGTGAAAAGAACAAAGCTTTGTTGGCTGGTTTGGAACAATTGCCAACCTGCTGTGTAGAATCAGGCGACTGGCTGGAAAAACAACGTGGTATGTTTGAAGAAAAAAGCGTGTTCAATCCGCGTGCTATTGACGGTATGATTCGTAACTTGCGTGCCATGAACGACAAGGGATTGTATGCAAGCCTGCAAAACGATGAAGCTAAACTGTTGGCATTGGTAGAACAATACTTCCACTGCGGATAGAATAATTTAATAGTTAGTATTTTTGAACTGTGTCATTATGCATATAGTAATGGCACAGTTTTTTTATTGAAAAATGGTAGTATATTTGTCCAGTTATTTTAAAAATATATTGCGATGAAAAAGTCTAATTATTTGTGGTTATTCAGTCTATTGTTCTTTGCTTTGGTTGGTTGCAGCAAGGATATGAACCCAATGACAGATACCACCGAGTTATGGCCAGCTTATAGTGAAAGCATGGGAAAATGGGGCTACATCAATAAAAAAGGCGAAATGAAAATTTAGGCTATCTATGATGAGGCATCTACTTATTCCTGTGGTTTGGCTTTGGTAAGAAGCGGTCAGAATGTATTTTTTATAGACAAAAAAGGAAATGTAAAGAGCGGAATGTCATTTGACAATGCTGAGTTGTTCTATAATGATTATGCCGTATTTTCATTGTCAGGAAAAGAAGGCTTGCTCAACAAGAAGCTGGACTATGCCGTTCAACCCATTTATGAAAGTTTGGGCGACATGCATGGAGGTTTGTGTGCTGCTTCGTTGAAGGGCGAGCAATATGGTTTTATCAATAAGTCGGGTAAGACCGTTATTCCCGAAATCTATGATGAAGTGGGTGATTATATGGACGGATTGGCCCCTGTATACAATGGCAGTAAATGGGGTTGTATCAATGATAAAAACAAATCATTCATTATACTTTAGGAAAATAGACTTTCAAAATTTATAGCGAATGAGGAGGCGGAAATCGGTTTTACGGTTTCCGCTTCTTTCTTCATGGCCAGTTCCCACTGTTTCGCGTCCGTCGGCATAGATGGTTTGTGCCATTTTGAGCCAAAGCGTGAGCGTTTGAAACAAGTCGTAACGCAGATTGATGTAATAGCGGCAACCGCTGCCTGTGAGCATGGGGATGGAAAAGGCATAAAGTACATCGTTTTCATAGCTATAGATGCGGTTGTCGTACGTGTCGGCATGGAACATCTGCAGGCGGATATTGCCGCTCAGCGGAAAATTTTCGTTGCGGTAGGTGATGTCTTGAGCAAGTTGATAGCCGAAAGTGAAATCATCGCTTCCCTTTTTCGCAAGATTGCCCTCCATGGTAGTTTTGAAACTAAGGTGGCCCGATTGGTAAAAAAATTGGCAACGGGCGGAGGTCTTGTCGAGCGGAACAACCAGTTGCGTGCCTGTATAATTAGTCATTTTCTCTTCCCATTTCAGTCGGCTGACCAATTTGATGGTTGTTTTGGGCGTATATTCCGCTTGCAGCAAGTAATCAAATCCTGTAGAAGGCTTGTTTATGCCATATTTCGGGAATGGGAAGGAATAGGTATCGGCATAGGCTGCAATGCGCCAGAATCGCCCCGGAATGGCCTCTATGCCGATGTAGATGCCCTTTTCATTGCTGAGTGCCGATGTTTCAGAAAATGATTGAGCAAAAAAACTGTCGAATTTGCCTGAATAATAGCGTTGGAGCGTCACCAGGCCCAATTCTGGAATGGGATAGAATTTCACTCCGTTTAATGTGGCCCAACCCAATTGCTGCGTCAATGCTGTTTCGCCAAACAGGAAGAACCTTTTGATTCTCCATTGATAGTCCGTGCCTACCGTCAGTTGGTGTTTTCCCGAAAAATAATTCGTGTTGTAAAGTGTCGGTTGGGGGATTATCGGTTTATTGAACAGGGTGGCTGCCATGCTTAGCCCCACCTTCCAAGAGCGTTGCCTGTAGAGCATATTGGCGCCTATTACCTGTTGCCACACTGTATTCCGTTTGGCATATTCGTTGTCTGTGCGGTGCAGTCCAGTTGTGTAGATGGAATGTATGTAGCCGCCGGTTGTGTCAGCATCCAGCCGCCTGATGGAATAGAATACATTTGCCTCCCAGCGGTTCCATTGGAAGCTGCCCCCTACCCCTCTGAAAAAATTATATTCGTCAGTAGAATTCGTTTTACGTATGCCTTGTGAACGCGGTGTCGTGTTGAGCACATCAGCCGATTTTCCGAAACCGAAATCCGTGTTCATGACAAGTCCATTACCAAAATTGGCTTTGAAATCGCCTATTATAATACGCTTACACCATTTCAGTTTGTCGATTTGTACATATCCTCCATAAGAGTCAAATCCTTTGTTATAGTCGCCCCAAAATTGTTCTCCTGCATCCTTTTCCATGCGGAGGCCAATGTTCAATTTGTCCTTAAAGGTATATTGATAGCGAATAGAAGCATAGAATGGGTCGCCTTTATATCCTTCGTTGCTGTTGAATTGGGCTTCGTCCTCTTCCGGCAAAAAGCGGTAGCCTTCTTTGGTTTCCAGCCCTTTGTCCATTCGCAACAGCAGTTGGTGTTTGCCGTAATAATACAATTCTTTCGGATGAAACAGCTCCTTTTGCTCCTGATGTTCCCCCACATAGACAAAAGGCAGCAGGTTTCTGATGTCATAGTCTTCGAGTCCATCAATCAGGCGTAGTTCATAGATGCTTTCCAGTGGTCCGTATTGGTAAATGTGATAGAGTATGTTTTCAATTTGCAAATCGGAGAGAAAATAGAGCTGTTGCAGTTCTTGTCTGTTTGTATGGTTTAGGTTGACAGGTTGTTGGGTATAGTGGAGCAGCCCCTCGTAGAGTTGTTCGTATTCGGGAATGTCTTTACCCTCTTCGTCCAGTTGGTAATAGATGTCATTGATGATACGTTCCACCTCGTCAGACTGTGGTTGTGCCGACAGTTGGAAAACCATTAGCAGTGCTGTGAGTATGTAAAGTACTTTACCCATCATATAGCAAAGCTGACACTACCCAATGTATTTACACCCAATAGAGGGTTGAGTTCGCAATTGATGTCAAACCTCCATCCGCTGAAATTCAGGTTGATACCAAAACAGGGCACGAAATAGGTGGAGGCATATCCTCCAATTTTTACACCCAATTCCTTGATGGCTTGGTATTCAAATCCTGTAGCCACCCGAAAAGGGCTCTGCACCTCCTTGTCAATCTGAACGAGCCAGTTGAAACGGTTATAAAAGCGCCATTCCGAACCCAAGCTAAACACAGCAGGAATCTGTTTGTTGACAAATTCTCCTTTCAGTTGCTGGATAAACGGATTGAAAGCATGGAAGCCCAGACAGAGTGTAGGGGTGATGTGGACGGTAGCCCCCACTTGCGGAAAGATGGTATAGACATAACCCGTTTCCGGTCCGAAATATGCGGCATAATAATTGCCTTGCAGTCCTATGGAAAACTTTCCGCTGAAATCGTGTGAGAGGCAGATGCCGGCCATTATGTCGCTGTATTGCTTGTAGCCGAAATGAGTAAAGGCAATACCCACGTTTACCCATGGATTGCAGTAGGCAGCTTGTGCCGTTTTGCCGGAGAGTTCTGCCAGCAGATATTTGTTTTCATAGGTAAAGGCAAAGTAGAATCGTTTGTTTTCAGTGAGCGATGCAGGGTTGGCAAATGCACTCCACTGGTCAGTGCGAGCAGTAGGTGTGTTGGCAATGGAGGGTGCAGAAGGGATGATGTTATTGATTTGCGCCATTAACCATGTATGACAAGTTAGAAGCAGAAGGATATTACTAATGATTTTTTTCATACATTTGTTGGCGATTTATATTATCTGTAGTTTGGATTAACAAAGATATTATTTTGTTTTGTTTTGTCAAAATAGGCAAGTCATGCGTAAGGCCTTGTACATATTGTTGTTTCTGTTTGTCGTTCCGTTTTCCGCTCTTCGGGCTGATGAAGTAACTGTGATTGCTCAGGTAAATGGAACAGATACAGTAGGTATGGTATTTTTGCGCGAATTGTATGTTTATCCTCCCATGCGTTTCAAGAACAAGCGTCAGGAGCGTTTTTATTGGCGGACGGTACGTGATGTAAAAAAGACCTTACCCTATGCCAAGTTGATAGCCTATGAGATGCACAAGACGGATTCCATTTTATTGACCATTGGTGATGACAAGGAGCAGAAAGCCTATATGCGGAAATATGAGCGTCAGTTGTTTCGGAAATATGAGAAATCCTTTAGAGGGATGACCGCCCGTCAAGGGTTTATGCTGATGAAATTGGTGGACAGAGAGTGTAATCAGACTTCTTATGAAGTGATAAAATATTACAAAGGCGGGTTTGTCGCTTTCTTTTGGCAGGGAATAGCCAAATTGTTCGGTAATGACTTGAAGGTCCAGTTTGATGCCGAGATGAATGCAGAGGATAAGATTGTCGAACGGATTATCACTTTGGTGGAAGCGGGGCAGTTATAGCTATCTTTCAGTTGTTAAAACATAAAGACATATAGCCTCTTATGCTTTTATGTAATTATTGCAGAGGTTTTTATCATCGATTCTTTTTTCTCTATTATACCTATAAAGGAATTTTCTTTTTGTTGTCAAATGTTAATTTAATAATTTACTTCTTGTATATTTAGATATGATATTGTATGTTTGTTGTGTACTATTGGTTTAATACACATATATAGCGGATAACAAATGTAGAATTGGATAAAGGATTCTTGTACCTATATTTTTGTCAAACTAACATTCACTTATTAATTCTTTTACTTATGAAGAAATCAAGATTATTTCTATTAGTTTCAGCCATTTGTGCTGTGTTTCTTAGTTTCGGTCAGACGAAACAATGTTCCTTTGGAGTAAGTGAAGGAAATGATTTACCGACTATTGGCATAGAAGGGATGAGATGTCTGGCACGTCACGCACCGACAGATTATACTTATTTTGGACTGTTTAATGATTGTAGTAGTGAATATATTGCTTATGAATACGCATATGCTCAAAAGAAGGGAATGGCATTTTATGCTATTATAACTTGTGCTGAATCGGACTATTTAAATACCAATTTTGTCCGAAGCGAAATTAGTGATGTAGATGCTGATATTGCTGTCTTCATGTTGAGCGATTCATTGAATAATCCCAATGCATCCTTGTGGGATAGAGATAAACTTACACAGTTGCGTAGCCGTTTGGCAAAAGATTGTTTGCCTCCTTTGGAAAAGAATGAGTGGTATACAGGTGGAGCTATAATGAATAAGCAGGGAAATTTGGTATATATGACCAATACAGGAATTACCGATACAAAAGAAGCCATAGAGGAACGTAAGCAAATGGTCAAGAGTTACAAGGACGAAGAGAAGAATCGTTTCAAGCGTACAGCCAAAGCTTATGTTACACAAATGGGCAAGGATATTGACAAGGTATTGGAAGCAAATGCGAGGAAAGTTGGACAAGAAGTTTCGGTGTGTGGCAAGAAATGTGAAGGGACAGAAGTTCAAAAATTGATAGATGCGTATAAACGTCCTGTGCTTACAGGGGTGGATGTAGAAGATGTACAGACTATCGTTCGTGAAGCAGGTAAAGATTATACGATGGTATGCATGCTACCTTATGATTATCTGACCTATAATGCTTTTAGTAGCCTGCTGTTGCCGCGTTATTATGAAATGTCCAAAGATTTGGGTACAGAATTTTGTGTGGTTTTGGAACCACGTGAAACTGCCACCATTGCTGTCAATTGGCTAAGAACTTTAGTGAGGGAGACAGACGATGAGATTGCAACCTATATCATTAGCGACCAATTGTATGACCCGGAATTGAGAGGACGGAAGACACCTTTTGCCCTTTATAGAATTCTGAAAAATGACGCAAAGGAAAGGAATAAATACGTGCGGTTTATGGAAGAGTTGGGTGTAAGTACATCAAAACAAGGCAAAGACCCTGCCCGAATATTGCTGTTCAATAAAAACGGAGAGTTGGTCTATTCTTCGGATGCAGATGCATTTAAAGGAATAAAACCGAAAAAGAAGTTCATAGCTGAAAATGGAATGCTGGGATTTAGTGTTGATTGGCAGAACGAGAAGGAGAAAATAGATGGGTGTATATCACAAATAAGAGAGGCCGCGCAGAATTCCATCAGCGATGGAAAATAGCGTGTTACTTATCATAGAAAGATAAAAGGAAAGAACCCTACCAGATTCCATTTGGAAAATGATAGGGTTCTTGTATCAAGTAAAGAAATGTAGCGTTTCCTATCGAATGAGGAATGACAGTTTGTCTACGTTTTTAAGTGCAATACCTGTTCCTCTTGCCACAGCTCTCAATGGGTCGTCAGCCACATGGAACGGAATATTGATTTTGTTGGTGAGACGTTTGTCCAATCCACGCAGCAAAGCACCACCACCTGCCAGAAAAATACCTCTGTCCACAATATCGGCATATAGCTCAGGGGGTGTCTGTTCCAATGCGCTAAGGATAGCGTTTTCGATTTTAGCGATTGATTTTTCCAGACAGTGTGCAATTTCCTGATAGGAAACAGGCACTTCCATTGGCAGGGCCGTCATACGGTTAGGACCTTTCACAATGTAATCTTCCGGAGCGTCTTCCAAATCGGTCAATGCAGAGCCTACGTGAATCTTGATTTGCTCGGCAGTCGGTTCAGCTACACGCATATTGTGCATACGGCCCATGTATTCTACGATATCATCGTTGAGGTCGTCACCGGCAATCTTGATGGACTTGTTGGAAACGATACCACCCAGTGAAATAACGGCAATTTCCGTAGTACCACCACCTATATCGACAATCATACAGCCTTGCGGGGCTTCCACGTCAATACCGATACCGATAGCAGCCGCCATCGGTTCGTAAATCATATAGACTTCACGGCCACCAGCATGTTCGGAAGAGTCACGCACAGCACGGATTTCCACTTCTGTACTGCCGGAAGGGATGCAGACTACCATTTTCAGTGAAGGGGTGAACAATTTGTTCTTGTTGGGGATCATTTTGATCATGCCTCTCATCATCATTTCGCAAGCATAGAAATCGGCAATCACACCATCTCTCAAGGGGCGAACCGTACGGATACCGGATGGTTCACGGCCAATCATCTGTCGTGCTTTCTTTCCGATTGCAAACAACTTGTCATCGTGCTTGCTGTCGAGCGCCACAACAGAAGGCTCGTCAACAACAATTTTATCATCGCAAATGATGATGGTATTTGCCGTACCAAGGTCAATTGCGATTTCTTGTGTAAAAGAAAATAGTCCCATTTTGTATAGTTCGTTTTAATGTAGTTATTCTAATGTTTGAAATGTCTGAAACCAGTAGTTACCATTGCCACATTCTTTTCGTTGCACATGTCAATGGACTTTTGGTCGTTGATAGAGCCGCCCGGTTGGATAACAGCCGTGATACCCGCATTGGCAGCCAATTCCACGCAATCAGGGAATGGGAAGAAGGCATCGCTTGCCATTACTGCTCCCTGCAGGTCGAAGTTGAAGCTGTGTGCCTTCTCGATAGCCTGTTTGAGTGCGTCAACACGCGAAGTTTGTCCCACACCGCTGGCGCAAAGCTGTTTGTTCTTCGCTAAAACAATAGCGTTGGACTTGGAATGTTTGACAATGATATTGGCAAAGAGCATGTCTTCGATTTCCTGTGGTGTAGCCTGTTTGTTGGTAACAGGTGTCAGTTCTTCTGGGGTTTCCGTTTTCAGGTCTCTATCCTGTACAAGCACACCATTGAGCAACGAGCGGAATTGCAATTTGCTTTTGTTGTTTTGCTTTTGAATCAAGATAATGCGGTTCTTCTTAGTTGTCAATATTTCCAGTGCATCGATGTCATAATCAGGTGCAATGATTACTTCAAAGAATATTTTATTGATTTCTTCGGCAGTGGCCTTGTCAATAACTGCGTTGGCAATGATGATGCCTCCAAATGCAGAAACCGGGTCACCTGCCAGTGCATCCTTCCATGCTTGCGTCAGGTTGCTTCTGGATGCCAGTCCGCATGCATTGTTGTGTTTGAGGATAGCTACAGTAATATCATCGAAGTCGTTGATCAGATTGACAGCTGCGTCAATGTCAAGCAGATTGTTGTAAGAGATTTCCTTGCCGTGCAATTGTTCGAACATCTCATCGAAATTGCCGAAGAAAAAGCCCTTTTGGTGAGGATTCTCTCCATATCTCAATGTCTTTGAACCGTTGGCAGCCATTCTGAAAGCGCTTTTGTTGTCGGCGTCAAAATAATTGAAGATAGCAGAGTCGTATTGTGAAGAAACGGCAAATGCCTCTTTGGCAAACCATAATCTTTCGTCCAAAGAAGATTCAGCACCTTTGTCATTGAGGATGTTCAACAGCGGTTGGTATTGTTGTTTGGATGCTACAATCAGCACGTCTTTATAGTTTTTGGCAGCCGCTCTGATGAGTGAAATGCCTCCTATGTCGATTTTTTCGATAATATCCTGGTGAGACGCGCCACTGGCCACTGTATCCTCGAAAGGATAAAGGTCAACAATAACGAGGTCAATTTCAGGAATTTCGTATTGTTCTATCTGCTGTTGGTCGTTTGTATTGTCTCTTCTGCACAAAATGCCCCCAAATACTTTCGGATGCAAAGTCTTAACTCTTCCACCGAGTATGGATGGATAGGAGGTAAGGTCTTCAACCGCTTTACAAGGGATGTTGAGTGATTCTATGAATTGTTGCGTTCCGCCTGTGGAAAGAATTTCCACTCCTTCTTCATGTAGCTTTTCCAGAATCAGCTCGAGATTATCTTTGTGATACACAGAGATTAATGCTCTTTTAATTGTTTTGTTTTCCATACCTGCCATGCTTTTTGTTTGAAGCATGCAAAGCTATGAAAAAATGTTGGTTGTCGCAATAGTGATTTTGTGTGATGTTCAGTCAATTGGTGCGATAAATGCATCTTCTATGTGTTCGATTCTGAATGTGTTTTGGTGTTTGACGAGTGAGATGATGTCAAAGCGTATGTCCATGTCAATATTGTGCATTCTGATGTAATGGTCGGTTGCTTTGACAATGTGTCTGATTTTGGTATGGGTAACGGCCTCCTCCGGGTGGCTGATATAGTCGGAATGGCGTGTCTTAACCTCTACGATGACCAGTGTATGGTTTGATTCGGCAATGATGTCGAGTTCCAGTTTACCGTTTCGCCAGTTGGTTTCTCTGATAAGGTATCCTTTTTCTTTAAGGTATTTTACTGCAAATTCTTCACCTTGACGTCCTAAATCATTGTGTTTGGCCATTTCTGTTTTTATTATTCGTTGAATCGTTGTACTTTTGTGGTAGAATTAGTTTAAGAATCCATGCCTTCAAAGTCACCCAAATCACCTCGTCGTCCTTCTGTGAGGGTTCATCGCCATACTTTTGTGCTGAATGAGCAGGAGGAGCGTGCTTTGGAGCGTTATTGCCAACGATATCGCATCAGTAATAAAAGTAAATTTATCCGTGAGGCGGTTATCAATGCCATTTTACGTCGTTTTGACGAAGACCATCCTACCTTGTTTTAAAAAAGAATGGCAATGCGTGCGCCTAAGTCAACGGTTGTTGCGCTGGCATCTCTTGTGAAAGGCTGATTGTCAATATATTCAGTTATCGTTGTGTTTCCCTGATAGGCTTTGCAATAAACAGACAATTGTAATGCATTGGGCTTTTTACCGAAGTTCATTCGTGCTCCCACTGACAATTCAGTCATTGCTCCTCCCTGCCGTTTGGGAGTTAGCTGAAACATGTAGCCTCCGTCCAATCCGATAAAAGGTGACCAGTTGCTTTGGTGTAACGGGTGGTATTCAACACGCATAAACAAGGGCAACTGGGTCTGCTGTTGTTCATTGTTTTTTAGGATGAAGCCAGTTCCAATTCCCACGAAGAATCTCTGTTGCAGGATATTTCTGTAGCCAATTACCAGATTGCCTTCCATATTGAAAGAAGGGTCGTTGATGGAAGAGCCGGCCTTTATAGCTAATTGTAGGCCGAGTGGGTTATTGGGGGCTTTAGTGTTGTCATCGGCTGGGGCATGGTTGTCATTGCTTTTCAGTGCGGCAATAGGGTATTGCAGCATTTGGCCATCCGGTGTTATGAAAACTGCGATTTCGCTGTTTTCTTTAACGATATATGCCTTGAATTTTTCTCCTGTACTGGTTTTGACATTTCTGATGGTGTTGTCAACAACAGCCTTTATCTCTTTGGCAGGATATTGCAGGGTTTGCCCGTCTGAGGTCTTCAACATGATTACCTGTTCGTTTTGGGCAATGACAGTTCCAGTGATACTGTTTCCTGTATGGAGAAAAATGCGTTGTTCTTGCGCAAGCAGATTTCCTGCGCATAGAGCAATCATCCAAATTAAAAAGAATTTCCGCATCTATTTTTCTGCTTCCCTGAGTGCTTCCATAACATTGATGACATAGTCGCCCATTTTTTCGCACTCGTTGATAGTGTCCATGTATGTTACGCTAGCCAGATAATCGTAGTCTCTGTTGTTGACGTTGACTGCGTTCTGGTTTTTCAGCTGATTTCTGAAATTGTTGATTTCACTTTCAATGTTGACCGATCTGTTGAATTCGTCCATATCCAAAGAATTGTCACTTTTGAGTGTATTGGTCATTTGGTAAATGGCACCTTCCACCAGATTGAACATCAGATCGATGTTGTCGTTGATATAGTCGGTGTATTCAGTTTTGTCATTTCTTTTGCGTTGTATGATTCTTGCCAGGTTGAAGCAGCTGTCGCCCACACTTTCAATTTCAGAAACAATACGCAACATGGTGTGTATCTTGTGCTTACTGATATTACTCAAACGTCCGTCGGCTACTTTTGATAGATAATCGGCAATCTCAATTTCCATACGGTCGCAGATGTTTTCATATTTTTCTATTCTGGAATAGATTTTTACGAATTCATTTTCATTGTTCTCTTTGTAGAGTTCTCTTACCATTCCAAACATTCTTTGGGTCCGTTCAGCATACAGACCGATTTCTTTCCATGCTTGAAGAATGGAAAGTTCTGAAGTGGAAAGCATACCCGTGGAAATGTATTTGAGCTGGAACTCTTCGTCTGATTCCTTCTTTTTGATAATGATGGAAACAAGGTTTGCAATTGGTTTGACAAACCATATCATAATGAAAGTATTGAGGATATTGAAGGTTGTGTGGAACAACGAAAGAGCGTAGGATGTAGAGATTTGGTAGTTGAGGTATTGGTCGCGCAGTTGTGTCAATTCTGGTGAGAGCTGTTCGCTCCCTGCTGTAATGGCTTTCATGGTTTCGGCTGGCAGGCTTTGTGAGAATGCAATCAAATCTCTTGGGTCACCCATATCCATCTGTCCGACAAAATAGGCAATCATTCTTGTGAAGGGATAAAACAGGCAGAGCATCCAGATAACGCCAAATACATTGAAGATAAGGTGTGAGAATGCCGCTCTTTTGGCCGAGACATTTGCCGGAATGGCTGCTATATTTGCTGTGATGGTAGTACCGATATTTTCACCCAAAACCATGGCTGCTGCCAGTTCAAAAGGAATCCATCCGTTGGCACACATGATAAGAGTGATGGCCATGGTGGCAGAAGATGATTGGACGATGACTGTGAGCAAAGTGCCAATGAACAGGAAAAGCAATACTGACAAGTAGCCCATATCCGTATAATTCTGGACGAAGGCCAGCATATCAGGGTTGGCGTTCAAGTCGGGTGCATTGGTTTTAAGGCCTTCCAGTCCGAGGAAAAGCAATGAGAAACCAATAATGAATTCACCCCAATATCTTCTATGGTTGTTGCTGGAGAAAATAAATGGTATTGCAACGGCAATCAGAGGAACCGCAATGGTGGCAATACTGACTTTGAATCCGAAAAGCGAAATAATCCATGCCGTAACGGTAGTACCGATATTGGCTCCCATAATGACCGTAATGGACTGTACAAGGGTGAGCAAACCGGCGTTGACAAAACTGACAACCATAACGGTTGTGGCCGATGAGGATTGGATTAAGGCCGTGATAAGGATTCCGGTGAAGACGCCCATGACTCTGTTTTTTGTCATGGCGGTGAGAATGTTTCTAAGCTTTTCGCCTGCTACTTTTTGAAGTGCTTCGCTCATCAATTTCATTCCATAAAGGAATAATCCGAGCGAACCGATTAGTGTAAAAAAATCAAGTAATGAATAATTCATTGCAGTTCGTCATAAAATGAATAACGGCACAAATGTACGAATTTTTGTTGGTATTAAGCAAGAGGACAGTTTTGTTAGGATGTGTATTATAATGTTTTATGCGTTTCCATTTTGTATTGCTTTCGCCTTTTCGTATCTTTAAGATAAGTTAGGATGCGGCTTGGTATAATCAAATTATAAAACTGCGTTTTGCATTTGTTTCTGCGCTCGCCTTTCGCTATCTTTGCGTAGTTTGTGAAAAGTCATTTTTATGGAAAATACGAATATGCCCACCAGAATGGTGACCATTTATTGTAAGAATACCAAAAGCTATCATGATTTTCCTTTGGGTAGTTCGTTGTTGGAGATTTATCATGCGCTGGATATACATCTGCCTTATCCGGTGGTGGCTGCGCGTGTGAATTATAAGGCGGAGGATTTGAATTTCTACATTTATAAGCCTAAGGATGTTGAATTTATTGATGCGAGTACCCCATCGGGAATGCGTTGTTATGTGCGTACGTTGAGTATGGTATTGTCACGCGCTGTGCATGATTTGTACCCTAATGCGGAATTGCGTATTGAACACCCGATTTCCAAGGGTTATTATTGTACGCTTGGGAAATTGGACAGACCATTTGATGAGCAGGTGGTGAAAGAAATAAAAGAACAGATGTGCCGATTGATAGCGGAAGACAAGCCCATCATTTGTGAAGAGCGGCAAACCAAGGTGGTGAAGGAGCTGTTCCGCTCACGTACAGATGGCGAGGTAACTTTGTTTGAGACCTTGGGTAATCCTTATTGCCGCTATTTCCGTATGGATGACTTTATTGATTATTATAATGGCGTATTGATGCCCTCAACCGGTTATGTCACTGTCTTTGATTTGATTCCTTATTATGACGGCATGTTGCTCCGAATGCCAGATAAACACCATCCTGACCGTTTGCCGGAATTGGTGCGTCAGGACAAGATGTTTGGTACGTTCAATGAGTTTGTAAGCTGGAATAAATTGATGCATGTGAGCAATGTGGGGGAATTTAATGTGGCATGTAAAAAGAACCAGGCTTTCAACATGATTAAGTTGTCGGAAGCATTGCAAGAGAAGAAAGTGAGCCAAATTGCTGATATGATAACCAACCGTGAAGGTGGACGTCCGAAATTTGTTTTAGTGTCAGGTCCTTCTTCATCGGGTAAGACCACTTTTAGCAAGCGTTTGTCTATCCAGCTGATGGTCAATGGTTTGAATCCTGTAATCATATCAATGGACAATTATTTTGTCAATCGCGAGGATACACCGCGTGATGAGAACGGTGATTGGGATTTTGAGGATATCAATGCATTGGATTTGCCTTTGTTCAACAAGCAGCTTAAAGATTTGCTAGATGGCAAGGAAGTGGAATTGCCGGCTTTCAATTTTGAAGATGGTAAACGCTATTACAGAGGTGATAAACTGCAGTTGAGCAAAGACGGCGTAATCATCTTGGAAGGCATACATGCTTTGAATCCGGCTTTGATTCCGGATATGCCGAAAGAAGCCTTTTTCAAGATTTATGTATCGGCTTTGACCACCATCAATATTGATAACCACAACTGGATTCCTACAACTGATACGCGTTTGTTGCGACGCATTATCCGTGATTACCGTTTCAGAAATTATTCCGCCCGTGAAACGATAGCCCGTGCCCCGAGTGTGCGTCGTGGTGAAGAGAAATGGATTTTCCCATTCCAGGAGAATGCTGATGTGATGTTCAATTCCGCTTTATTGTTTGAGCTGGCTGTATTGAAACGGCATGCTGAACCGATACTGGCTGAGGTGCCCAAATATTGTGAAGAATATACAGAGGCACACCGCTTGATTAAGTTCTTGAACTATTTTATTTCCATTCCAGAGCGTGAGATTCCACCAACTTCCATGTTGCGTGAGTTTATCGGTGGTAGTAGTTTCCGTTATTAGTCGACAATTTTATTGGAGAATAAAAAAATCAGGTGCTTTCCTTGAGAGAGCACCTGATTTTTTTAGTAGAATAGGTATTTTAATTTCTTATTTCAATACTTCCACGCTTCGTTTAACGAATGCAGCCAAGGCTTCGCCTTTCAGCAAGTTGCTAGCCAAGAGCGCTATGTCGATAAGCTGATGAACGGTAGCGTTGTCGGCAGCAAAGGCAGCACGAATATCCTTGATATCCTTTTTCAGTTTGGCTACTTCTTTTGTAATGGCTTCTGCCTTGTCTTTTTCTTCCGTTGTGAGCTCGTCGCTCTTCTTGTCCTTTTGCTCTTCTTTCAGTTTGGCCTCTTCCGCCTCTTTTGCCTTGAGGGCTTCAGCGATAGGTGCCACTTTTTCAGCACACGCTTCTTCTTCTGCCTTGAGCAGGTCTTTGATAAGCGGGTGAGCCGTGTTGACTACCAGTTTGTAAGAATCAGGCATTTCACCATAGAAACTCATCATGCCGCCACCCATGGCTGACATATCTTTCATACGACGCATGAATTCTTCTTGTGTGAGGAATACAGGCAGTGCATCTTCACTTACATTTTCAAAACCGACAATGAAGTTGGTCTTTTCGATGGTTGGCAGTTGTGAAGAGAATACGGCTTCAAGTGCCATCTTTTCATCTTCGGTCAGTGTTACCTTCTGATCATCCTCCTTCTTGATAAGGTTCTCCACGATATCGCTGTCCACTCTTACGAAGCGGGTCTTTTCGTTTTTCTGTTCCATCTGACTGATGATGTGCACATCCAGTTGGCTATCCATGAGCAATACGTCATAACCTTTTTCCTTGGCACGTTGGATATAAGCGTATTGTGCATCTGCATCGTTGGCGTAGAGATAGATAAGGTCACCGTTTTTGTCCTTCTGGTTGCCTTCAATTAGGGTCTTGTATTCTTCGTACGTGAAGTATTTCTTATCTACGTTTCTCAAAAGAGCATATTTGACAGCACGTTCGTAGAATTTCTCGTCGCTCAGCATGCCATATTGGATAAACAGTTTGATGTCTTCCCACTTTTCTTCAAACTGCTGGCGGTCTGTTTTAAAAATCTCAGCCAAGCGGTCAGCTACCTTCTTGGTGATATGACCAGATATTTTCTTCACATTAGCATCGCTCTGCAGATAAGAACGGGATACGTTTAGCGGAATGTCAGGTGAGTCGATAACACCATGCAGCAGTGTCAGATATTCTGGTACAATATTCTCTACCGAATCCGTTACAAACACTTGGTTGCAATACAACTGGATTTTGTTTTTGTGCAAATCCATGTTGGGTTTGATGCGCGGGAAATAAAGAATACCGGTCAGATTGAACGGATAGTCCACGTTCAGATGAATATGGAAAAGTGGTTCATCCATTGACATCGGATAGAGTTCATGATAGAACTTGCTGTAATCCTCTTCGGTCAAATCAGCCGGTTTGCGTGTCCATGCAGGATTGGTGTTGTTGATGATATTGTCTTCATCAGTTTCCACTTGTTTGCCGTCTTTCCATTCCTTTTTCTTGCCGAAAGCAATTTCCACCGGCAGGAACTTGCAGTATTTGGTGAGCAAACCGAGTATTTTGCTTTCTTCGAGGAATTCCTTACATTCGTCGTCAATGTGCAATACGATATCCGTACCTCTTTCTGCCTTGATGGTTTGTTCCATATCATATACAGGGCTGCCGTCACAGCTCCAATGTACAGCCGGGGCATCTTCCTTGTAAGATTGAGAGAAGATTTCCACCTTTTTGGATACCATAAAAGCAGAATAGAATCCTAAGCCAAAATGTCCGATAATGGCTTGTGCGTTGTCTTTGTATTTATTGACAAATTCTTCCGCTCCTGAGAATGCAATCTGGTTAATGTATTTGTCCACTTCTTCAGCAGTCATGCCGATACCATGGTCGCTCACAGTGAGTGTGCCTTTTTTTGTATCGATGGAAACCCGTACTTTCAAGTCGCCCAATTCGCCTTTGAATTCGTTGACAGAAGCGAGTGTACGCAGTTTTTGCGTAGCATCAACCGCATTGGATACCAGTTCGCGCAAGAATATTTCGTGGTCGCTATACAAGAATTTTTTGATAACGGGGAAAATGTTATCACTCGTTACCCCAATATTACCTTTTGCCATATTATATATGTATTAATGAATTATTATAATCGTTTTCGGCATGTATTATTCAAAAAAAATGCCATTTGATTATGCTGACATTATGTCAGATAATGTGAATAACAGCTGTTTCTGGCCAAGGATAATTAGGGGAGGCATGTGAAACATATTTGTAACAACAGTGTAAATGCATCGTCACATTCTTGCCATTTGCTCGTAATATCACCCAGCTACTTTTGCACCCGTAAAAAGTTATGAGGTAAAAAGTATGAACAAGTTATTTATTATCGGAATTGCTTCGTTGTTTGCCGCTGAGGTACACGCAGGCATTTTAAAAGGAAACATTGTAGACAAGAACACGAAAGAGCCGCTGATAGGCGCTTCTGTTCAAATAGTGGGGACTACCCAAGGAACAATTACGGATTTTGATGGTAATTTTGAATTGAATGTGCCTGATGGGGTAGTGGATATTGAAGCCCGTTATGTAAGTTACAAAAGCCGTTTATTGCGTCACATCAAGGTAGAAGGCGAGATAATAAGTAATATTGAGTTGGAAGAAGCTGCCCAGGCATTGGGAGCGGTTGAGGTGGTAGCCCGTCGAAACAGAGAGAGTGAAAACATGTTGTTGCTGGAACAGAAAACCGCCGTTTTGGCCACTCAGGCAGTTGGTGCTAAAGAGTTGTCGAGAAAAGGAGTAGGTGATGCTGAAGGTGCTGTTCAGAAAGTGTCAGGCATCAGCAAGCAGGATGGAGTGAAGAATGTGTTTGTCCGTGGATTGGGCGACCGTTACAATACAACCTTGTTAAATGGTTTCCCGATTCCTTCTGAAGACCCGGAATACAAAAATATAGCCTTGTCCTTTTTTGAAACCGACATGATTCAATCGATAGGGGTCAATAAAGTGTTTGCAGCTTCACAGACAGGAGATGTAGCTGGTGCAGCCATTGATATCCGTTCAAAGGAATTGGTCGGCGATGAGGAATTTGAGGCAAAAGGTTCGTTTGGCGTAAATACGCAGACCGTTGCGCAGCCTTTTCTGTTGCAGGATGGCAGCAACTATATGGGCATTGCTAACAAGCAACAACCTGGTAATGATTTAAGTGTTTACAATTTTGCCAACCAATTGAATCCTTCTGTAGTCGGATTTAATCCAAATCACAGCTATGGAGTTTCTGGAGGCAAGAAATTTCTGATAGGTGACAATGCTGACCCGCTTAGCTTTTTCCTTCTTGCCAATTATTCCCAGCAAAATACTTTTACCGATGAGCTGGTGCGCAATACCAATACAGGTGGTGATACTATTCAGGAGCAAAGTGGTAGTAAATATGCCCGTACAACAACACAAATGGTATTGGCCAATGTGAATTATGCCTGGAAAAAGAAACACAATATAGGTTATAACTTCATGATGATTCATGCCAATAATCAATATGTGGTTGATTATGAAGGAATGAATGCCCGTTTTGAAGACTATCATTATCAAGGTTTTCTTCGTCGTCAACAGACCAATGACAATTTGCTTATTGTAAATCAGCTTCATACAGATTGGCAATTGGCGCCAGCATGGAAGTTGAATGTGGCTGCTGCCTATAATTATGTAACCGGTGATGAACCAGACCGCCGTATCAATTATTTGTCGGAAACCGACCAATTAGGTTTTTATACGCCAACACGTGGAACGGGAGCTCAACAACGTTATTTCTCAACATTGCAGGAGCACGACGCTAATATAAAAGCAGAAGCTATCTACAGCATTCCAGATAACTATGGTAAGAAATCCAATGTGCGCCTGGGTTATACAGGTCGTTTTGTACTTGATGGATTTGAAGCCGTAGAGTATGATATGTCAGCTATCCGTACTGCCGATATGCGTTTGGACCAGTTGGACTTGGATGCTTATTTCAATCAGGAGGGTTTGAATAACGGTAACTTTTTATTGGATAAAAATACAGATATCTATACTGTTAACAAACTGATTAATGCTGTTTATGCAGATGCAACCTATCAGTTTACAAAAGCATTCACTGCCAATTTGGGTGTCCGTATGGATTATGTATTGATGCGTGTAGCTTATAATGTAAACCGTGGAGGTACACAAGGTAGCGAAGAAATCAACAAACCATTCTTCTTGCCAAGCCTTAATTTGAAATATGATTTGACCAAAAAACATTCGTTACGTTTGGGAGTCAGCAAAACCTATACATTGCCACAGGCAAAAGAAATCTCGCCATTCCGTTATGTGGGTGTGAGCTTCAAGAGCCAAGGTAACCAAAATCTGCAGCCTTCTGATAACTATAATGTAGATTTGAAGTGGGATTTCTTCCCTACTGAATCAGAATTGCTCTCTGTAGGCGGTTTCTTCAAATACATAGCTAACCCTATCTCACGTATAGAGGTGGCAAGTGCCGGAGGTTATCTTTCTTATGAAAACATATCTGACAAGGCTTTGGTTGGTGGCGTTGAAGTGGAATTGCGTAAGGACCTTTACAAAAAGTCAATAGGTGATGACTATCATAAACTCAATTTGGGAGTGAATGGAACTTATACCTATACACATGCAAAAGTAGAGCAAGCCACGGATAAGACTGGCTCACAGCTGGAAGGTGCAGCCCCATTTATTGTCAATGCAGACCTTTCATATCAATTCAGAAGAAAAGATTATGGATTTACCGGGACTATCGTATGCAATTACTTTTCAGACCGTGTCTACACAATAGGAACGCAAGGGTTTGACGATATTATTGAAAAAGGCGTACCAACATTGGATGTGGTAATTTCAGCGCAGCTTACCAAACATTTTACAGTGGATATGAAAATGAAGAATCTGATTAATCCTTCCTATCGTTTGGTGCGTGATGTAAGGTCAACAGGTGAACAAGTCGTTCTCAACGAATATGACAAAGGTAGGGAGATTTCTGTAGGCCTGACATATAAGTTCTAATAACAAGACGAATCAAAAACAATATAACACCAATTTTTAATTAAACTATTTAGTATGAAAAAGCTAATGTTGAATGCTCTTGCATTCTGCGCTATGAGCGCAATGTTGTTCACTTCTTGTGAAAACAATGTTAACAACGATGACACAACTCCAGGTGCCAACGAACTTTCAGGAGCCATTACTTCTGTAAAGGAATTGGATGCCAATGTCACTTACACCCTTAACGGAACTGTAACTGTAGAAGAAGGCGGTGAGTTGGTAATTCCTGCAGGAACTGTTATCAAATGCCGCAAAGGTTTCAGCAACTATCTTCTCGTATTGCCTGGTGGTAAAATCATGGCAGAAGGAACCGCTGAAAAACCTATTGTATTTACTGCAGATGTTGAGAATGCCGGTTCAGGTTATTGGGGAGGTATCATCATCAATGGTAAAGCTCCTATTTCAGGTGCAGAAAAATATTCTACCGCATTGACTGAAGTAAACAATGCTTATATTTATGGAGGTAACGATGCTGAAGACAATTCAGGTGTATTGAAATATGTAAAAATCGAGTATGCTGGTGCACGTTCTACAGCTGAAGTTGAACATAATGGTTTGACTCTTAATGCAGTAGGTAACGGAACTGTAATTGAAAACATCTATGTACTTGAAAGTGCTGACGATGCAATCGAATTCTTTGGTGGTTCTGTAAATGTAACCAATCTTTTGGCTGTAAACTCAGACGACGATATGTTTGATTTTACCCAAGGTTATACAGGAACACTTAAAAACTGCTATGGCGTATGGGCAAAAGGTTATACCAGTACTGAAAGTGACCCACGTGGCATTGAAGCTGACGGAAACTTTGATGGTATGGGCCCAGACCATGTTGACCAATCTAATTTCAAGGTTGAAAATATGACTGTTGATTTGCGTCTTGATTATTCTGATGCTGAAGGAAGCTATATGCATGACGTTATCAAATTGCGTCGTGGTGCAACTGCAAACATCACCAATGCATTGCTCAAGGGTGTAGGTGCCTACAAAGATATCATTGACTTGACCGACGGAAAAGGTGATGGTACAGAACAGAGCAGCATCAGCATCAGTAATGAAAATACAGGAAAAGCTCTTGGAAAAGAAATCAATATTACTGATGGTAAGAACTATCCTAATGTGAAAGTTGAAGCAGGCAACACTGGATGTGATGCTTCTATTTTCGGTTGGACTGGATATGCACTTTAATAAAAACGTAAATATGGTACGAATGGTGCCATATTAATACTCTACAACCTCAATAACGATTCGCCCCGGTTATGCGTGAAGTATAGCCGGGACGATATATTTATCCCAAATCGGTCATTAGAACTTATTATTTTGTGGTCTCAGTCATAATCGCCTTATATTCAATAAGTTACGAATATAAATTTCTAATGGCGGTCATTAGAAAATCAATTTTATAAAAATCAGTGTATCAACAACTTACAGATTAGACCACGGAAATTCGATATTCTAATGACCGATTTGGGTTTATGGGTTATTGAAAAATATGGTTTTTTACAGCCATTTTTTGTGTTTCAGTATCCAGAAGGCGCAGCCAGACAATAATAGAGAAATACCGCATATGATGAGAAAAGCCCATTGGGATTGTTCACTATGGTTTATCAGATTCATACCATAGAAGCTGGCAATTAAGGTTGGCAGCATTAAAATTAAAGATAAGGCTGTCATGCGCTTCATGACCAGATTGACATTATTTGATATGACAGACGAAAAAGTAGTCATGGTTCCTTTGAGCGTATTGTGATAGATAAGTACCATTTCGTAAGCCTGATAAAGTTCGGTCCGTGCGTCGGTATATAATCCACTATTGGCATCCAGTTGCAAATAATTCTGCAATTTATCCAGCAGAATCTGGTTGCCTCTTAGTGCCGCTTCAAAATAGACCAGACTTTTCTCCCAATGCATCAATTTTTGCAAGTCATCGTTTCGAATGTTGTGGAGCATTTGGGCTTCTGCCTTTGAGGTTTCATCATTAATGGTTTTTGTGTAATTCATGAACCATACAGCAGCATTCATTAGTAAGTGAACCACAAGCTCTTGAGCTGTAATGTTATTGATTTTCTTGGTCTTGCTGTAAGCCAGAAAATCAGTTAAAGCTTCTGTTGGATATGAGCAGATGCTAATGAATGTTTTTTCTTTGAAAATCAGGAATAAGGGAACGGTGGCGAAATGGAGTTTCAGTCCGTCACGTTTACGTGGTGTCCGAATGATGACAAGCGTCCAGCCTTGCTCTGAGTCAACTCGAGGACGTTCATCTATATCATATATATCTGCCAATAAGTTGGCTGGGATATTGAATTGATTGGCCATCTGCTCCAACTCCTTTTTCTCGTGGCCCTCCAAATGAATCCAATCTCCTTCTTTATAGTTTTCTGCTGGTGAAAATCCATCTTCCAGATGATAATACCTAATCATACTCCTTGGTTTTTATTGGTTTCGTAGATGATTCGCTCTATACGACAAAAATACGAAAATACTTGATTTGCAAAAAAACGGAAACATGTGGATATCATTCCTTATTAGGACAATGGTTTTTGCCTCTTTTATATAAATAAGCTATCTTTGCGGTCGTTTTGATTATGCAGTGTAACCAGCAATAAACATCCAATGAAAAAACAGCCGGATAAAGCGGCGCTATTATAACAGAAGATATGTCATTAGAAATTAAAGAGGTACGTACAACCAGAGAACTTCGCAAATTCGTTCAATTCGGAATAGACCTTTATAAAGGAAACCCTTATTTTTGTCCACCGTTGATATTTGATGAAATGAACACTTTCAATCCGAAAAAGAACCCGGCATTGGAGGTGGCTGAATATGTCAATTATTTGGCATATAGAGATGGGAAGATAGTGGGACGCATAACGGGACTTATCAATCATGCTGCCAATAAAGCATGGAACTATAAGCATGTCCGTTTTGGATGGTTTGACTTTGTTGACGATATGGAAGTATCGCAGGCGCTGCTGAAAGCTGTGGAAAAGTGGGGAAAAGAGCGTGGAATGACGGCCATGAACGGTCCGGTTGGATTTACGGATTGGGATCATCAAGGTTTGTTGATTGAAGGTTATGAGTACGATTCTCCAATGGCAAGTCTGTATAATTACCCTTATTATGTCAAGCATTTTGAAGCTTTTGGGTTGGTAAAAGAGATTGACTGGATAGAATATCGTATATTTCCTCCTAAGGAAGTGCCTGAACGCATGATGCGTGTCGGTAGTCTTATTCAGGAGAAATATGGGTTGAAAATAGTGAAGGTCAAATCCTGTAAGGAACTGATGAAGCGTTTTCCGAATTATTCTTATATGGATGTGATAGATTTGGCATATCAACCTTTATATAATTTTCAGCCGCTTACTCCTGCACAGAAGAAATATTACAGTGAGATGTATTTCCCACTTTTGAATTTTGATTTTGCGACTCTGGTCACAAACGATAAGGATGAGTTGGTTGGCGTAGGAGTGGGTATGCCCAATATTTCAGATGCGCTGCGTAAATCGCAAGGAAAGCTGTTTCCATTTGGCTGGTATCATATTTTGAAGGCATTGAAAACGAAACATATCAAATCGTTTGACTTGTTGCTTATTGCAGTCCGTCCTGATTATCAGAACAAAGGGGTTAATTCCTTGTTCTTCATAGACCAAATACCTTATTTTATCAAATATGGTATAGAATCGGTGGAAACGACGGCTATTCTTGAAGTGAACCACAAGAACCAGGCTAACTTTGAATATTTCGAAAAACTGCAGCACAAGCGTCGGCGCGCCTATATCAAAGAGATTTGATAAGTGCGTACTTTATGTAATGTTCTGCTGAAGGGTTTGTCTTTTTATTTGTATGATTTTTTGCGGTTATGATTGACAAGCGCTATCATAATTATTTGTTGCTGGAACGATCGCTTTCCAAAAAGACCATTGAGGCATATGAAAGCGATTTGGAGCAATTGCAGCTGTTTTTGCAGGAAAGGGGAGTTGCTCTAGAGAAGGCAACTTTTGATGACTTGCAGGAATTTGTCTATCAGCAGAGTAAACTCAACAAGACGCCCCGGACGCAGGCACGCATGATATCGGGTATCAAATCGTATTATAAATATCTGCTTTTTTCTGACGATATCCAGACTGACCCGACAGAGTTATTGGAGATGCCCAAATTAGGAGAGCATCTGCCGGAGGTGCTTACTTTGGAAGAGATAGACCGTATGATTGCCGCTATCGACTTATCGAAAGCGGAGGGGCAGCGCAACCGTGCCATTATGGAAGTGCTCTATGGTTCTGGCTTGCGTGTTTCAGAACTGGTCAATCTTAAACTGTCCAATATTTATTGGCAAGAAGGTTATATGCTGGTAGAAGGAAAAGGAAGCAAACAACGACTTGTACCGCTTTCCGATGTAGCCCAACAGCAGTTGAATTATTGGAAAATTGACCGTAATGCTTTGAAAATCAAACCCGGAAATGAAGATTATGTGTTTTTAAACCGTCGGGGTGGTCAGCTAACCAGAGCTATGATATTCAAGATTGTACAGGACTTGGCAACAGCAGCCGATATCAAGAAGACGGTCAGTCCGCATACTCTGCGACATAGTTTTGCCACTCATCTGCTTCAGAATGGCGCTAATTTACTGGTCATCCAAAAGTTGCTGGGGCATGAAAGTATCACGACTACCGAGATATATACCCATATGGATATGCGCTATCTGCGTGAGGAGATTCTTAAATATCATCCCCATAACCGACAGAAGAATGAATAGTTGGCTACATAGAGTTGTGTTGTTTGTTTGTTGTTTCTTTGCTTTAGAATCTCTTATAGCTCAGGAAACTATTGTTGTCGGGCAGGTGCTTGACAAGTTGAGCGGCGAGCCGGTTGCTTATGCCAACGTTTATTTTAAAAACACGAAAATCGGTACAGCTTCCAATGATGAGGGATGGTTTTTGCTGCGTACATCTGAGCAGCACCCCAAGCAGTTGTTGGTATCAGCCATTGGTTACAAGACAATGCGCTTTAAGGTTGAGCCCGGTCAATATGTAGGACTCCAGGTGGAGCTTTCTGAAGATAATGCCATTTTGCAGGAGGTTGTGGCCATGCCCGGCGTCAATCCGGCATGGGATATTTTGGAACAGGTGCGCATTCATGCTTTTGACAATAGCATACGTCAACATCCTGAACTTGTTTATCGTATGCAGGAAGAGACGGATTTGTTTGTAAGTCACATTTCTTCCAAAAATATGAAGCGCTCTTTTTGGAAACAATTTTCCAAAGGCGTGATTGCAGCGGAGGATTCTACATTATTGTTACCGATATATAGTAAGACGAACGAAAGCATAATGTGTGGCAAGCAAGAAAGGGATACACTTTCAGTTGTACAGTTAGACGGTTTCTTGGGTAGCGAATCCATGGAACTATTACTCGCACCTTTTGAAGAACCGATAGATTTCTATAAAAACAGCATTCCATTGTTTCGCCATAGCTTCATCAGTCCTCTTGCCAGCAACGGTAAGGCCTATTATCATTATTTTTTGATTGACAGTTTGGCAACAGACCGAGGCAAAGCATATCATATCCGGTTTCGTCCTTCCACCAACGGCATGTTGGCCTTTAGGGGGGATATGTGGATTGATTCAACAACTTATGGATTGCAGGAGATCCACGTTGAGTTGCCCGATCACATTCATTTGAATTATGTGAAGCAGCTTTCCATTCATCAGCAATTTTCCATGCAGGCACAGACGCCATTCCTACCTGTCAGCATGCGTACGTCTGCGTTGATGGATTATGTTTTTGCATCGGATACTCTCTCCGGTTCTTTTCCTACCTTATTGTATGAACGCAGATTGGTTCAGCCTAATCATACGGATACGCTCCATACTCTGTATGTGCAGTCTCCTACCGTACGTCAGCGTATTGGAGAGGAGCAGATGAAGGCAGCAATGGACAGCCTGTATAATGTGCCGTTTGTGCGTTTTGCCCGATGGGTAGCCGAACCTTTTCTGACCAACTATCTTTCGCTTGGTTATGTGGATTTGGGTAGAATGAGCGATATCATTTCATTTAACCCCATTGAAACAATGCGTCTGGGTATTCCTTTTCGTACGTCAGATTGGTTATGCCCTTATTTCTCCGTAGGGGGATATGGCATATATGGATTTAAGGATAAAGTGTGGAAATACGGGGCTTATGTGCAAGCTAAATTACCTGTGCAGACTTTGCATCAGATGAAAGTTGGTATTGTGGATGATTACACTTGGACAGACTTCAACTATTTCGATTTGTTCAAGCGTGAAAACGCCAGCGGCTATGGTTACCAGGATTTTACCACTTCCATCATGTTTGCATTTGAGCCAGCGCTTCATTATCAAAGGAAGCAGGAACTTTATCTTCAGTTGCAAGATGAGTGGAGTGATAATTTTGAGACCCGTTTGTCTTATTATGGAGGCTATCGACATTATGGCGATCCTTTGCAGAACTATTATTCTACCCCTTTTTATACTTATCATTCCGTAGTGCTGTCTGGACGTTTATCCTTTGATGAGCGTGTATATGATGCCTATTTCCAGCGTTTTTATATACATAACTATAAACCCGTGATAACATTGGGTTTGGAGGGGGGAGCTTATAAAATGCAGAATGGCAGCTATCAACATTATGGAAAACTGCATTTGGCTGTGCGCCAACGTGTTCCTTTAGGTATAGTTGGTGAATTATCATATTTGGCAGAAGGAGGATGTATTTTTGGGGCCGTTCCTTATCCTATGCTTGAAATTATGCAAGGTAACCCGACTTGGGCATTTGACCAATATCGTTTTACGTTGATGGATAATCTTGAATTTGCTGCAGACCGTTATGTAACTTTGCATGCTTTTTGGAACATGCAAGGGCTTCTGTTCAATCGTATACCTTGGGTAAACCGTTTGAATTTGCGTGAGATAGTGTCGTGTAAAATTGCTTATGGTTTTCTCTCCCAGAAACATAATGAAATTCTTACATTGCCATCTACTATAAAAGCTCCTTCTGTTCCCTATTTGGAGGTGGGAGTGGGCATTGCCAATATTTTAAGGGTATGCACAGTCCAAAGTGTATGGCGTATTACTAACCGAAGCCACTCGGAAGCTCCTCTCTGGGGTGTCCGCTTCTCTTTTGATTTAGGCATGTAATATTGCAGTCTGGTATTTTTTTGCTGGCTAATATTCATTATTTGACAGAAGATTCCTATATTTGTCAACGTATTTCACACCATCCAAAAGAATAATGACGATGAGACGTTTCGTTGACATAGTGAGGAGTATAGTCTTAGTATGGTTGTTATTATCGTTTCATGCATGTGCAGACAAGGATAGTCGGGTCTATCGGATTGGTCTCTCACAATGTATGATGGATGATGCATGGCGTCAAGCGATGATAAGGGATGCGGAGCTGGAAATCCTTAATTATGATAATATAGAGCTTGTGGTCAGGAGCGCAGATAGTGATCCCCGCAAGCAGGAAGAGCAGATCAATGAATTGATTGATATGGGCGTTGATGTTCTCATTATTTCTCCGCTTTCCAGTGAGATGACTCCGATAGTAGAGAAGGTATGTAAGCAAGGGGTAAAAGTGATTGTAACGGATAGAAAGGTTAATACGGATTGTTATAGTTCTTTTATTGCACCAGATAATTATGAAATAGGCTATAATGCGGGAATATATGCGTCTAAGCTCTTGAATGACATGTCCCATCCTCTTATAATGGAAGTGTGGGGCTCACAAAACAGTTCGCCAGCTTTTGACCGTCACAATGGTTTTCTGGATGCACTCCGCCAGCAAGGAATCCAGCCAACGTTTTACCCTATCTATGGAGAATGGCATCCGGATACGGCATTGGTACGTCTTCGTAATGTGGAGGACTCTTTGATATTTTCGCGCGTCAATCTTATTTATTGCCATAATGACATGATGGGGATAGCTACGCGTAATTTCCTGGATGCTCATCATTATCCAGTTCCGTCCATTTTGGGTGTCGATGCTGTTCCTGGAGCAGGTTTGGAAGCAGTAGCAGACGGCAGAATAACTGCATCCTTCCTTTATTCCACTGGTGGTGCCGAGGTAATTCAAACTGCTTATAAACTTATTAAAGGAGAAAATGTTCAGCATGCAGTCAAATTGCGTACTGCTGTCATAGACCAACGTACTGCACAGACTATGTTATTGCAGACGGCCCGTATAAATGATTATCAGAAAAGCATTATACGTCAACAAAACCGCATTCAGACTTTAAATGAACGCTTTAGTTTCTTGCGCAATTCCTTGGCAACCATTTTGTTTTTCTTATGTGTAACAGCCGTGTTGTTGTTTTTCCTTTTCCGTACTAACAAGACCATCAAGAAAAGAAATGCTGAACTCAGAGAGAAGAACCGCCGCGAGGAGGAACAGAGCAGGAAACTGATAGCAATGAATGCTGAAATCAAGCATGCAACCAGTGAAAAAATCAACTTCTTTACAGATTTGTCACATGAAATTCGTACGCCTCTCACTTTGGTCGTTGCGCCACTGCCTCGCATCAAGGCTGCAGTGCCAGAGCAACTTATGCCGGAAATGGAGATGGTGGAGAAAAATGCTACCCGTTTGTTGAAAATTGTCAACCAAATGTTGGATTTGCAGCGTATAGAGAGTGGTAACGTGCAACCCAAAATTATACAGCAGGATTTTGTTCCTTTTATCCGTGAGGTTAAAATGTATTTTGACGGGATTGCCCGCATAAACGATATAGATTATAATCTGTCGATTAATTTTGATGGTCCGCTACTTCTACCTTTTGACAAGGACTTGATAGAGAAGGTGTTTATCAATCTATTGTCGAATGCCTTTAAGTACACTCCTCAAGGAGGCAGTATTCATTTGTCTGTTTCACAAGATAGTTTGCAGTTGATTTGTTGTGTTGAGGATTCCGGTCCAGGCATACCAGAGGACTTGCGCGAGAATATATTTGAACGCTTTTGCACTTCTTCCAACCAGGTAGGTACTGGCATCGGATTGCATTTGGTGAAGAAATTTTTGTTGATGCATGGAGGTAATGTGTCTTTATACGAAGGAACTTTGAGTGGAGCTGCATTTAAAGTACAACTGCCTTTGATACAGGAAAATGCTGCTTCAGAACCAAGCTTGCCCAAAATTGAAGAGCAGGACGCCTTGACCAATGAAATGTTGGCAGAGCATTATGATTATCATATTCTGGTGGTGGATGATAACGAGGATATTCGTTTGCTATTGCAAAGGGAATTGCGTGATAATTTTAATGTAACCGTAGTATCGAGCGCAGAAGAGGCTTTAGCTGTTCTCGATAGAGAAAGTATCTCGTTGGTATTGTCCGACGTGGTGATGGAAGGGATGAACGGTTATGATTTATGTAAATCTATCCGTAGCGATTTGCGCTATTGTCATATACCCGTTTTGCTTTTAACGGCACTCAATGATGAGAGCCAACGTATATTTGGAACATCTGTTGGTGCAGATGGGTATATTCAGAAGCCATTCCATATACAATATCTGAAGGTGAAGATTATCCGTTGCATGGAAAATAGGCGTTTGATGCGTGCCCGAATGCTGGAAAATGTTGGAAAACTAAGTCCGGATGTTGATGATAATCCTGATGTTACCAATAGTATGGATGATAAGTTTCTCAAACGGATTTATGAGATTGTTGAGAGTGCATATCCAGATGTCAATTATAATGTTGAACGTATAAGTGAGGAACTCCATTTGTCACGTGGACATTTTTCGCGCAAACTTAAAGAATTGACAGGGACAACACCTGTTGAGTTTTTGCGCAACTATCGTTTGAAAAAGGCGACAGAATTGTTGCTGACCCGCCAATATGCCATTTCTGAGGTGGTGTATAGGACTGGTTTTTCTTCTCCTGCCTATTTCTCCAAGTGTTTTAAAGATGCCTTTGGAAAAACACCGACAGAGTACGTTGCAGAGAAATCTGAGTAATCGTTTATGTCTATTTATTGTTTTCAGGAACGGGTAGTTGTTCTATTTCCAAGTTTTTCTAAGTTCTGTTTCCTAATAATTATTTTAGAGGTAATTTTAGGTGTTTGTTGGTGCGAATATATCACATGCAATCTGTTTTCTGTTTTTGTTCGCAATAAGTTAACAAAAAAAAAAAAACAGAAGTTTTATTTTGAAAAAATTGCTGTTGTGATGTAAGAGTTTATCTTTGCTTGATTAATCCCAAATCGGTCGTTAGAATATCCAATTTTCGTGGTCTTGATTGTAAGGCATTGAAAATGAATATATTGTAATCTTGATTTTCTAATGGCGGTCATTAGAAAAATGAGATTTTAAATCATTGTTTATCAGCGCATTACAATCAAGACCTCAAATAATCAGCCTCTAATGACCGATTTGGGTTAATGATTAACTGTAACCTGAATTGTTAACTTTTGCTCTTTGTTTTATATTTTATGCCTAAACTATTGAGATTGTGTTTAAAAACAACATTTGTGTGTTTTGCTATGTTTTTGAGCTATGTTGTACAAGCTCAGGAAATGTACAAGGTAGTTCCATTGAATAATTTGCAAGAAGGTGATAGAGTGATTCTCTCTGTCAAGAGAACGGATGGATTTATGTATCCATTAACCAATGGTGAATTGCGTTTTGGTAAAGAAGGGACAGAGCTGCCTTATGGTGAAAGTTCGGTTTGGTGGATAGTGGAGCGTAACGGTAGTTATTTGCGTTTTAAGAATCTGGCAACAAACAGTTATTTGGCGGTGGAGGAATGGGAAGAAGATAAAGGATGGGGAAGAAAACGAAGAAAAGGAACATTACTACATAAAGCAAATGGGACTGCTACGGAGTGGGAGTTGATTTCTTTGTCAGGATCTTTGGGTATATCATTACGAAACAAAAAAAGAGGAAACGATGATATTGGTCCTGTATTGGGTGACGTGGGTTCCCCTATTTATTACGATATTACCCCAGCAGTACCATCCAATGGTACTTTGTTTAGCCTGACTAATTCAATCAATGCTTCGCATACTAACCGTACGCCTTTTGTCGGTATTATATTGCTTCCGAATAGCCCCAATCGTTTCCAGCATTATGTGGGGCATACCGAGACATCGCTTGATGCACGTGGACTTCAGAAAGTGCATGAATTCCATCAGGATGTCTATTTGGCACCGAACGAGCAGATACGCTTGGTTTCACCCAATTACCGTTCTTTTTACCATTATGCCCGTTGGTTTGACTATGGTAATGAGAGCGGAGACAATACAGATGGGCAGTTGCTCTATCCCGAGTTCGTTTTTGATCAGATACCGTCTACGGTGGAAATAGAAGAATATACCATAGGCGGCACCGTGATTTTTAACAAACAAGAACCAGCTGAGAATTCTTACACGACTTATCCTCTCTATACCATGCAAGGAGAACAGGCGCGTCAAGTGGCGCTGGAGCAGTCACTTTATATGAATTATGTACGAGGAACGATAAAAATGGACGGAGTGGAATATTCAACCTTAAAAGAGCCCACTCTGTCACAACGAATGGTTTTTAATATCCGTCCTGCAAAAGAGATGGCAGACCGTTTGTCTATATGTGTAGGAAATGATAATTATTTGGAGGAATACAATCTTATTGCTCCTGTGGGAAGGACAATTTATATTGGCCCACAATATGAGTTTAATGGAGGAAAGTTCCCCAATTATTATGTACTACACAATGGGACTTTGGTTAATTTGAAAAGTGGTACATGGAGATGGTATAGAGAGGGCTCACAACAGGCAATGGATATAGCCAACAATCGTTTTGTCAAGGCAGTTAGCAATACTTCTACCACAACCTATACTTTGAGATGCACGTATGGTGGCACTACGTATAATGTTGCCAGATTTGTGGTGCAGTTTGTTCCTGCCGATCAGGTTGGACCTTATGAGGGACTGGGTGAGGGGCAGCTGGTGGGTTTGGATTTATTGACCGAAGAGCATTTTAATTTTACGCAGCCAGGTAGTAGTGTGGTTTCTTATTACAATTATCCTTTTGGTACGGAAGAATCTACATATGGTTTCCATTACCATGATTTGCAAGAGGCTGGTCTTCGTGCAGATCAAGCAGATTGGGGTGTTGCTAAAGGACCTTATTGGTCGGAATATGCTTTTATCAATTCGACTGCTACAGATGAATTGAACTTTTTGCATCCTATTGCCAATCGTAATGGCGTGAACATGGGTTATTTCCTTTATGTGGACGGTTCGGAAACTCCTGGTAATGTATTTCGTTTGTCTATCCCTGCTACATTATGCCCTGGTGGAACAATGTATTTTTCTGCTTATGTGGCAAGTTTGAATAATGGTTCATCAGCAGCTGCCCCAAACCTTGATTTTATTGTATTGGGATATGATACAGATGGTAATGAACATGTGCTGACTACATATACGACAGGAGAGTTTGGTAATGGTAGTGCTGGTTCTGGCAATGAAGCTGGTAAATGGCTGCATGTGCTGTTTCCTGTGACAATAGAAGGGGGCGTGGAATATACTAATTTCGCATTGCGAATAACCAATAAGGGCAAAAATTCAACAGGTAATGATTTTGCCATTGATGATATAGAGATATATGCCAGTAAACCTGCACTGATGGTATCACAAGCCAGTATTGGCATTGATGAATGCTATGAAACAGAAGGCGATGAGATTTGGACTTTTTTGCGCGTTGATTATTTGGCTGCACAGCTAGGTGGCAATAATTTGTATTATCAATGGACAAATACCAATGATTTTTCTGTACTCCCTATGGAATATTACGGGGAGAGTGAAGACAATAATTATGGGGCAATTGTCTTACCTCAAAAAGATGAAGATTTCACTAATGGGGTTTATCCCACATTTGCCAGCATAACAGAATTTGATACATATGTAAAGCAGAGCAGTCTGTATAATGCAATAGGATATATCAAGGAGAAAAATGCAGAAGGCACAGACCAATATATGCTTTATATTGCCACTAAAGGCTATTTAAGTCCAGGCTATTTATATACAGCTTATATATCAACAGACCCGAATAATTTGCAAACAGCAACGTGTGGATGGAGTTCCGATTTGCGTATTGTGGGTAAAGCTTATGTTGAGATGAATGATGGTATTATATTGCCGGCAGATCCTTATAAGGTGGAAGGTAATAGGATTCATTATTTGAAGGTAAAAATGCAGACAACAGAAGGTGGGTTACAAGTCTATACACCAAAAGCAGCGTGGCTATGGGGTGATGAAGCACTTGTAAATCAAAACCAAAGCATATATGGTGGTACGTATGATGAGGTCTGTGCAGCTATACAGGCAGTTATTAATAATGATCCGGGAAAAACACAAGAGCAGGAAGATATGGTAGATAAATTGGTGAATGTAGAGCATTTACTAACATTGAATGTGGACTCTTTAGAGGTATATGTAATGGCCAATGATGTAGACCGTCAACTTGCATACACTGCTTTCCCCATGAAAAATACTATATCACAAGGAGTGCGTGTGTGTTTGGAACCATTGACGGTATTGCTATCACCTTTTGCATTTGCACCGGTAACCCGTGTCGGATATACAATTCCAAGTGGTTTGGAATTGCCAAATCTAGTATCAGCTACTCCTCGTGTGGTTCGTGTGAGTCCCAGCAGACGCAAAGAAGGAAAAATAGACATCCCATTTGTATATGATGGTGATGAAACTTGTTCGGTTAAGGTTAAGCCGCTTGATGGAGAGGCAGCCGGTATTACTGCCGATTTTGATATGGATCCACTTTCTTCCAAGATGGTTACGCTTAATGGCATAAACACATTAAGAGTGGGAAAAGATTATTTGTTTGAGGTTGTTTCGACGTCAAAGGACTTTACAGAGCAATATTCCTATTTTAAACTCCGTATCCTACCTGATGAAGTGAGATGGAATAGTACCCGTTTACCTGGTGATCAATGGAACAAGGATGCATATTGGGAACCTGCTTTTGCACCTACTTCAGATATGAATGTGATATTACCTCCTGGTGAATATACGATTCCATTACCAGTATCGGAAGATAAGCAAAAGATGAAGCTGGAAGATGGTGCGCAGCCGTATATCACTTATGATATCTATTATGAACCATATAGCTGCCGTAATATATATGTACCGGGTAATACGACACTCCTTAACCAAGAACTGCTGCAAGTTAGCGGACAGGCCTATGTAGATATTTCTGTTCCTACCAATACATGGACATTAATCTCCATGCCGATAAGCGGAGTGGTTTCTGGTGATTTCTGGATACCTGCCGAGGGAAACTCAACAGGAGCTTTTGATATACGACCGATTAGTCAGGTGACAGGCGAGAGGGCAATAGACCGTCTGAACAACCAGGTATGGCAATCCATCTACAATGGAGAATCCATCGTTTACGGAGACTACAATCGTGTTGTAACCTCCAGCGAATGGTCAGCGCCTACCAATGCGCTTAATGCGCCTTATAAATTAGGAAGCGGCTTGGCACTTTGGGCAATGAGTGATAATGCAACGCAGACCTTCCGTATGCCTAAAAAAGATACGGAGTATAAGTTTTATTATGACTATTCAGAACTATGGACGGACAATCAGAAAGTGACTATAGATAGGAATACTTCTGGAAAATTTGCTTATTCAACAGCGTCTTCGACTTATCTTCTCGAGAACAACACCTCCAGCAAGACCTTCTTGTTCGGGAATCCGACGATGGCATATATTGATTTGCAGAAATTTGCAGCAGCCAATGATTTGCCAGGAGTGTTTACGGAACTTCTTCCGAGTGCTTCAACTACATTGGAACTGAGCCAGACTGTAGATGGTCTTTCCAATACGGGCAATGTTTTGGATTATTTGCCTCCCTACCGAGCAGTGTTGCTTGAGGCAAAAACAGCAAGTATGGAGCTGGAAGTCGAGGTGAATTCAGATATGCTTAGTCACGCTCCAGTCACAGCCCAACCGATGCCTGTGAAACGGATGAGAGCAGATGATGGTGAGTCGTTGATGTACATAGCAGCCTCCACTGCAGATTATGTTTCCCGTGCTTTGGTAGCCGAGCGTTCCGTTGCAAGCGATTGGGTAATTAAAGGCGAAGATGCAGAACTGTTGCTGCTGGATGGATACAAGACTCCTTTTGGCATCTATACACTTTGTGAAGACAAGTCACTGGTGATCAATCAGATTAACGGTGCGGAGGAGATTCCTTTATGTCTTTATGTCCAGCCAGAGAGTTCAATGGTGGATTATGTAGAGCTAACGTTCAATGGTAGTGCGGATTTTCTTAGTCAGTGGCAATTGTACGATGTGGCAACA
>CALUKG010000006.1 GCA_944321155.1 uncultured Bacteroidales bacterium | reverse complement strand
GACACGAAGATACAAAACTTTGTTTGTTAATCAGTTATAAAACGCATACTTTTTGAGTGACGAAGTCAGGAAAAAGAGTCCTGCAAAAGTTTTTAGTATGTAGGCATCCAGTTTTTTCATCGTTCACATCTCCTTTGCGGTACTCCCGCAAATGAATTGGGCAAAAGTACGAAAAAGTTTATGAATTAGCGAATCTGTTTGGTGGGGTTCACAAGGCACATTCTCCTTATTCTTCCCAAGCTTCCTTAACGGTTCTGAAAGCTTTTTCCATTTTCAACATTTCTTCCGCCATAAAACGATAAAACTCCTCCCAATGTTCAGTACGATGTATGTCAATACCGGATTTTTGAGTATATATGCGGCAAACGCTTTTCCCTACCTCATTCACATAAAAAGGGTCCCAGACCAGTCCATCCGGAAAGTCCTGTTCCATAATGACCTTATAGCGTTCAAAGTGCTCATAAAGCCGTAAACGGCGGTCTTCATCCTTGGCATCTATTTCAAGTATAACGAAGGCACCTTCCCGATTTGCGTCAAATTTGAGTGCTGTTCCTTTCAGACGGGTATTGTAAAGCATGAATTTGGTTTTTCTATGCTGCAACTGTGGCATTGTCTCAGCATAAACACCAAATCCTTCCCAAAAATTCTTTTTCAGTTGTTTAAGTTCTTCTTTTGAATACATGGCGCAAAGGTAGTGATTTTCCAACAATCCCCTATCCCTGCCTAACGCCTCCAAACGATATAGTTTTCGTTGGCATAGGTTCTACGCTTAATGCTGTCGCAGAAAAAGTCCCTATGCTGTTCCTGGTTGACCCACCATCCGTAAGAACTGTGGCTCCCCACCAGATAAATGGCATTGTTCACTCCCAGTTCCACCAATGCCTGGGCAAACGATTTGAATGACTCATTGGTCTGCGATTCCACCACGAACACCTGTCCTTGCCGTTCACACAAAGCCTTCCGTTTGGTAATGTTCTGAGGATTGTTTTCAATCCATTTCCCTTCGCTGACCAAAGGATATTGCCGGAAAAAGTAACCACCCTTTGCAATAGCCTCATCATAAAGCGGTGAGTTTTTAGCCATTCCAATAATTACTTCTCCATCCAAAATAGCACAATATCCTGTTTTTGATATACCCTCAGATATTTTACGGCCCCCAATGACAAAAGAACCCACAATCTCTTTATTGTCACGCCTAATGTCGGCAGCTTGCGCAGCCAATATAATCGTCTTATCTTCCAAATCAAGTGGCCCCAAAATCAATTCAGGCTGAGCATTGTAAGGAATATAAACAGATAAGGCAACTTGTCCCAGCAAGGTATCTATGCGTTGTGTATAACCCAAGACAGTGGTATCAGGATAATCACCAAACCAAGTTGAAGAAGGTAAATTCTCAGAAACGTCAACCGGGTCAAACACCGTCTCTATTTCTTCTGTCATATCCGGGTCCATCAGATGCGCTGTTGCATGAGGCGTTTTGCCATAGGGAATCAACAAGAGCAAGCCACACAAAAGCAATACCCCTACAACAATCAGCACAACAATCAACCACTTGGGAAAACGTTTCTTTTCCTCGGTTTTTGGCTGTTCACGCTTGATGATTCTTATTTCATCATCATAAATATCGTTCGTTTCTTTCATCTTTCTATTATTTTGACATAATGTAAGACTTCAATTTCAACAAAGCCTCTCTCGAAGCAGTCAGGTCATATTTACATCGAAAGCAATCGGATAATACCAGCTTTTGTTTGGAGATATCAATCTGATGGACAAAGTCGATATTGACAATCAGGCTTTTGCCTATACGTACAAATTCGCAGTCATCGCCCATCAAGTCAGCCAGTCTGTCTTCAATCTGTCCCAATTGCAACGATACCATCTGTTTGGAGCAGTCTTGCATCCAGACATAGGAATAATTGCCTTCCGACGAAACATACATCAGACGATGCGTAGGAATGCGCAAATATTCTGTATTTCTATCTATGACCAAATACTTCTCCATACAATCGATTATGGGTACAAAGGTAGCCAGAAATTCATCAATAACAATCCTATTCTCTCCTTTTCGGCCAAATTTGTATGAAATGAACAAATAGTGTATGAAATCAAACCCGCCCCTCCACTTCATACAACAGAAGTCCAGTTGGTACAGATATGGTAAAATTTCTTGTATAGATGTAAATTATATGTGAATTTTGCAGCGTAATCAACAAACATTTTAAATAAAAACAAATATGAAAAAGACTTTCCGTATTATTGCAGGGACCTCCGCGTGGTCCGTTTTCCTGTTCATTACATTGTTCATCACTGTGCCTGGATGCTCTAAACGCAGTCTTCAAACTGAAGAGCGTGCAAGCGACAGTGGATTACTCCGCAATGACTCTTTGGTCATCTTCAAAGATGCCGATGGAAACATTTCCATCAAGAATACCGCCACCGGCAAAGTGACCATTGAAAAAATCAAAGTAGACTGGATGCAGACAGCCACCAATGATTCCCTGGCTGTTTTTTGTGCTGAAGACAAACGCGGTTTCTATAATGTTTATACCGGACGCATTGCTATCCCAGCACAATACCGCCGCGCATGGATATTCTCGGAAGGATTGGCCGCCGTACAGCGCAATGGCTTTATTGGCTTTATCGACCATAGCGGAAAAGTGGTCATCAACTTCAACTACCCCTACCACGGCAACCCGCTCAGCGAGTTTGTGTTCAAGTACGACCATTGTATTGTGGCAGATACTACTGGAAAATGTGGCGTGATTGACAAATTGGGCAACTGGGTCATCGAACCTATATATGACTATGTCCGCACCTATGAGAACTACGCCATTGTCTCCAAGGAGGGCATACGCCGCCAATTGTCCTATGACGGCACCGTGTTGAATGCCTTTGTGCTCGACCATGTGGAAGAGCTTACTTATGAGGTGCAGGAACGCTACGAAAACCGTGACGGAGATATACACTACCTTACCAAGGAGATGCCGACCGGACTTTTCAAATACCAGGTAGGTGGGAAATGGGGTTTGATGAACGAAGACTGCACACGGCTCACCGAACCTATATACAGTCATATCTATGCCATCAACAACAAAATGTTCAAGGCTGGACTTGACTATTACTCAGAAATTATTCTCAACGCCCAAGGCGAGGTTATGCAATAAATCCTTATGTGGAAACGTGTGTTGGAAATAACATTATTGGGGTTCTCGACTGCCTTTCTGCTCTTGAGCATCGGCGTGGTGGTGTGGTACAAATACCGTCCCGTCAATACCACGCCGCTCATGCTCAAACGCAGTTGGGAATATGGATACACTCTCCCTATATCCCATAAGGAAACATGGATAACGCTGTCCGACTTCTCACCGGAACTGGTTCATGCCGTCATACAAAGCGAAGACGCACGCTTTTGGCAACACAATGGATTTGACTATGAGGAGATAAGCAAGATGTTGGAACAACACAAAAACAATGGAACCATCTGGCGCGGATGCAGCACACTCTCTCAACAGACAGCCAAGAATGTATTTACATTGGGTAGCAACACCTATTTCAGGAAGGCAATAGAAGCCTATTTCACTGTGCTGATAGAAGTCATTTGGGGAAAAGAACGTATTCTGGAAGTATATCTCAACATTGCCGAAACCGGCGCTGGTCTATATGGTCTGCCCGCAGCCTGCCGCACCTATTACCACAAGGATGTCGGCAAAGTCAACCTGAAGGAGGCCTGCGCCCTGGCCATCTGTCTGCCCAATCCTATCCATCGTGACCCACAATGGGCCTATACACAGGATGCCTACCATATAGAGCAGCTTTACGAACGATGCCTATGCAATTATAACCTCAAATACACCTTACCTTAACTACCCAGGGGAGGACTGCCAAACAACGAAGGGAGGAAGGTTGTTTGGTTCCACCTTCCTCCCCTGATATTTTTGACTGCCTTTACATCCGAATATATTCGGATTGTTTCCATACAATTCCGTTCGCTGGCATATCCACCCTAATTCTGCATTTTCAGGAAACGGAACCGCACTAAACATGCAGTCCCGTCACCACAAGATTAACAGCTATCAGTACAGCGCCACTTTTTGGTTGCCTACAATATAGAACCCATTCGGCAATCCGCTAATGATATTTTCGCCCACTTCCACTTCAATTTGTCTTACCAGACGTCCATCGGCGGCATAGACAGCAATGCTTTGAACTGTAGGGCTCACAATATGAATATTGCCGGCCGCTGCATAAACTTTCAACCCGCTATCATCCATTTCAATGGTATTTGTCGGAGTTTCCGGAAGGTCTTCACAAAGCAGACTCACAACTTCTGTTACACTGATATTATCTTTGTTGGCGCCACTGTACAATCCATGATTGGTATAGGTCAGGTCTTTTGTCTGCACACCACTGCCATTATTCCAGATAATCATCCATGTACCCATATCACCTGTAGCTGTTTCAGGTACAACAAACTTATACATGCCTCCTCCTAAAGCTGTAGCACGGGTTCCTGGCCAAATACCAGCCAACTTGTTTTCCGTACCATTGATCCACATGTATACATATATGGTACTACCAAATTCTTGAGGAGCATGGAAGAACACAGCCTTTTCGTCTGCTGTTTCCAAACATGGTGTAGCAGGTGCTTCCGGTTCTTCCGTACCACCCTGTCCACCTTGACCATTATCATCGGTCAATTCCTCCTGAGTGCCGTCCCATGCCGGGTCTGCTATAGCAGCAGGAGAGGATGTGTAAATATATTTTCCGTCCACACCGATTTTGCCGGGAGCGGGTGTCAAGGAAGTGCTCAATACATATACACGCAAGTTACCTTTACCAGAGCAAGTAACAGTCAGAGTTCCGTTAGTTACCGTCTTCACATCACCCGTAACTACATCCGTATACGTTCCGTTCAAGATACCGGTAAATGTAGCACCACCCGAAATACATACCAATGCATAACTATCGGTAGTAGCATCTGTATAACGGCGTTTGAAAGCAAACGAGCCGCTGCAACCCGTAGTGCTGTATTGTCCTTTACGAAGAGCAGGCACAGCCATACGGATTTTGCTCAATCGCTGAATGTGTTGTGCCAACGGATGGCTCAAGGTTTGCGCCATGTTGCCCGTTGCATTACTATATTCGGCAAAATCTGTTACATTGGCACTACCTTTGATATAACCGCCAAAGTAGGCACGTCCACTTTCTTTCAAGGCAATGTTCGGACCCTTGTCAATCGGGCAACCTTTCTTGAATTCGATTTCCGAACCATAGTACACACAAGGAATACCACGGAACGTATACATCAAGCTGAGGTTTTCAGCCCAAGTATCTTGTGGTTGTGCAAAACGTTGGCTTTCAGGTGCACCGTCAGGAGCATAGTCGTGTGAATCCACATATACCACATTGTAAGAAGCGTCGTTGTAATATTTATCACCTGATTTCACACCCCATGCCTCGTTAGCACTGCGGAAGTTCCAGTGCATCGGGAAGTCAATCACACTAAAACCTGACCATTGTGAATAATCCGGCGTATGATAATCATTCCCTTCCAGAAATACGTTGTTGGAATTAGGTAAATTACTGTCGCCAGCATCGTCTACAGCGGAAGCATCTACAGAGGTAACATTCGTATGACTACCTTTTTCGCCCTCCATTACCACAATGTTATCCCAAGAAGTTTCGCTAGTATCCCAAGCATAATTTTTTGTTTCTTTCCAAGTATAATAATAAGGTGAAAGGTTTTTCTGATTACGATAAGTCACATCACGGGCACGTGCGCATACCTCACCGTACATAAAGAACGGGCCATTGTTACGTGCAGCCTTATATTGTTCAGCCAAAGCGTGGAACTGAGGAATAAACGCCTTGTTGAAAGTCAATCGTGAGATATGACCAGACGTATCAATACGGAATCCGTCCACACCCATACGGATAAATTCGCCGTAGCATTGCACCAGATAGTTGGTTACATAGGGGTTTTCCGTATTCAGGTCCACACAGTCGCCCGCAATCTGTCCCCACCAGCGTGTTGGGTCGTCCCAATTGAAATGAGCAAAATGATGCCAATAATTGTGCGTATCATAATTCACACCACCTGTATTTTTCATCTTTGACAAGCGTGCATCATATTGTTGTCCTGCCAACAAACTGGAATAATTATCTGGCAATTTTCCCCCCTCACTCACTGTATAGGGAATCATGCAAGCATTAATGTCACTTTGGTCAGCATTCCAATCACGGGTAAATAATTTGCAAAGATTTTCCTCGCCAAAATTACCCGTGTGGTTCAGCACGATGTCAAGCACGATTTTCATACCACGGTCGTGTACTGCATCAATCAAATCCTGAAAATCAACATCTTCCGATTCGTAGCGGTGGTCCACCTTTGAAAAGTTGCTGGCATGGTAGCCATGATAATCATAGCCGGAAGCGTTTTCAACAACAGGAGTAATCCATACTGTAGTAAAGCCCAAAGCCTTGATGTAGTCGAGCTTTTCCATCAATCCCTTGAAATCGCCACGCCATGCGGGGTCTCCCACATTATAGCTTTGTCCGTCCCAACATTGGGTATTATTGTCTGGGTCACCGTCATAGAAACGTGTGGTCATTACAAAATAAATAGTCTCATCCCTGAAATCCGTACGACTAGGGAACAGGGTCTCCGCCGCAATGCTCTGCGCAAAGAGCAGCATAACGCAAAATGCGCCCAATAATTTCTTGATTGTTTTTTTCATTGTGATTAAATTAAAAATGAGAGTATTGTTATTTGATAATTATTTTTTGTCCATTCACCAAGTACACACCCGCTGGCAAACCATATACTTCCGTTATACCTTCCACTAATTCCGCCATATGTGCCAATTGTCCGCTCACAGTGAAAACAGGACACATTTGTACCCTATCACTATTAATATACAGCGTATTGCCAATAGCAAAGACCTTCATTGCACCATTATCTGATATTATCTGCAAATCGGTTGTCGTAGTGCTGACCGCATACCATTGATTCCAGTCCCACAATTTTACTTCTCCTGCATTCAGCAGCAAGCCATTACCAGCAGGATATTGTTCCTTGCCCATTCCCTCTTCACGGTTATTATTGAAAATAACATTGGCTGACGACCATCCGGAAGGCATGTTGCAATAATAGAAGTTATCACGTATGTGGGTCATCTCTACACCTGGCCACTCAGCATTTTGCCGATCGCCCCCACTATACATGTAGCAATAGGCCTCTTCCCAGTTCTCCGGTTTCACCACTATGGCCGTTCCCGGCGTCAGGTTAAATCCGTCGCCTTTCGTATAGTTATACACCTCCGTATGGCTACCTTCTGAGTTAGTCGCGGTTACGCTCAAACTAACCGTTTCTCCTACTGCGGCATCAGCACCCAATGAAATTGTAGTCATATTATCGATAGCCTGAACAGCACCTCCATTCACGCTGTAAGAACCGGATGTTGCATTTTTCAAACGGATAGACACACTTAGTGAAGCAGCATGGAACACATAGCCATCAGGTACAGAGACAATGGCTTCCGCTTGCGGCGCAGCCGCACTTCCTACACGTATCTTTCCGATATTGGCCAATTGGTAGCGGATAGTATCGCTATCTGACTTCTCTGCCGAAGTGGAAGCATCGTGAATATAATCACCATAAACATTGTCGAGCATGCTAGGGTCGTGTGGCACACAGTCAATACCCGATTCGCCACGGGTGGCAATCATCATAGCTCCGATACCATTGGTTAGCAGATAGTTTTTGTCAATGCCCAAAGTGGCAAAAGGAATTTTCATCTCATAGAAAGAATCATATTTTGTATCGTGCCCTTTTTGCACCACTCCCGTCCAGGAAGCCGGGTCACATAAATTAATCCATGTAGAAGCCGCACTATAAACATCAGCCGGTGCTTGCGGTCCATTCAGATAGAGTAATTGGTTGCCCAAGAAAGTCTCACCCATGGCATAGGTAATCCCATTGCTGCTGAAATTCTTGCAATAAGCAGCATCATAGCTGGTATTTCCGGCTTCATCAGCTGCGAGGAACATGGCTGGCGTTCCCTGGCCAGCCTTACCGCTCATCATAAATATGCGGTCAACCGGCGTTTCATAGACCACATCCACTTTATCCCACAACATACCACCATTGGTCAATCGTCCTGTCATGGTGGCAGCCGGGTCAATGCTAAGAACAACAATTAGCGGAACGTCACCAATGCGTCCACCATCACTAAGTGGTCCATCACCCTCACGCGACCAGGTATCGTTAGTATTCACCATCTGCCATGCCAAATAGAGGTTGGCATCGTCCCATGCGGCATAAAGGGCATAGCAATCGAGCACACAATTTTCATGCGAACCTTTAAAAGCGGTACACATATCATTGGCAGAGCCTTGTGCTATCAGCATGGAAGTATTCCAATCAGAAGGGTCACCATCAATGGTGATAGTAGCTTCTTGTCCCACTGCATTTTGCGGATTGGTGGCATATACGCCACGGTTTTCAACTAGCCCCGCAAAGGCCATAAAAAGGGTAACAGCCACAAAAAAGGCTGATAAAAACAATCTTCTCATAATACCTTAATTAGTTTTTATTATTTGGATAATTGAATTCGCTCCGATTAAAAGGACGACAGCCCACGGGGAACTGCCGTCCCACACCAACCTATTTAATAACCACTTTCTGTTTTTTCCCTTGAAAATCTAATACATATACCCCTGATACAGGAGCTTCAAAGCAGAAATCTGCATTTAGGTGAGTACGTAACAAACAACGCCCAGCCATATCATAAATAGCCACATTTTCACCTTCATTTCCACCCACTATACGGAGCGTACGTCCATCCAGACGGATAAAGGCTGCGTTGGCCTCTTCCATATCGGTCGGTACAGTTGGCCCTGATGAGAACTGTATTTCAAAACGATCTTCACAGCATCCTTCCATTTGTGTAAACTCATAGCTGTCGCGGCTCAAGTCTGTATAGACATTCTCCCATTTGTCATAGAGAATAGCCGTAACACTTTGACCGTTTTCATCCAAAGACAAAGTATAAGTACCATTGGCTGGAATGTTCAAACCGACAGGCACTGCCTGCGTTTCACGCGGCAATGTATTGGCCGCCAAGCGTGTGCCCGCTCCCAAGGTATAGATTTGTGCCAACTGACTGTTATTGATTTTTTCCAAATCCTGATTAGTTACATATCCATCCGTTCCATCCGTAGACAAGCGGATATAGGTACGGTCTTCCGCATCTTCACCTGCCAAATTTATACGATAGGTATCTTGTCTATAGGCTTGCGGGGAACGCTGTGCACGCACAGCAGCTGGTGTTGTTTCCGAAGTTCCTTGTGTAAATTGTCCCCAATCAATCGTACCGGCAAACTGCACCATATAGGAATAGAAATGCTGATATGTAATGGATGTTCCACTCACAACCTCGTAGGCATCATGCGTGCCTTTCCATTCATATAAGAAGTTAGGGGCTTCATTCCCTGCAAAAGCATCAAATCCGCTTTGATCAGAATATGATTTCATATTGACTGACTGGAAACCTGGGATACCAATCACATTCCAGTGGCTGTCAACAGAATCACGACCATTTACATTACACTCATGTGCCGGCACATTAACCTCTGTATTAGAACTGCTTTGTGAAAGCTTAAAGCTATCTTCTACAGACGGGAAATATAAGCGCAAAACAGATTTACCACCAATATCCTGGAAATCTTCTTTTGTAAGATTCAATGCCAGCACATAACCACGATTAGGTTCAAGAGTTGCTGTTGAATTCATATTCGCCCAAAATGTTTCAATATTGGTCGTCCAGCTCAATTCTGCGCGTATATCGCCACGATAACGCTGTATTACCCATTTCTTTTTATATCCTTCAATACCGAATATCTCACTGATTTTACAGGAATAAGGCAATGAGAACCAGAAAAGATGAGAGAATTTTTTGGTTCCGTCACCATTAAACAAAGTGTCTCTTTCCAACTCCATTACAAAATAGATGTGCTGTATCTGATCTATATAACTATCGGCATCAGTTATATTAAAGCTATTCACCTTATTATTATGATTGCGCACCAACATCATATTGGCATCAACATGTATTACCTGTTCTCCCGTTATCGTCATATTTGACAAATTAGGCAACCATGATGCAATCCAACGATTCTTTTTAAAATCATAAATTACACGCATACTATATGTATCTTGTGTTGTTGCGTTTCCCAGTATCATGGCACTTTCCACCAACTCGGTCTTTATTCCATTGTAATGAGATTCTATATGGATAGTTCCGCCACGAACAGCTTTCAAGTCATACTCATACACCCAATTGGAGATATCATTAAATTTTTGTTTGCTATCAACCCCCATATTCTCATCATTAACTGTGAACACATTCTCACCATATATTTGCAAGAAATCATTTACAGCAGATCCAGCCAAAAACGTACGCTCAAAAATATTGGTCGTATTGTCATAAGAGAAACGGACATTAATACCATTTACCACATAATCACCTTTTTCACCAGCCAAAGATTCATTATAATCATTAGCAATACGGGCTTTCGTATTTCTATTGTCTGTCAGATACTTTACCCAATAATGGTTATATGTCTCATTCTCAAAATTTCGATTAGGTTCAAAATAAGTAAACTTATTATCCGCACTGTCCTTATAATTATTCCAACCTCCATCAGCTCCATCCGTACGTATATAATAACTACCTTTATAAAGGTCCTGTGCGCCTAAGCCAGGGACTCCCTCAGCAGTCAAAGTCAATGGAACAACTATTACATTACTATAATTAGCCGTAGTCGTTACCGAAGCGACATCTGTCCAAGTCATATCATTCACCGTAAATTTTTGCAATGTAAGTATACCACCGGCCTTGCTATAAACCGACATAATGTCCCCATCATTCACAGCACGGTTTGAGTAGAGGTACACGTTCTCATCTATTTGTGATTTCAAGCGGTAACTATTATCCAAGACGTCTGACTTGACCACAGACAAAGTTTTTGTAAAGATGTCATAGCTGAAAATCACAGTAGCACCCTCTTCAATACCTGCAGCTCCACTGATATTCGCTACATCAAAATGCACGGCCCCTTCATCAGTATTTGTACGATTAATATCAGCACCAGTATTACCCCATCTTCCAGTATAGACATAGACGCCATTTTCATACTGCTGCATCTCTGCCCAATCCCATTCTCCTCCATCCACAAAATCGTGCTTTATCCAAATAGGAATATAATTGATTGTTATTTCTTGCTGGTCGGTTACCACCACTGTCGGTTCGTCAACTGAAGTTGCTGTCACTTTGAAAGTATAAGTAACACCTTCCTCAAGTGGTATATACACCGCCTTATTATCACTATCAGCTGCAATATTTGTCTCTTCTCCATTAACTATGATAGTATAACTAAGCGTATAATTGTCCATATTCGTCACAACACTGTTCAGTTCCATTGGGATATTTACGCCCACTATAGATGGAAGGTACAATTTTACACCTGGATTTATCGGTTTCCTTATAGTCAAGGTATTATCTATTCTATTATAAACAAACTCAACTAAACTTCCAGAAGACAAATTGTCCGGATTATTGATGCTTTCAGTGGGAAACCATTGACTACCTGTATCTGTATTTGTTGTATTGACATTTGCACCTTCACCATTATAAGTCTCAATCAGAACATAAGTACCATCTCCTTGGGCAGTCATTTCTTGCCATGTCCACTGCGTACCATTAAACTTATGCTTCAAGAAATAAGTAATTTCTGTTACGGTTACCTGCTTGGTAGCACTACTAATGGTTTCACCATTATATTCGGTTTCTGCCTTAAGTTCATAGGTTCCAGTTTCAGATGGTATGAAATTAGAAGTGCTCAAAAGCGTCCAATCCGTATCTGACACTTTCTTTACATAATAGTTAATGGTTGGCACAGTCTCACCAAAACCTGTATAGGAAGCCGAGAAAGAGAGATTTTCGTTGACAAATGCCGTACTAGCTATATTCAAAGTCAATTTAGGAGTAACAACAATATCCGGACACTCTGCAAAATCATAGGTATTGTTATTATAAGTCAAACAAGAACTGGCGATTAACCGATAGCCCTCCAATGGCGAAGAAAAGCCATCTACATATAAACGAAAAGCTATGCCATCTTTATTGACGCCTGAAAAAGTATGTTCATACCAGTCAGTATCCCCTATCCGCGTCATTTTGGGGCGGTCTCCTGTATTGTCAGACCCCGTAGGTGCTTGTACTCCTCCATCCCACCACCATATTTCCGGAACAATTGAAGCATTAGAAACCTGTAAGCGCACTGTTATATCTTCTTCTGCCCAGCGGGCCACCACATCATTAGGAGAATAGGAACGGTCTGCTATTGCACGTCCATATTCATCAGCCTCTTGATAAAGCCAATCATGTTCAAAAGCATATTTATATTTTTGCCCGTCATTTGCTCCTACTATATCTATACTATAATGTGTATCATCTACTTTATTCATGTGTTGAAAACTCCACCCTGTCATATCGCCACAGATATAACAATCTTGTGTACCAACAGGTACAGTTACGGTATATGTCAAGAAATTGGCAGTTACATTAACTGATACTTCTTCTGATGTATAGGTAGTTTCATCTACTATTATCTTGGCCCTGAATGTATATGTACCGGCTGTTTGTGGACTATAAGGGCTTGCTATTTCTTCCCATGTATTCTCATCTGTTTTCTGTTCAATCACGGCCACTGTACCGTCGGGTGCGTTATTGACGGTAGGGGTTAAAGTAATAGTTTCTGTTCTGGCTGTTGTGATTTGGAGTGAAGTTGGAGCTGCAGAAAGAGATATGGAAGGTCCTACATACTGAAAACCAGCAGAAATTTCAATATCACTTGAAACAACATAAGTATCACCAGAATTCAAAGAAGTATCACCAATTTTTAATGATTGGAATACATAATTTTCATTTGGAATTGCCTCTATTTTAATAACACATGTGTGTGCTACTTGATTGCCCGATTGCAACAATTGGTTAGCTTCACCATTTACATTCGTATAAGTAACTTTTATTGAGCCACCTTCAGAAGGTTGGAATGTAACAGAGTGCTGTAACAAACCATTCGTCTTAGCAACTGTATAATATGAACAATTTTCACTCGCTACCCAATTTGGTGTGCCAGGAACAAATGTGTAATCATTGTCTAAATCATATTTCTGATATTCAATAGAAGCAGTAATGGCATACTTATCCCCCGTATTCACATTGAAGATGCTATACCCTCCTGTCCACGCACGATTATTTGCAATAACAAACGCCGTATAATCATTCCATGATGACACTTGATAGCTGTATAAATTTGCAGTTCCAGGAACAAGCGCCATCGGAAAAGCATCATTGTACTGATTATTATATGCATTATCACGACCAACCCTAAGAAAAACAGATTGCCATTGTGTTTTTGAATTATCAAAATACACAGTTTTTCCTGCTGTAAAATTCCATGCATACAAATTACTGCATATGGAATACAACAATATTATACTAAATATTATTCTTTTCATAATCCTTATTTTTCAGTGGTTGATTGTTTGGTGTGGAAATATTTTAATACTGCATAGAGCAGTGCGAGTAGGCATAAGAAGAATATGGCATCAGTCAAGGGTGCTTGCCCGACATCGCCTGGATTGTCAAAGCCACCTGTTCCGCCGGGATTCCAATCATCATCGTCATCATTATCACTCAGGGCATATAGAACTGGGGTTGTTGTGTTGGAGAACGGAGCTACTATTTTAGTTTCTGTTGCAATCGGCATTACGGCAGCCGTTGTTGAAAAATTAAATGATTGAGATGGAAAATCTACCTTTTGTACTATGTAAGCGTTACTTGAAAATGGAGAATAGGTCTTTTGGGTATAGTTTTGGCTCGTGGAATATGTCCCCTTATAAATCAGAGACGTTTTTATGGGCTTTACCTGATAAGAAGAATGAGAACACCCTCCTTGTAATCTTTTTGTTATTATCTCCCCTTTATTTACAGCAATCTGGTAATTGGAACTTATGCTTGCAGTATTATTACGATAGAGTTTCTCTACCGATGTTTCCCCTAATGGTATAAGAACTTCCTGAGAACAAGATGAGTGTAACGGAATAATATCAGCCCATGCATGCCCCACGAAATACGGAAGAAAACAAAAAGCCAATAAAAGCATTGCCATATTACCTGTAGTGAGTTTCATGTTCAAAAAAGATATAAGGAAGGATTATTCAAAGAGGGTGACCCAAAAGTAAATCAGATTTTCAAAGAAATTACAGATTGTAAGTTTAAGGAGTAAAAGAGCCTTGTTAAACTCCTTTTTAGTATTGTGATAAGGCTTTCAGCAATATCAATTACCATAAACAACTTACTATTTATAAGCTTATCCTTATGAAACTGGACTTTTGGGTCACCCTCACGACTTTGTTATTTATAAAGCAAAGACTAGAAGATTACCAATTTTTGTGATTGGTTTCCAATACGAATCACATAAACACCTTGCTGCATTTCACAAGTGAAATTGCTAGCTACAGTGTGTTCAATCATTTGTCCGCTTACCGAATAGATACTGATTTCTGCTTCATTTTCCATAGAAACATTTAATGTGCGACCATTGATACTGAATAATGAAGCATTTTCAGTTACTTCTACAATCGTTGAAGGACTTTCACTTGGGCAATCAGTTACTGTCAAAGTCTTTTTCCAAGATTCTGTATTTCCTTCAATCTGTTCTCCATTTGCCAACACATAACATGCAGATGCCGTAACATTCTCCATGTTCACAGTTTGGTTTGCAGTTCCTTCAGGCCAATTACTTCCATTTACAACAATAAAATTGAATGGAGCGCTTTCGGTTGAATAAGAATACCATCTATTACCTTCATCAGTAGCCGGAATAAAAGTCCCCTCACCTGTTGTCCACACATAGAAATAAACACCATTTTCATCATTCCAATAACTGAGTCCTTCTGGTATCTGTACTTTCACAGTTACACCTTCACCTGGCTCTGTAGGAGTATATATCCCCCACGTTCCATTAGACCATTCATCAGCACCTTCATTCAGAGAATAAAAATTATTGGTTCCGTCATAATTCAAATTAGCAGTTTGACTCCATTTATTATCCCAGGTATTGTCAGGAGCATCAGGGTTCATACGACAGAATATCACCGTGTTCCAGGTTCCCTCTGGCGTTTCCACTTCATAGATATTTTGAAAAGCATCAATCAAATTCATGCCAACCCATACATTATCACTACCCTTAAAGAAATAAGCGGCAAAACGTGCACCTTGTGATAGCCAATTTGCATTTGGTTTTAAATACAATTTTGTACCAGCAGGAATATCAGGAATAACCACACCTGGCTCATAAACTTTAGCCCATGTAGCCACCACATCGTTCGCACTATACGTACGATCACCCATTTCTTGGCCTTCAGCAGTTTTTTCCACATACTCCCAACCTGGACCACTGCTATATTTATAACCGTGCGTCTGATTAGCGCTTGGAATATCAATCGTATAATGCGTGTCATCTAGCTTGGTCATCTCCTGGTGAGCCCAGCTTGTCATGTCTCCTGCAATATAGCAGGCTTTTGTTCCTGTTGGAACAGTTACATTGTAAACCAATGCATTGGCAGCCATCGTTAAACCCATCAATGCAGTGAGTAAAGTAAATTTTTTCATGATTGTAAATTTAATATGTTAGTAAATTTGTTTTAAACTGCCTGCCTTATCAAAAAGGCAGGCTATTTTGATTATTAATAGATAACTACTTTTTTTGTTTCACGATTAATACGGACAATGTAAACACCTTGTTGCAATTCGCGTGTCAAATGGCTTGTCTGCCTATGCTCGAGCAGTTGACCGTTGATTGTATATAAAGCAATATCCGCATCTTCGCCAAGCAAAACCGATAACGTACGTCCATCAACGCTGAGCTGTACTGTCTCTATATCATCAGAAATATCGGTTTCGATGCCTCCTTCTTCTGGGCATTCGTTAACATACAACACCTTCTTCCACGAAGTTGGATCATCCACTATTTGATCAGCATTGGCCAGTTTATAGCAAATAGGTCCCGTAATATTTTCCATATCTACACTTTGTCTCGTTGTTATTGACCAGTCAGAACCATTCACAACAATAAAATTGAATGGATAGCGGAGGCTCTGGAAAGAATACCAATTGTCTTCACCAACTGTAGCAGGAATAAATGTAGGTGCTATTTCTTCTGACCAGACATAGAAATAAACGCCCTCTTCTGTCACCCAGTCAGAAAGTTCCTCTGGAACTACCTGCACATTAATTGTTATGGCATCGGCAGGATTATATACCTTGACGGTACTTTCGGCAAAAACAACCGTCTCTGTTCCATCACCTTCCTTTACCTCAACCTTAACGGTATAATCGCCCGCCTCTGTTGGTAACCAGATATTATCATCCAATACATCATATTCATTATCCCCCATTTTTACACTATAAACATACACTGGATTGTTTACATTATACGATTCTGCAGAGAGTGTAATCGGTTCATTTATTACTGGGGTCTCAGGCAATGTAAGGGTGACAAAAGGAAGTGTGGCTTCTGCACAATCAGTCAAAGACAACACTTTCATGGAATATATTGTTGCTCCATCTGATAATATATAACAAGATGATTCCATAACATCAGTCATATCCTCTGTCTGATAAAGAGAAACTGAAGCAGTTTCATCCCAGCTACTTCCGTTTACTACAATAAAATTGAGCGGGAACAGATTTTCTGTAGAAAATGTATATGAATACCAACCATTAGGTTCAGCCTGCGCCTGTGTAAAAGTACCAGCTGCCTCAATACCCCATGTAAAGAAATAGACTCCGTTTTCAGCGTTCCATCCATATATATCATCAAAAGGAACTTGTACCTTTATGGTAATCTCGTCCGGTGCATACATTACCACGGTTGAACTTTCAGCGGTTACTACAACCGGCCCTTCATCTCCTTCCTTTACATCAACTTTCACTGTATAAGCACCCTCTACGGTTGGAGTCCATATATTGTCCTCACACATAACATATTCACCATCACCCATTTTTACGCTATAGACATAAACTGGATTCTCTACATTAGTTGCTGTAGCAGAAAAAACAACCGGTCTGTTCAGCGCATAATAGGGAGGGAGTGAAAAACTAACAAATGGATCTGTCATTATTGCGCAATCAACCAACGACAACTCTTTCAATGAAGACGACGTACCATCTTCCATTATATAACAAGCTGATTCCGTAATGTTTTCCATGTCAACTGTCTGACTTGGAACAAATGCCCAATCAGCACCATTAACTACAATGAAATTGAATGGTGCTATTTCAGACGTATATGAATACCAATTGTTTTCACCAGCAGCAGTAGCAGGCACAAAAACACCATCTGTTTCATTCGTCCACACATAAAAATAGACACCATTAGCAGCATTCCAGTCAGAAAGTTCCTCAGGAACCACCCGTACATTTATAGTAATAGGGTCGGAAGGATTTTCTCCCGAACCTTCTGTTTCCGGGCAATCAGTTGCTGTCAATGTCTTTTTCCAAGATTCTAAATCTCCTTCTGTCTGTTCCCCATTTGCCAACACATAACATGTAGATGCAGTAACATTCTCCATGTTCACAGTTTGATTAGTTTCCTCAGGCCAATCACTTCCATTTACAACGACAAAATTAATAGGTGAAGTCTCTGAGGTATAAGAATACCAATTGTCTTCACCAGCAGTAGCAGACACAAAAGCTCCATCTGTTTCATTTGTCCATACATAGAAATAAACTCCATTTTCATCATTCCAATAACTGAGTCCTTCTGGTATCTGCACTTTCACAGTAATTCCTTCGCTCGGTTCAACAGGTTCTTCAGTGCCAGGACAATTTGTTGCAGTAAAAGAAGCATTCAAGCAAACATCTTCCTTTGCATTGAGTTCCTGTGATTCCTGACCATCAATAACAATTTTGTAGCTGACACCAATGGCTACGTTGACATTTTCAAATGTCCATTCATACCAACCTGCTGCATCAGCCATTGCATTCATGGCAGGTTTAGTTTCCCATGTATAAGACTGGTCTGCACCGGCAATACCACCTCCCCACCACCAAATAGTAGGAACAGAAGCAGACTGGATGCGAACCGTTACATCAGCGCGTTGTTCGCCCACTGATGGGTCATAAATAGCAGCCCATTTAGCCACCACATCATTTGCATTATACGTACGATCTTGAACATCTTGGCCGTCAGCAGTTTTTTCCGTATACGCCCAATCCGGACCACTGCAATACTTATACTTCTGCGTCTGCGTAGCATCCGCAATATCAATAGTATAATGCGTGTCATCAACTTTGCTCATCTTTTGGTGTGACCAACTTGTCATTTCTCCTGCAATATAGCATTCATTCGTTCCTGTTGGAACAGTTACATTGTAAACCAATGCATTGGCTGCAAATACAGAGCTTAATAATGCCCCCAACAAAAAAGTAGTTTTTTTCATGATAATAAATTTAATATGTTAATAATACGCTTTTCTTGTAATTAGTGACTCCGTGGGGAAGGGTAAGGCCCCACAGTGTCACGTAACAAATCAACCTAAAACGACAACACTTACTGCTTAAACAACAAACACAATCTTTTTTCCCTAAAAAACGATTACCCTAATTCCTTCCAACGTTTATTGCTTTATGAATCTACTGTTTCCCAAACTGTTTCCCATTTGGGCCTGTATGAAATAAATGCCTTTCTGAAGATGCTCTACATCAATCGTAGCTTGCGTAGCATGAATGGTCTGCTGTCCAACCAATTGCCCTGTGGCCGAATAAATGCGAATGCCATCCATGTTGTCTTCTGCCATTATGTGCAACTCATTGCTCACCGGATTCGGATAAAGTGTAAAGGTCTTTTCTGCCTGCACTTGCGGGAGAGCTGTTCCATCACAATCAATCTCCGAAGCCATACCTGTTTCCAAATTGATGCCATAACATCCGGATTCTTCGGTATAAAGGTCATCGGTTTGTGCTGCACCGGATGTCTTTCCATCGTTAAAAATGAAATTGATACCTTCTATTGACATGTCAAAAGTATGACTCCACCAGCCATTGCCTTCATCGTTAATGACTGCTCCTGGCCATTTGGCATTTTCTCCACCGGGATAGACATTACCATTGTCGTCCCAAGCCCACAAATAGACCGTGGTCCAGTTTGCCGGTTTCCAGAAACGTACTGTAATTGGTTCTGTACGAGGCGCAGTTTCATATACATGTGTTTGTACATCAGTCTGACCACCTTCACCCACAGCAAAAGCCTTGAGGGTGGTATTGGTTATACCGATTTCAATAGGTGAGGTATATTTGGTAGAAGCCGTTGTCGGTTCTGTACCGTCCAAGGTATAATAAATATCTGTTGCATTGAGTGCATCGAGGGTCACAGTTACTCCACCCACGTATTTTCCTCCGGCAGGATTGACAATCAATTTGGGTGCTGGTGCTGCATTGGTTTTAGTGTACATCGCCCAATTGTTGCCACTGGCTGCTTTTTCATAGCCGGCTGGAGTAACATCAGACCCGCTACCACTACCGATTTTCACCATTAACGTACCGTTTTTACCGGTAACAGTTGCCACATATTTGTCGGTACCATAATCATTGACCACAACTGTACTTTCATTGTGAACGCCCACCGCCTTACGGGCCAAAACCATTTTCTTAATATCTTCTTTGTAGCGTGCCCAATGCGGATAGAACACACATGGAATACCTGGACTACTCAAGATAAATGCATTGGCTTGAAGGATAAGGTCTTTGCTTCCAATAGGGGCAAAATCATTATTATTATCATCTCTCTCAAAGGTGTCATGGTTGTCCACCAAAGTAACCGCATATTTCTTGAGTCCACTGTGAATCATGCCTGCCGGTTGTGGAGTGTTTCCGTTCATCCATACCAGTTTAGTTAAGTCGCCTTTAGCCAGACCATTGTTCAAAGCATTGAATTTAAGCGAAAAATCGAATGCGGTAGAACGGTTGCCCGTTCCATTGACCCAACTGTTGAGCAAATCATAATTTCCGTCCAAATATTCGCCTACAGAAAAATAGCTCTGAGCCGCTTCAATATATTGTCCGAAATATTGCGGGCTGAAACCTTTTGCCACATCAAAACGCCAGCCGTCATACTTCATTTCATCTTTCATCCATTTCAGATAGGCTTCCACAGCTTCCTGTACATAAGGATTGGTATGGTCGAGGTCGCGGGCTGACGCATATTTTTCGCCTGTATCATTTGCACCAGTAGCTGCACCCTTGCAACTTCCTGTTCCAGAGGTGTTCACTTCATCATCACGGCAGATATGGGCTGCCGTAAGCTGAAATTGCCCGTATTCACCAAAATCTTCTGCCCAAAAATCACACCATGAACTTTTATTGTCACGATGGTTGACCACTATATCGGCAATCACTTTTGCACCACCAGCATGCAGGTTGGCAATCAACTGTTCGAGTTTGGCCCGTGAACCATGTGCACTGTTCTGGTTGCACCATTGGCTGGGGTGATAGCCCGTTCCACCGCTACTCTTGGCAGAAGGTGCAATCCACACCAAATCGAAATAGGCAGCCATTTCACTGGCCTGTTCGTTAAGCGCACTCCACTGGGTAGTGCCATATTTGGCATCTGTTTCATCGGTTGAATAAGAATCCCAATAGAAAGCCTGCAACATGACGTCAGTGCTTTGACTGGGAACTGAAGAAGCATAGTCACCCGGTTGGTAATCAGTAGGTTGTTCGGGCTCGGGCTCCGGTTCTGGTTCGGGTTCCGGTTCTGGCTCTGGCTCTGGCTCTGGTTCTGGCTCTTCACCTTCATCATCACATCCAGTTGCACCTTCTATATAGATTTGGTCATCTGCATATTTCAATTTAATGTAAATAGTATAACAGCTATCCACATTACATGTAATACCATTGGTTGAGGCTGAGAAATTGGCATGTGCACCATAAGGATCAAGTTGAGTTATTGCCCAAGTTGCATCAGCACCTTCATCATACACCGTAATAACATCGCCACTTTTCAAAGGAACTGGGGAAGTTTTGTATTGCGAGCGACCTTGCGCATCTGTTTCGCCAACAGCCACTGTCGGATAGTCAGTTGTTCCGTTGACACGGACAAAATAAGGTTCTGCATAGATAGCTGTAAAAACAGCCCAACAGAATAGAAGAAATATAACAACGCGTTTTTTCATGCTCTAAATCAGATTGAGGTTTTCAACTTTTAACACATTGCAAAAATATCCAAACAAATCATAGCATACAAATAAATTCAACCGAACTGACAGATTAGGTAGACGAACAAACAAATTAGTATGACCAACTGCAATTCGCAAAAACAAAAATACACTAATAAGTGAGCTAACATTAAAGAATCAAACAGATGTGCACCTCCAAGCTTACACATGTCCATTTACGACATACGTACCAAGAAAAACCATTACGCATATACACATCTTATGACGCAAGAGCATCCACACAACATAGTGGAAGACAGTCTTATTCTGGTTTGGCCCATATACATCATTTCCTAACAAAGAAAGGGGAAATCCCAGCTTAACGCCGTTATCTCCCCTTTCACTATCAGGAAAAATTATTAATTATCCTTCTCCGTTTCCGATGAGGGCTGTTCAGTAGTTTTCTGTTCTTCCGGCAAAGCCTTTGTCCCTTCAGGCAATTCCTTCTCTTCTTCATCTTCCTCCTCTGCCTTCTTCTCATTGGCCTCAATCAACTCATCCTGACGGGATTTCCATTTACGCTCACCGAAAATGGCCACCAAGTCATCAGACATAATGACTTCTTTTTCAATCAACAGCTCTGCCAATTTGTGATGGCCTTCCGCATTTTCTTTCAGAATGGAAAGCGCCCTTTCAAACTGCTCGGCAATAATACGTTTGGCCTCCGTATCAATCAGTTCAGCCGTTTGTTCACTATAGGGCTTTGTAAAACCATAATCAGACTGTCCTGTTGAATCATAATAGCTTACATTGGCCAATTTAGGACTCATACCAAAATAAGCCACCATAGCATAAGCCCTCTTAGTCACCCTCTCAAGGTCATTAATAGCACCCGTAGATGTCTGATTCAAAAAGAGTTCTTCTGCTGCACGTCCACCCAAAGTAGCACACATTTCATCAATCAAATGTTCATAATTAGTCAGCTGACGCTCTTCTGGCAAATACCATGCAGCTCCCAAAGCCTCACCACGTGGCACAATGGTCACCTTAACCAACGGATTGGCATATTGCAACATCCAGCTGATAGTGGCATGGCCTGCTTCATGGAAAGCGATGGAACGTTTTTCTTCCTCCGTCATAATCTTGGTTTTCTTTTCCAGACCACCGACAATACGATCGACTGCGTCCATAAAGTCCTGCTTGCCAACACTGGTTTTATTATTGCGCGCTGCAATCAGTGCGGCTTCATTACAAACATTGGCAATGTCGGCACCAGAGAAACCAGGTGTCTGCTTAGCCAAGAAATTCACATCAACCGACTCGTCAATCTTGATGGGACGCAGATGCACATTAAATATTTCCTTACGCTCTTGAATGTCAGGCAACTCCACATGAATCTGTCGGTCAAAACGCCCTGCACGCAACAGAGCCTTATCCAAAATCTCCGCACGGTTGGTAGCCGCCAAAATAATGACACCGCTATTGGAGCCGAATCCGTCCATCTCAGTAAGCAACTGGTTCAGTGTATTCTCACGCTCATCGTTGCCGCTCATGTTGATGCTCTTGCCACGGGCACGACCAATAGCATCAATCTCATCAATAAAGATAATGCATGGAGCTTTTTCCTTGGCCTGCCGGAACAAATCACGCACACGTGATGCACCTACACCGACAAACATTTCCACAAAATCGGAACCTGACATGGAAAAGAAAGGAACATCAGCTTCACCAGCTACTGCTTTCGCAAGAAGGGTTTTACCTGTACCCGGAGGGCCCACAAGAAGTGCCCCCTTAGGAATCTTACCACCCAACTGTGTATATTTCTTCGGGTTCTTAAGGAAAGAAACTATCTCCTCTACTTCCTGCTTGGCACCAGCCAAACCAGCAACATCACGGAAAGTCACTTTTGAAGCCGTACTTTTGTCAAACAATTTGGCTTGCGACTTGCCCACACTAAAGATGCCACCTCCGCCAGAGCCTCCACCCATCATCTTGCGGTTCATAAAGACAAAGAAAGCAATCAGCAACAAAAATGGCAATACACTATAAAGAAAGACACTAAAATAGTCCTTGTCTTCCTTATATTGTATGACACCGGAATAATTGTACTCCGCTTTTGCATTGTCAATAAACTTGGAAAACTCATCAACCGATGGTATTGTTGTAAAATAAATGGTTTCATCCGGCGTACCTTTGGGTTCTGCCACAATGTTTTTAACCGAGTCCTTGATAATGTGGAACTCCGTACGTTTGGAATTGGTGAACACTGTTACCGATTCCACATAACCCTTTTGCAAATACTGCTCAAACTGGGAAAAAGGCACCTCCTTACCTCCCATATTACCGGAAAACAAGGCTCCACCAAATAGAATAAAAATAAGAGCTACATAAAACCAACCGAAAGAAAATTTCGGTTTACCCATTTTCTTGTTCGGTCGGGGTTGTGTATTGTTAGTATCCATAATCCTTTATCAATCTAAATCTTCAATCTCTGTAATCTCTGCATCTTCCCATAGATGCTCAATATCATAAAACCTACGCGGCTCTCTTTGGAAAATGTGCACAATTATTTGGCCATAATCCATAGCTACCCACTGGCAATTCTCCAATCCATCTATGGCATAAGGTTTTACCCTGATAGTTTCACGGACATAATCCCGCACTGACAGTGCCACTGCATTTACTTGAACAGCAGAATCTGCCTCACAAATCACAAAATAGCAACAGGGTGCATCCGGCAACTTCGTGAGGTTGACTATGGCAATGCGTTTTCCTTTCTTCTCCTGTATTCCTTCAACGATTTTCTCTACAATTTGTTCGTTATCGACCATATAAAAATAGAATAATAGTTATCAATTAAGATGGCACCTTTATAAAACGGTAAACCCACCACGTACAATCAAAGATTATGCCATGTGAAAATAATGAAAAAATGGCAGTTAGCCGAAGTTTCATATCAAAAATTCACTCACAGCCTAAAACGTCCAATCGACAGGAAAGGACATGTGTCACAACAGCATAACTTCATTACATAATTTGCGCACAAAGATAAGGAAAGACGAGCGGAGTAACAAGTACAAAACGAAGTTTTGCAACTGGTCGCATCTTATTCTTTAGAAGATAAAGAAAGCCGAGCACAGAAACAAATGAAAACATTTTAATTTGAAATACCGATTGACATTTTCCACATGTATAAAGGATAGTTATCGAAACCTAATATGAAATCCACACATCGTTAATTACACGCCCATTACAAATACACCCCAATATCTTTACCACTCTGCATTTATCACTCGTTTTTCAGAAAGAAACATCAGCAAAACGACAGATTACCGCTAACAGACACACAGAAAAAGAATGTTTTATTTTCAAGAAAAAACATTATCTTTGCCGTTCAAAACCAAGAACATCAAAGCCACTGTGGAAAAGACATTACGAAACAGCCATATCCCTGAACCAAGCTTGCGACGTTTGCCATGGTATCTAGCATTTGCCAAGTTGCTACAAGGCAAAGGGGATGAGTACGTTTCATCCACACAGATTGCCCGTGCCTTATCGGTAGACGCGTCTATGGTGGCCAAAGACTTATCATACGTGGAAATAAGCGGAAAAACACGCGTGGGGTATGAAGTGAACGACATGGTTAACGTATTGGATGCCTTTTTGGGATTTACCAATACACACAAGGCTTTTCTTTTTGGTGTAGGAAGTTTGGGCGGCGCATTGCTCCACGATAGCGGTCTGGCACAATTCGGATTGAACATTGTGGCTGGATTTGATGCAAAATATGAACTGGCAGGTACAAGCATTAACCGCACTCCCATACATCACATTGACCGCTTTTTGGAATTGCAGGACAACATGAAGGTGGATATAGGAGTGCTGACCGTACCGGTTGACAAAGCACAAGAAGTAAGCGACCTAATGGTCAAGGGTGGAATCAAAGCTATTTGGAATTTTACACAGTTCCGCATCAAGGTACCGGAAACGATTGTTGTCCAAAACACGTCCATATATGCCCAATTGGCTGTAATGTATAACCGCTTGGCTGAATTACGCAATCAGTAAGAGTTGAAAATATGAAAATTATCGCTGTTGGATTAAATTATGCCCGCCATATAGAAGAATTCGGCTCCGTGCGCCCAAAGGAACCTGTATTTTTCTTTAAGCCGGATACGGCCTTGCTGTTACATAACAAGCCTTTTTATATTCCCCCATTCTCCCAACAGATAGACTATGAAACCGAATTGGTGGTACGCATAAACCGTCTGGGCAAAAACATTGCGCCACAATTTGCTCACAGATATTATGACAGCATTGCCTTGGGTTTGGACATGACCGCCTGCGACCTGCAACGCCAAGCTCGTGCCGAAGGTCGTCCGTGGGCACAAAGCAAAGGGTTTGACGGCTCTGCCGTTTTGAGCGAATTTATCCCTATAGATCCGGAAAAGATAAATGATATACATTTTCACCTGGACATCAACGGACAAACCGTTCAACAAGGATTTAGTGGCGATATGCTCTTCAGTGTAGATGAACTGATTGCCTATATCAGCCAATACATATCATTAAAAATCGGCGATCTCATTTATACCGGCACGCCGGCAGGAGTGGGCAGCGTAAAAATCGGTGACCATCTCGAAGGATATATAGAAGAGCAGCGGCTACTGGATTTCCGAATCAAATAGCCATAAATACCGATTGAACTTATGTACTAAAACAGCAATAAGCACGTTAATAACAAAGATATAACCAAAAAGATTGATGTTTGTAAAACCTACTACACATATTAAACTTGCCATACTAACATTGTGCGCATTTTGCCATTTCACCATTGCCGCACAAAGTACACAGTATAAAGTCAACTGGCACATAAGCAACCGACTTTCTGACAGCATCTCGACACAAGTCATGACCTGCGACAATGCCATATACAACAAAGGCAACATTCCTGTTATTGAACATATCATCGCATTACAGCAACACAATGTCAATATAACAGTAAACCACGCTGAATATGAACAGATTCCCGATGAAGAATTAAAGCTGATCGGGCAGACAGAAATCCCGACAACACTTCAAACGGAAACTTCCATTATTAACCAGCAAGGTAGCTACAAAGCTTTTATTCACATCTTCCCGTTTGTGGAGAACGATGGGAAAATCCAGCGTTTGAAAAGCTATTCGCTGGAAACGAAACCATCAACAGAAAAACTACCATCGACAAACACGACAACCAACAGCTATAAAAACCAGTCCGTTTTGGCCAATGGAAGTTTTGTCAAAATAAGAGTAAGCAGTAGTGGCATATACCGCCTGACCTATGAAGAACTCCAAAATATGGGGGTTAACCCTGCGCAAGTACGTATCTTTGGCTACGGCGGCGCTGAATTGGACAGAAATTTCTCCAATTACCGAATAGATGACCTACCGGAGGTACCTGTATATATGTATATGGGCAGTGACAATCAGTTTGGTTCGGGCGACTACATTCTTTTCCATGCACAAGGCCCCATCAGCTGGAACTATGAATATATCAGTTCCTTGGGACAAAGAGGATTCACGCATAATCTCAACACCTACTCACAATATGGTTACTATTTTGTAACATCTGACGCTGGAAGCCGGGAACGGCTCAATGTAGGCACCGAAGCTACTTTTACTCCTGCCGACACCATCATTGTCACTACTTTTATTGACTATCAATTGCATGAACAAGAGCTGATTAACCTACAAGACGTTACTGGTCAAAATGGTGGAGGAGATGAGTTCTACGGTGAACAATTTTCCAATGGTAATACTCTGCAAAACATCTCTTTTCAAGTAAATAATCCGACGACAAACAATGCACGTGTATGCATCAGTGCCGTGGCTAATTCAACGAGTGGTTCCAGCACTCTAAAATTAAGCATGAACGGAGGGTCAGAGCAAACCATGACGTTCAATGCCATAGCGCCGAGCATATACATCATGGGCACCGAATTGGAAAAGAACTTTTATTTTCCAATTCAAGGGGGAAACAATACATTGAAAATCAATGCTTCAATGCCGTCAGGGAGCCTAATGTATCTCAATTGGGTGGAGCTGCATGCCGAACGGACACTGACCATGACCGGCAATAGTATGTATTTCAGAACAATTACCAGTTATAACACAAATCTGCGAAACCGCTTCATCATAAGCAATGCTTCTGCCGACTTGCAGGTATGGAACATCACCCGTCTGGACTCCATCTACAGGATGCCAACACAACTCGTTGGTAATGAACTGCATTTTGCATCGGGCAACCACACAATAGAACAATTTGTTGCAGTTGTACCCAATGCAGGAAGCAATGCCTATAATACACCGGAAATCATAGGAAGCGTCAATCAACAAAATCTGCACCAACTGAAGGATATAGAATACGTTATCATTACCCCTGAAATTTTCAGGTCTGAGGCCAACCGTTTGGCTGCAGCACATGAAGAATTAAACGGCCTTACTACGGCTGTTGTCACCGATGAAGAGGTATATAATGAATTTTCATCCGGTACACCGGATGCAAGTGCCTACCGCTGGTTAATGAAAATGCTCTACGACCGACACACGACAGGAGAATCCACTTTAGCACCACGTTATCTGCTACTGATGGGCGACGGTACATTCGACAACCGGAAACTGCTCTCCCAATCGGGTTCCAACTTGCTGCTCACCTATCAGTCTGACCGTGGCAATCTGGACGCCACGCTGGCATATCCTACTGACGACTATTTCGGCTTTCTGGATGACAACAGCTACTTCAGCGAAACACAGATGTACGTCAATATAGGCATAGGGCGTTTTCCTGTGTCAACCATCGACCAGGCACGCAACATGGTGGACAAAACCATAGCCTATATGAACAACACGCAGAAAGGCAACTGGAAAACCCAACTCTGCTTCCTGGCCGACGACGGGGACGGTACGCAACATATGAGCAGTATCGATACGATTGCACAATTGGTCAAAAAACTATATCCGGAATACGTGAGCAACAAAATCATTCTGGACTCTTACCTACAAGAAGTAACTGCAGCAGGAGAAAGCTATCCTATTGCCAAAAACAAGTTTGACAATTTCCTACGCAATGGTATGCTCTATTTCTGCTACATGGGACACGGCAGTCCATCTGGTATCACCAACGAAGGCATGTTGACCATAAAGGAAATCCAGACCTTAGCCAATGCCAAACAAGCCATATGGGCTTTGGGAACCTGTAGTTTCAGCCATTGGGACAGTCCTGTAGTATCAGCAGGTGAAGAGGCGGTGCTCAATGCGAATGGCGGTGCCATCGGGGTCTTTTCGGCCGCTCGCACCGTGTACGCCGACCAGAACGAACGTCTCATGCTTCAATTCAGCCAAAACTTGTTCGCCAAAGAAAACGGTGATTATCTACATATTGGAGACGTTGTAATGAGAACCAAAAACGCTCCTAACCGGGAATCCAACCGTATGTCCTATTGCTACTTGGGTGACCCGGCTGTAAAAATAGTCTATCCACAGCCTTATACCATTGAAACAGATTCCATAAACGGGAAAACCGCAGAAGAAGGCGACACACTCCGTGCACTATCAACCAATGTACTGAAAGGGAAAATTGTGGATGAAGACGGACAGATCGTTACAGACTTTCAGGGAAAGGCATACCTTACCGTGTACGACAAAGAACAAACCTTTACCACACTTAATAACCATAGTGACATCCCCGAAGCAGAATATCCTTTTACCTATAAAGACAGAATCGGCATTCTTTTCAAAGGAGAAGTAACGGTTACGGATGGAAAGTTTGAGAGCTATTTCATGGTACCGAAAGATATACAATATAATTATGGCTCCGGCCGAATAACTTATTATGCAAACGATACCCTACAGGGCAATGAAGGCATTGGCTATTATGAAAACTATATTGTGGGCGGCAGTAATCCTGATGCCGTTTATGAAACCGATGGTCCGGAAATGGAAATCTATCTGAATTCCACTCAATTTGTATCGGGTGGTCAAGTGGACGAACGCCCCATGTTTATTGCCTTCCTGAGCGATCCCAACGGCATCAACACTTCAGGTAGCGGAATCGGACATGACTTGCTGTTGACCGTCGACAACAATACCGATCAAAGCTGGAATTTAAACGATGTATTTGTAACTACCGGGGGCGATTTCCGTCAAGGTAGCATCAACTATAAAATGGCGGAAATGACAGAAGGTAAACATACACTGTCATTCCGCGCATGGGATTTGCTGAATAACTCAACCACCAAAACACTGGACTTTGAAGTGGTCAAGAATCTGGCCCCCGAAGTTTTCGATATTATCAGCTATCCCAATCCGATACGTTCTACAGAAACCTTACATATAGAAATCGTACACGACCGTCCGGAATCCATACTGGAGGTTGAAATCAATATTTTTGATGTGAGTGGCAGACGCGTTTATTCAACGCAACAATCCTGCACAACCAGTATTTCCCTTCAGCCGCAAGAGGCATTCTGTGGCTCTGGGGTCTATCTCTATCAAATGCGTATAAAGACACAAAATAGTGAATATACCACTAAAACCCGTAAAATAATTGTCATAGGACAATGAAACGGGAAAAACCACGTTAAATAGAATATTGTCAACAACAAGAAACATAAAATACAAAAAGAAAAAACAATGAGAAAAGGTTTTTATGCATTGGCCTTGAGTATATTTCTGATAGCTCCGGCCGCCTACGCAGATGAAGCAGTAGATATTATGAACCCCATCATTACCGCAGTCCCTTCCCAATCCATTGCACCTGACGCACGCGGTGGTGGTATGGGTGATTTGGGTGTTGCCACCTCAGCCGACCTCTATTCACAATATTGGAACGCAGCTAAATATCCTTTTACTACCAGCAACGCCGGTGTCGGTGTTTCCTACACGCCATGGTTGCGTAAATTGATTGGTGAAATCGACCTGGTAAACGTGAATGGTTATTACCGCTTTGATGACGTACAGGCAATCAGTGCATCGTTCCGCTATTTCTCCATGGGTAAGATTAACCTGACCGATTATGGTGGAAACTTCTATGCCCAGGCCATGCCAAATGAATTCTCTATTGATGCTGCCTATTCACGCAAGCTGTCTGAAAACTTCTCTATGGCTGTTGCATTCCGTTTCATATACTCCGACCTGAACAACGGTCAGAATTCCAGTACAAGCGGAAGCGCACAAGAAATGTATCCAGGATGGGCTTTGGCTGCCGACGTTTCCGGTTACTATGACCTCCCCATCATGCTTTCCACCGGCGATGCCAATTTCCGCTTCGGTTTCAACTTGTCGAACCTCGGTTCAAAAGTGACCTACGACAAGGTTACCAGCAACTTTATTCCTGCCAACTTCCGCCTGGGTGCCGGATTTGAATTTCCGTTTGATGACTATAACCGCTTGAGCGTTAACCTGGAAGCCAATAAATTGCTCGTACCCTCTCAACGTTCACGCTTTACAGAAGGATTTGACAAAGACGATTCGAACACCTGGATGATGAGCCAAGACCAATATTCCTCCATTTCATCTGTCAAAGGTTGGTTCTGGTCATTTGCTGATGCCCCCGGTGGTTTTGTGGAAGAATTGCAGGAAATCATGTGGGGCGTAGGTGTGGAATACTCCTACAACCGCCAGTTCTTTGTACGTGCCGGTTATTCCAACGAAAGCAAATACAAAGGTAACCGCAAATACTTCACTGTGGGTGCAGGCTTCAAGCTCAGCATGTTCGAACTGGATGCCGGCTATGTGATTTCTGTTGCCAACAATAACCCATTGGACGGAACATTACGCTTTACACTCGGCTTCGACTTGGAAGGTTTGAAGAATTTAGTGGACAGATAATTTGAAATTTATTAAAAAGATTGTACCTTTACGGCTGTTTTAGCGAGTCTAAGACAGCCGTAAAACTTAATGCAGCATTTTATGGATATACGTGTAGGATTCGGATATGACGTGCATGCCCTTTGCAAAGGGCGTAAATTATGGTTGGGTGGCATCAACATTGAACACAGCGAAGGCTTGCTCGGACATTCAGATGCAGATGTACTGATACATGCATTGTGCGATGCTCTGCTGGGGGCAGCTAATCTACGCGACATCGGTTATCATTTCCCTGATACTTCAGCCGCATTTGAAGGCATAGACAGCAAAATATTGCTCAAAAAGACCATGGAACTGATTGCACAAAAGGGATACCGTTTCAGCAATGCAGACTGCACAATCTGTGCAGAAGCACCCAAACTGAACCCCCATATACCCAACATGCAACAATGCCTGGCAGAAGTGATGAATTGCGATGCAGAAAGAATAAGCATTAAGGCCACAACCACCGAACAACTCGGCTTTGTGGGTAAAAAAGAGGGAATTGCCGCCTATGCTACCGTTTTAATCATTAAGGACTAACATTTAACAACCACACAATGAAAATTTCTTTGCGCTTTATGGGAAACTGGAATGCAAAAAAGATAGCCATCTGCCTCCTTATGATAGCAGGTGTAAGTTTTTCCTCATTCGGACAACGATTTGAATGGGCTGCCGATGCCTATACATTTATGGATAACCAAAGTTTTGGCGGCTCACCTTACAGCACAAGAACCATCATGTCCGGCTTCCGCATCTCACCCGAAATAGGACTGAGTTGGGACGAAGGACAACATCGGATAATGATAGGAAGCCATTTAATGAAAGAGTTTGGAACAACCAACTATCTGGACAGAATTAACTTCACCGGTTACTACAAATACAAGAAAAAAGGCGGCAATCTGCGCAATCATCTTTTGTTTGGAGCCTTCCCCCGCGAAGGACTGCTGGACAATTATTCAGGATTATTCTTCTGTGATTCCATCCGTTATTACAGACCCAATATGAACGGTATTTTCTGGCAATTGGGAGGAAGAAATAACCACATCAATATATGGGTAGATTGGGTTGGCGCACAAAGTTCCACCCAAAGAGAATCCTTCCTCATAGGACTCTCCGGCGAACAACGCTGGAAATGGCTGTTTGTGGATTTACAGTCGTACTCCTATTTCTATTATCTGTATCCCATTCTCAACGAAGTGCCAACAGCCATATTGGAACAGGACCTGCAAGCCAAGGCATCTGTTGGCGTTGACTTCTCCAAATCATTTAAACACCTGAACAAGCTACGCTTCTCGGTCGGTGCCATGGGAGGCATCCAGAAAACAGCCAAAAATTTCTCTTCCACCTATTACCCCATCGGTCTTGTACTTGACTTGAACGCAGAATTCTGGTACGTCGGCACCCGTACTACCTACTACTACGGTAAACCGGTATTACGCAATGAGACACCTGGCATTATCCAATGGAGTAACCCCTTCCTGTATGGCAACCATTATCTTGAAACAGAATGGTACATTCCATTTTTCAGAAACGACTTGTTGACAGCCGAAGCATCGGCAACATTCCACATTACGGACAATAAGTGTTTCTTCCAACAGCAGATATCGCTGAAAGTCAATCTGGATAGGGACAAACTGCCACTGAAAAGACATTTCAAGAAAAAACACCGACCGGAGCCACCCAAAGACGGACCTCATCCACAAGAACCACCCAAAGCCTTGTAAATATGTTAGTCAAAACCTTTGGAGCTGCAGTACAAGGCATTAACGCCACACTCATCACCATTGAAGTGAATGTGGACAAAGGGATACGGTATTTTCTGGTAGGACTACCCGACAATGCCGTCAAGGAGAGCCATGAACGTATTGCTTCGGCATTGTCTGTCAACGGGTATAAGATACCCCGAAAACAGATTACCATCAACATGGCCCCCGCTGATATACGCAAAGAAGGGTCTGCTTATGACCTGCCATTGGCCATCGGAATGTTGGCTGGAAACGGTGATATTGTATGTCCGGAGTTGGATCGATATATCATTATGGGCGAACTTTCACTAGACGGAAGTCTGCATCCCATCAAAGGTGTTCTGCCCATTGCCATCAAAGCCAGGGAGGAACATTTCAAAGGTTTTATTCTGCCTAAAGCCAACGCACGCGAAGCGGCCGTGGTCAACAATCTGGAAGTGTATGGTGCCAATAACATCAAAGAGGTTATCCAATTTCTGAATGGAGAAATAACTATTCCTGTAACCGAAGTGGATACGCGGGCTGAATTTTTCAAGCACACCGCACAATTTGACTTGGACTTTGCCGATGTAAAAGGGCAGGAAAACGTCAAACGTGCCCTGGAAGTGGCCGCTGCCGGAGGACACAATATCATCATGATAGGCCCTCCCGGTGCCGGAAAATCCATGATGGCCAAGCGCCTGCCAAGCATCTTGCCTCCACTCACCCTACACGAAGCACTGGAAACAACGAAAATACATTCTGTGGCTGGCATCACTGACAGCAACACATCATTGGTGGCACACCGCCCTTTCAGAAGTCCCCACCACACCATATCCGATGTTGCCTTAGTAGGTGGAGGTGCCTATCCACAACCAGGGGAAATATCGCTGGCACACAATGGCGTACTGTTTCTTGATGAACTGCCGGAATTCAAACGAACAGTATTGGAAGTGATGCGGCAACCTTTGGAAGACCGAAAAATAACCATTTCACGCGCCAAGCAAGCCATTGAATACCCTGCCAGCTTTATGCTCGTTGCTTCGATGAACCCCTGCCCATGCGGCTACTACAACCATCCCGAAAGAGAATGTTCCTGCGGACCAGGCGTTGTGCAACGATATCTCAACCGCATTTCCGGACCGTTATTAGACAGAATCGACATACAGATTGAAATCGTGCCGGTTCCTTTTGAGAAACTTTCCGAAATGCAAACTGCAGAACCCAGTGCAGCCATAAGGGAACGTGTTATCAAAGCACGAAAAATACAGGAAGAACGATTCAAGGACCACCCGGGCGTATATTGCAATGCACAAATGAACAGCAAGCAGCTCCGCACCTTTGCTACACCAGACAAAGCCGGCAGCAAGCTGCTGAAAGAAGCCATGGAACGACTGAACCTCTCTGCACGCGCTTATGACCGTATATTGAAAGTGGCACGTACCATTGCCGATTTGGACGGCTCACAGGAAATTGAAGCCCGCCATTTGGCAGAAGCCATCAACTACAGAAATCTAGACCGAGCCGGATGGGCCGGATAAAGTAAAAAGCGACCCATGAATCAACAAATCAGCTTTGATTTTATCGGTGCGGAACTGAGCGGTTCCACACGACTATTATATGAATGGATACAAAGCGGAAGCATGTTACAGGCCTCCACTTTTGCCGATTTCTTTGCCCGTTCGCTGACAGAGCAAGGATATGAAGCCAACCGCCTTGGCAACCATATATGGATGATGGCTCCCGGATTTGACACACGGAAAAAGACCTTGCTGCTGGTCACCCATTGTCTTTTTGACAAATCCTTGAACCACAACGAGTTGCCTAAAGAAACCCTTCACAACCGACACATCAATGGTCCATACGCAGGAACATGGGGGGGATGTCTGGCCAGCACGCTACAAGCCTATTTGGAACTTTGTCGGGAACAAGAGCCCTATAACCTGATTTTCGCCGCTCTCACAGGAGAGTTGTCGGCAAAGGAAACAGACACCTTTATCAATACCCTGCCCCAAATAGACTTCTGCATTGTTGCGCAAGCCACAGGAATGCAACTGATAAAGGGCGAAAAAGGTTATGCCTATTTAGAAGGCACTTGCAGAAACAGCCACGAACAAGATGCCATTATGCAATGTGCAGAAGACATTTGCCAGTTACAACAAACAAAATTTGCAAAAGGACTACTTGGAAATTGCCGTTTGGAAATGCAGCAGATAAACGGCAATGCACATACAGCGAGCTATGATTTCCGCTGGGAATACAACGAGTGTTACACAGCAGAGGAATGGCAAAAGGAGTTGGCAGAAGGCCATTATCACAGCCGATTTGAGCTAAAAGAAAACTGGCACACCTGCATCTGCCCCGACAATCATCCTTTATTGAATGCTCCTGCAATCAAACAGATAAAGCAACAAGAACCCATCGGACACAGTATATTAGGAAGATTGGATTGTCAGGGAATTAAAATAGGTCCACGTGGTACAACACCACATAGCATCGAAATGGAAGAAGTTGAAAAAGCGGCACATCTGTATAAAGCATGGCTGCACAATATCAATTGGTAGAAACATGACATTGAACAAACCATTATTTCTTATCGGATATATGGGTAGTGGAAAGACTACCATGGGCAAACTCATCGCAGAAGAGCTTCACCTGTCTTTTCTGGACACGGACGATGTGCTTGCAGAACAGGAAGGAATGACCTGCGGTGAAATCATACGCACAAAAGGTCAGGAATACTTCAGATTACAGGAACAGCGTCTGCTCAACCATTTACCCAAAGATAAGGGTATTATCGTGGCCACGGGTGGAGGTATGCCCTGCTTTTTAGACAATATAAGCCTTATCAACAGCATCGGTATCAGTCTTTTCTTGGATTGGAGTGTTGAAAATCTGGCTATCCGCTTGTCTCTGACCGACCTGTCAACCCGTCCTATGCTTTTAGGCAAAAGCGGAGAGGAACTGCGTGAACATATTCAAAAGCAATTGTCAGAACGGATAGGCTATTACAACCAGGCCCATCAGACCATCGTCTGCGACGGCCATACAGATGAAGAGATGGCCCACCAAATTGCCCAGCGCTTCCAATAAAAGGAAAGCACCTCGCACATTACATTTTCTGACATACCATAAAGGGGTTGTATCAAAAATGGCTCATTTTGACACAACCCCTTTGGCATATAAGCATATTGTGATGCTTCTCTATTAGCATCACGCAGCCACAACTAGAGCTGCAACAAAAACAATAAGCAATATCAATACAAGAAGTGCAATGCCAATAATGCTAAGCACTCCTATGAAAACAAACAATTTCTTTTGCTGCAGAAAAGCTTCCGTAAGAGCCACTTCATCACGAGCAGCCAAAGCCTGCTTCATTTTCACACTATATTGGTACAGATAAATACCTGGAAAAAGATAGAGTACCCCACATACCATATAGAAAAGGCCATAAACCCAAGCAGAGAGTCCGCCCAAATCGGCTACCATTGCCAGAGCGGAACCAGCCAACAGAAAAATCAATCCCACCAGGAACATAAAACCCACTACCACAAAAGTTAAAATACCCAGGAATTTACTCCATTTGGCAATAGTGGCAAGCATTGCTTCACTTTGCTCATTCAAACGCATCGTATTCTGCGTTACCGTCGGTTCAAACATCGTTTCATTCATATCGCTTAATATTAGATTAGTTAGACGGCATAAATATAAGCAAAATAATTTGAAACATTTTTGCATTATAGCAAAAAAATCTGCACAGCAGATATTTTTTTAACAAAAAGGCTTGTTAGCGTATTAGACCTGTACAATCTTACCCAAGGCCACATAACACAAATAGGCCTTACAATTATAGCCCATCTGTTCTATCAAAGTTTTATACTCCCTTACCTGAGTCCGATAATCATCCAACTCGTTCATACCAAACTTATAATCCACCACAATGGCCTCTTTCGTTGCCACCTTCAGCATGATACGGTCAGGCCGTTTCACTGTGTCCGAAGGACGGAGGATTGACGCCTCGTTTCTAATTTCATAATCAGGCGAAGTGAACCAGTCATAGTCAGCTATAAGCTCTTTGAACTTCTCCCATTCATCCGTCAGCACCTCCACATCAGATTGTCCAATAAGGCCCTCGGCGATAAATGCACGGAGTACGTAAGGGAAATCCTGTTCCTTTTTCACTTCACACAAAAGTGCATGCATAATCACCCCCAAGCGCTGCTTGTCGTCCTTCAAATCCTGTGAGGTCATCGGAACAAAGCCATGATGTCTGCTCAAAGCAACAGAAGAAGGATGTGAGACAAACGGCAAATCCACTAACTGATATTGCTCAGTCTCCGAATGAACAATAGTCACGTCAGTCGGTTGTCCAACCGAATAGAAACAAGAACCATCTTCTTTTCCCATCAGCTTGTCTTTCAAACAAGTATACAACAAATCGCCCACCGTCGTTAGAGACTTCTTATCAGAAGCATCTGGAGCAAATAGATAAAGTTCTCTGACTGCGCGCGTAAAAGCCACATAAAGCAAATTCAGATTGTCAATATAATTATTGCGCAACTCCTCACGATAGTCAGCCTCAAAAATCGTATTGCCCAGCGATTTGGTATATGACATTGGCACCACACGTATTTTACTATCGGGCAGGTTTTCAGCATTTTCGAGCGAACACCATAATATATTCCGGGAATCGCCATTCAGTTTCCAATCACAGAAAGGCATGATGACATAATCAAACTCCAATCCTTTGGATTTATGTATCGTAATTATTTGGACTGCATTGTCAACCAATGGCGTATCAATCGGTTTGTTTTTTCCTTTCTGTTCCCACCAATCCAGAAAGCCATTCATGTCAGAACCATTGTCAACCGTGTATTGACGCACCATATCCAAAAAAGTTTCCCAGAAGACACGCTGGCCCGGCACTTTGTACAACTGGAAGACAGAAATCATGCGTTCCACCATCTCAAAAAGAGGCAAACGCGCCAACTCTGTCAGTTGTTGCTGCTCAGAGGGTGTAAACGACAGCACTCCCCTACTCAGTTCCTTATAAGCCTCCGACTCATCCTTACCGTTGAAGAGGCAATAGTTGTAGTTCACTACAGCCCTCATAATCAAATTATCGGGATTGACCAGATGTGAAATAAGCGCCACCAGGAAACGTACCGTAGAAGCATTGCTGACCGACAAGGCCTCACTGGTCAGCACCTTATAATTATTGTTGAGCAACAAGGCCGCCATTTCTGCCGCTTCCCTATTGGTCCGGACAAGAATGGCCACATGGCTCAAATCCACCCGCCTTTCGTCCAATTGCCGGATACGCGTCAGCACCTGCTCCTCCACCCAAGAAGGAAACTGCTCATTATCACATGTGGAGAATTCCACATATCCCCCTGTCTTATCCGGGTCAATCTCCTGCTTGACAGTGGCATAGGCATCTTTCAGTTCAGAAGCAACATCTGCATCTTTGGCTTGCAATTCTTCTGTCAGCACATCAACCGCCTTCAAGAAGAAATCGTTATTGAAATGGATAATCTCGGGGAGACTTCTTCTATTTACACTCAGCTTAAACTCCTCATTATCGGGAATATCCTTATTAATTTGCGTATTCAGTAAAGTCCAGTCTGAATTTCTCCAGCGATAAATACTTTGCTTGACATCTCCCACCACCAGATTCTGATGCCGGTTCGCAATGCTTTCCACTATCAGCGGACGGAAATTATGCCATTGCATCCGTGACGTATCTTGGAACTCGTCCAACATATAATGCCAATAGTGCGTACCCGTTCTCTCATAAATAAACGGAGCATCGCTGTCGTCAATCAGCCGTTGCAGCAATTGGTTGGTATTGCTGATGGGGAGGACATTCTGTTCTTTTGAGAGTTGCTCTATCTGGCGTTCCACACTTGTGAGCACCCCCAATGTAGATAGGTGGCGGAGAACAGTATCGGCCGTTACATAATGTTTATATTGTTGTTCAAACAGATTTTGGATATCGTGCAAGAGTTTGCTTAAAGAAGCATGACAAGCATTTATCTCACCCTTTTTCTTGCAACTGCTTTTGGTATAACAATTCTCGGCAGCCTCGATATAGGGCACAAGCGAGTCGGGAAATTCCACCACATCACCCTCTGCCCATTTTTTCACTTTGAGCATAGGCGAGCGGGTAGAGCCTTTAAAATCGGTAAAATCAATCTGATTTTGCTGCAACAGTTTCTGTATTGCAACCGCCTTTTCCGCAAGCATTCGCTTGAAATCCTCACGGATGCGGACCAAGCCTGACTTTAACGCCTCCACATCTTTCATCTGTGGCATTTCCTGCTGATTGCTTTGATAGCGTTCGTTGAACAGCTGTTTGCTCAGTTCCAGTATTTCCTTGCGCACATTCCAGTCTTTTCCTTCCATTATCTTGCTGACAGAGAAACTGAGCAACCAGTCAAACAAAGTAGAATCTTTATGGAGAGAAAGAAACATGTTATCCACCGCCTGCTCCAGAAGCAAATCCGTATCCAATCCGACGGTATAGGAGCCCGACAATTTCAATTCACGTGCAAACGTCCGGATAATCCGTTGAAAAAAACTGTCAATGGTGCTTATGGAAAATGACGAGTAATCCTGCAACAGGTTTGTCAATATCCTTTTCGCCTTGGCATTGACCGACTCTTCCGACAAGCCATAACGCTCCATCAGCACAGCCCTATAGCCAGAGGGTTGTCCTGTTGCCAGCAAATAGAGCTGCTTGACAACCCTTTCCTTCATCTCATTGGTAGCCTTATGCGTGAAAGTAACCGCCAGAATACGACGGTGCATATTATCATCCGCAAACAACAATGTGATAAATTCCTTTACAAGCGTATAGGTCTTACCCGAGCCAGCAGATGCCTTATAGACGTGAAGAGCACACATAACACGCTAAAAATTGATACGTTTTACCTTGTGTCCCATTTTCTCCAACATACCGGTAATCTTCATCCGCAAATCGCCCTGAATCAATATTTCCGAATCACGTACAGAACCACCAACTCCACACTTCACTTTCAATTCTTTCGCAATATCCTTGACCATTTGTTCGTCGCACTCAAAACCGCTGACAATGGTGGCAGGTTTTCCGTTTCTCTTGTCCAGTTCCACACGCAGAAACTGCTTACCCGGAGCCTTAACCACTTCTTCCGTTTCTGGCAAATTTTCCGGATCAATATTAAAATGCTGTCCTAATTTTGCTTTCCAATCTTCCATGTCCTATGCTTCAACAAGGTTCATTTTCTCCACTTTCGCTTTGGCATATTCCAATGTAACTGTATATTCCTTCACGTCGGCAGAAGGAATATCGAACATCAGGTCGGTCATGATAGCCTCTGTAATAGAACGTAATCCACGCGCTCCCAATTTATATTCCATAGCCTTGTCAACAATAAACTCAAGCACTTCTTCCTGGAATTCCAGTTTAACCCCATCCATTGCGAAGAGCTTAATGTATTGCTTGACGATGGCATTCTTTGGTTGCGTCAGAATCCGCAGCAAGGCTTCCTTGTCCAAAGGATTCAGATAGGTCAACACCGGCAGACGACCGATGATTTCCGGAATCAATCCGAAAGACTTCAAGTCTTGCGGCGTGATGTATTGCATCAGATTGTCCGTATTGACTTTATGCAGGTTTTGCACCGCATTGTATCCAACCGTTCTGGTGTTCAATCGTGAAGCAATCCGTTTTTCGATACCATCAAACGCACCACCGCAAATAAACAGGATATTCTGCGTATTGACAGCGATGTATTTCTGTTCCGGGTGCTTTCTTCCGCCTTGTGGGGGCACATTCACAATCGAACCCTCCAACAATTTCAGCAAGCCCTGTTGCACACCCTCACCACTTACATCGCGTGTTATGCTCGGGTTGTCGCCTTTACGGGCAATCTTGTCAATCTCATCAATAAACACAATACCACGTTCCGCCTCTTCCACATTGCCGTCGGCCACCTGGAGCAAACGGGAAAGAATACTCTCAATATCTTCACCCACATATCCGGCTTCGGTCAGCACAGTTGCATCCACAATGGTGAAAGGCACTTTCAATCGTTTGGCTATGGTCTTGGCCAGCAATGTCTTACCCGTTCCTGTGCGTCCCACCATGATAATATTGGATTTTTCGATTTCCACATCATCCTCCGCCTTTTTCTGCGAAAGTCTTTTATAGTGGTTATAGACAGCCACCGAAAGATAGCGCTTGGCATCATCCTGTCCAATTACATATTCATCGAGGAAAGCCTTGATTTCCTTTGGTTTCGGAAGTTCATCCAAGTGGAACTCCGATGTAGCTTTCCGCTTCGTCTCCATTGTTTCTACTAGAATCTGATTCGCTCTTTGCACACAGTCGGAACAAATGGAAGCCCCATCTTCTCCATAAAACAAAAAAGGCACTTCACTCTCACTTCTGCCGCAAAAATGGCAATGTTGGGAGTTTGTCGTATTTGTCGTTTTCTTTGCCATGAAATAAATTTACATTTAGAATAAAGTGCAAAAATAGGTATTTTTGACGACATAGAAATAGAGCATCCGCCATAATGGAGGTGTACGATTTTAACAGCCGTTCGCAGTAGCCTCCACTGCTCCGAGCGGAGCCACCTCTGCCCGGACCAAACATTTAAGACCTTTTAAAGTTCAAAAAAATCATCTATCTTTGCGGCGCATTTTCCAAAAGGTAAAATGTTCCACAATGGGGTGCCTTAACAAATCGGGCTGAGATTATACCCTTTGAACCCGCCACGTAATTTTGGAAGGGGAAAAGTGAGCAAATCATCCGCATTTTTTGGTTACACTCATTGCAAATTTATTATTAACCTATCGGGACAACTCCCGAATAAACATTTTGTTATGAGCCAAACAAATGTGAGAGCCGCACTCCTTTTATGCGGCACACTGCTGTTAGGAAATTTACATTCAGCTGTTTACAAAATCGACTCCACTTCCATTTCCAAGGAAGTAGAGCTGGAAGAAGTGATTGTGTCGTCCACCCGCATCGGCAACAAAGGTTCGTTGTCCACCTCCCGCATAGAAGGCAAGACACTCCAATCGTCCAACATGGGAGAAAACCTTCCTTATCTATTGCAAAAAACACCATCTTTGGTGGTAACCTCAGACGACGGATTGGGTATCGGTTACGTCTATTTCCGTGTTAGAGGTACCGACCAAAGCCGCATTAACATGACCATCAACGGTGTGCCTCTGAACGACTCCGAGTCGCAAAGCGTTTTCTGGGTCAATATGGCAGACATGGTGGGCAGCATGAGTTCATTGGACATCCAACGCGGCGTGGGTACTTCCACCAATGGTGCGGCGGCTTTCGGTGCTTCTGTCAACATGCAAACCGAGAAACCAAGCGCAAAGCCCTATGCCGAAGTATCATTCAACGGAGGCTCGTATAACACATTCCGCGAAAGTGTAAAAGCCGGCACTGGCATTATGAAACATGGGTTCGCCATTGATGCCCGTTATTCCAAAGTAAACAGTAACGGCTATATTGAACATTCCAACAGTGATTTGTATTCCTACTACACATCTGCAGCATGGTATGGCGACCAGACAATGGTCAAGGTAATGGCTTTTGGTGGCGCCGAACGCACTGGCATTGCATGGGACGGCATTGACCCGACCGTATGGCGCGACAATCCCCGTTACAATGGAGCTGGCGAATATGTAGATGAAAACGGTGAAGTACAATATTACGACAACAACACCGACAACTACAAGCAACAACACTATCAAGCCCATGTATCACACATTTTCAACCAGCGCTGGAGCCTGAACGGCGCATTGCACTACACACGTGGCGACGGTTATTCCGAACAAGTGAAAGCCGGCGACGACTTTGCCGATTATGGTCTGGAGGTGCCCACCGACGAAAACGGAGTAGCCATAGAAAGCGGCAACCTCATACGCCGCAAATATCTGCTCAACGACTTCTATGGCGGTGTGTTGGGAGCCAACTACAAGACCAACCGCCTGAATGTCAGCTTTGGTGGAGCCGTAAACAATTACAACGGTCACCACTTTGGCGAAATCATCAATGTATTGGGCATGGACTACAGCGGAAAACTGGGCGAAGAATATTACCGCAACCAGGGTGACAAATTTGAAGGCAATGCCTATATAAAAGCCAATTGGGAAATCATCAATGGGCTTTCCGTCTATGGTGATTTGCAATATAGATATATCGGCTATCACCTGTGGGGCATGAACGATGAAGACATGCAGGAAATTGACATTCATGACGAATTCCATTTTGTCAATCCGAAAGCGGGCATTACCTATCAGAAAAACGGTCATAACGTGTACGGCAACTTTGCCATGGCCAACCGCGAGCCAACGCGCAAGAACTATACAGAAGGTGGACCAAACGACCACCCTACCTATGAAACACTCTACGATTATGAATTAGGCTACAGCTATTCACACCGCATCTTTACCCTTGGAGCCAATCTCTATTTTATGGATTACGACAACCAATTGGTATTGACAGGAAAATTGAGTGATACGGGTGCAGCACTGACCCGTAACGTAAAGGACAGCTACCGTGCCGGCATTGAAATCATGGGAGGTGTGCAACTGGCTAAATGGCTGCGCTGGGATGCCAACATCACCTTGAGCCGCAACAAGATTCTGAACTATACTGACTGGGTTGACGACTGGTATGCCAACTGGGACGACCCTGCTGTAGCCGCCAATTATGGACAAGTGGAAATGAACTATGGTACTGTTGATATTGCCTTTTCACCCAACATCACAGCTGGTAGCACAGTAAGTTTCGATTGGAAAGGATTCAAGGCAGCTTTCCAAACCAACTATGTAGGAGAGCAATACCTGGACAACACCATGAACGAAGCTTCCAAACTGGCAGCCTATTGTGTAAGTAACTTGAGCATGTCTTACACCTTGCCTTTGAAGAAAATTGCAAAAGACATCACCTTCCGCGTACAGATGAACAACCTGTTCAATGAAAAATACGTGTCCAACGGCTGGTCATACAGCTACTTCGAAGGTGCCAACAGCGACGGCAAATATCTAAAAGAAAACCAGCGATACTCTGTTGGCTATTATGCCCAAGCACCTTTCAACATTCACGCAGGCTTTACCCTTCGGTTTTAGGTAAAACATCTATTCAAAAACAAGTAAGCGGGATATTGTGCATGTTCACAATATCCCGCTTACTTAATTCTTTCTCTTCAAAAGCAATCAATTTATATCACGACCTTATACACATAGGAATAAGAGGCATTCTGCAACTGCAAAACATAAAGTCCACTCAACGTATCGGACATACCCTCTCATTTATCAAACCATCCATTCCTGTACCCATACTTTTTGTTTTTATGTTGCAGAACATTTTGTGTCTATTTTTTTATTCCGATATATACTTTATCTTTGCACCATCAATTATTTCAACTAACCCAAACATTAATTGTGTATAAATGAAACAATTAGAAGATCTTGTAGCTGAGCGTCTGCTCAAAGTTAAAGCCGTCAAACTCCAGCCTAACAACCCTTTTGTATGGGCATCCGGTTGGAACTCACCCATATATTGCGATAATCGAAAAACATTATCCTATCCGCAAATTCGTTCCTTCATCAAGACTGAATTGGCGCGTCTGGTAATGGAAAAATATCCTGATGTAGAAGTTATTGCCGGAGTTGCTACCGGTGCAATTGCACAAGGTGCATTGGTAGCAGACACCTTAGGCTTACCATTTGTTTACGTACGTCCCAAACCAAAAGATCACGGTTTGGAAAACATGATCGAAGGCGATTTGCGCCCCAAACAAAAAGTGGTAGTCATTGAAGACCTCGTTTCTACCGGGGGCAGCAGTCTGAAAGCAGTAGAAGCCTTGCGCAAGGATGGTTCCAACGTATTAGGCATGTTGGCCATTTTCACCTATGGCTTCCCTACGGCCGCTGAAAGTTTTGAACGAGCAAAAGTAGAACTGACCACCTTATGCAATTATGATGCTGTGCTACGTCACGCTTTGGATACGGAATATATCTCTGAAAGTGACATAGAAACACTGCAAGAATGGCGTAAAGACCCTGCAAACTGGAGAAAACAATGAGTATGACTTCATACGAAAGCGAAATAAAAACCATTTCCTCCAATGAGGAAGTGGTTTTTACTGTGTTAAGTGATTTGAGCCGTCTGGAATCAATGCTCTACAAACTGCCGACAGACAAGATAAGCGGAGTAAACATCGACAAGGAGAGCGTACGGTTCACGGTAAACAGTATCGGCGAAATCGGTTTCAAGATTATCGATAAAGAGCCCTATAAGACCATCAAATTTGAATCGGAAAAATTGCCATTTACAGTCAACGCGTGGATACAACTGAAGCAAGTGGGTGAATGCGATACACGAATGAAGCTGACATTGCGTGCGGAATTGCCAACCATGGTAAAAATGATGCTTGGTAACAAATTGGGTGACGCCATAAATAAGATAGCCGATGGACTGAGCCGGCTGCCCTATCAGCAAATGATATAAATTACTCGATTTTCCGCTGTTTTTGATAGTTTTTTATCCGAAAAAGTGTTTTTCCCGTCTGTTTTTTTGCTTTTTTCTTTTCAATGCATTATTTTTGCGCCATATACACTACAAGTTTATCACAAAAAGAGTTGCCTATAAGTTAACTTTTACTTGCCAAACAGAAATCAAATAAGATGGAATCATTAACCTTATTGGCCGATGAACAATTGGTCAAGATGTACAAAGTAGGTAACAACGAAGCATTTGAAGTGTTATTAAACCGTTATAAAGATAGGGTTTTCACCCATATCTACCTCATTGTGCATGATAAGGAACTGGCAGAAGATATCTTTCAGGATACATTTATCAAAGCAATATTATGCATCAAACAAGGGCGCTACACAGAATCCGGGAAATTTCTTCCTTGGATTAACCGCATAGCCCACAATCTGATTATTGACTATTTCAGACGTGACCATAATGACTATACCCTGGCCAGCGAGCCTCTGGGCAACGATTTGCTGAACAATGTAAGGCTATATGAAAACAGCATAGAAGAAACATTGATTAATGAGCAGATACTTAATGATGTGGTCAAACTTATCGGATATCTACCTGAATCACAACAGAAAGTTGTGCGTATGCGCTTCTTTGAAGATTTAAGCTTCAAGGAAATTGCAGACCAGACGGGTGTGAGCATCAATACGGCTCTCGGACGCATGCGTTATGCACTTCTCAACATGCGTCGTTTGGCACAAGAGCACAATGTGGCCTTAGAATTATAAGCTTTTACCATACATAAAATTCCCTTCTAAGCGGACGTTGTTCTTTTCCGCTTTGATAGGATATATCCATTACATAGGCAATATTGAGATTCAAACGGTGCTTCATAAAGTTCAATGTATTGGCATGCCAACGTTTATATTCATGTCCAATACCGACTCTGAACGTATTTCTCAATAAGCGAAAATCTACCGTCAATTCATGTTCCACACCTACCATATTGTGAAAAGAATTGAAATGGAAAGCATTTTTTGTATGGCCCAGTCCAAATATTTCATAATAGGACGCTCCCATTTCGGGCACAAACATGCAGCCCATCAGTGGTATAGCGGCCAAATATCTGAAACGGGTATCCATTTTCTTGCCTTTGAGCAGATAGGCAATACCTACTGACAAATCAATATTTGTCGTAATATCCATTGAAGCAGGCCTATTGGTGTTACGGGTAATAGCTTTTGCTGTCATGTCAAAACGCCATTGTGGTCCAGCAAGAATCTGTAAATCAGGTGCACAAGTATAATGATAATGTGCCCCCCACCCAGTCTTGAAGCCAAAATAATTAATTGTATTTGACTTCACCGCATTAGTGGTCGTTGCCGCACTGAAAGCAAAAATTGTTCTATGTGTCCACTCCGGTTGTGAGGCGAAAGGCCTCCACCACTCTCCCTTAAGCTGGGCCTCCCACCCCATATAAGGCAAAGGACTCAGATAGTCATCAGACAAGGTTACCCAACCAACTGACAAAGAAGGGATAGACTGCAATATTCCATAATCGGCAATCCGTTGCGCTGATGCATGAAGCAAAGCCACACAAGCTCCCAAGACAAACAATATTCTCAAGCGGTTCATATCAATAAAAATAATGTCATGCGCAAATATAGCGAAAGGCGAGTACAAAGCAAAATCAAATCTTTTTGATATCCGCTATCCTTCCAATACCAGCAGATTTCCCTTCATATCACATTAGAAGACAAAGCAAAAACAAGCGGACAAGAATCTGAAGACGCCATATATCAGGATTGTTTTGTAACTTTGCAAACTTAATTGAGTAGATTGTGGAAAAAATAGCCCGTTTGACATTAAAGTATCGATTTGCCCGTTGTTATGTAATGCGGGCATTCAAGAATTTTTACCGTCCATATCTGGTAAGAGGGAAAGAAAATATTCCTGCTGATTCGCCTGTTATATTTACGGCCAACCATCTGAATGCTCTTATGGACGCCTTGGCGTTGTTGTCAATCACCCCCAAGAGCCGCTCCATCACTTTTTTGGCACGGGCTGACATTTTCAAACAGAAGCTTATTGCACGCTTTCTGACATTTGCCAAAATTATGCCGGCTTACCGTATGCGTGACGGTCTGACCAATTTAGCCGGTAACAACGAAAGTTTTGGGCATGCAGAAGCCATTTTACAGGAAGGAAACTACATTGGCATTATGCCGGAAGGTGCACAAGGAGAGGAAAGGAATATGCGCCCACTAGTAAAAGGGGTATTCCGTATCGCACTATCCGCTCAGGAACCTTTTGGCAATCAGCCCAAGGTCAAGATTATTCCTGTTGGTATTGAAATGGGCGACCTCATTAAATTCGGCCAACCACTCATCTTAAACATAGGCAAGCCGATAGAAGTCAGTCAATACATGGAAAGTGCACGCAACAATGCCGCACATGCCATGAACCAAATGAGGGACGAACTGGCACTGCGCCTGCATGAACAGACGGTTGACATTGCTTCAAAAGAATATTATAAGCAAATGGAAACTGCCGTATACAGTTTGGACACAGCCCAATGCTTGGTTGACGGCACTGTCCCTAATGAACTGAATCGCTTTGACTCCCGACGTAAACTTGCGGAAAGATTATGCCGGATTGAAAAAGAGAACCCTGTAAAGATGAAGGAAATTGCCCAAAAAGCGGAAGTGTTCAAACTGAAGTTGAAGGAATTGAAACTACGCCCATGGCTGTTTGCCACAAAACCTTATTCATGCGAACAAGCAATATTGGCCTTATTAGGACTACTGATAAGCTTCCCTGCCTTCCTGATTGGCTTTATTACCAATATCATTCCTTTCATGACACCAGTATGGATACGCCAGGCTATCAAAGTAAAATATTCCGGTTTTCATTCGTCTATCGATTTCGGAATAGCCTTAATCAGTTTCCCTTTATTCTATCTGATTAATGCCCTTATTATTTCTTGCCTGACCAAATGGAATCTTCTTTTTTTCCTTATACTGCTAATAGTCCAACCTCTATTCGGTAAACTGGCATTTGAATGGTACAGAATCATGCGCAAGACCTTAGGAATGATTCGCTATACTAACAAGCTAAGAAAAAAGGATGCAACTATGAAAGAGGCACAAGAGGCCTATTCCTATTTATCTAAAACATTACTTTATAAATGATTCTACAAGAAAATTACTCTAAATACCTGCAAGACCCTATTTTTCATCTTCTGTCGGAAACAGCCGATGAATTAGGCAAAGAGTGTTACGTCATTGGCGGCTATGTGAGAGATTTGCTGCTGGAACGCCCCTGCAAGGACATCGATGTTGTTGTAGTGGGAAGCGGTATAGAAGTAGCACGAAGTTTTGCCAAGAAGATTGGACGTGGAGCCCATCTGTCTGTATTCAAGAATTTCGGTACCGCCCAAGTGAAATGGGGAAAGGACAATGAAGTGGAATTTGTCGGTGCACGCAAAGAATCCTATCATAGGGAATCACGCAATCCTATTGTAGAAGACGGCACACTGGAAGACGACCAAAACAGGCGCGACTTTACCATCAATGCATTGGCTCTGTGTCTGAACAAAGAACGTTTCGGTGAACTGCTCGACCCATTCAATGGAATTACAGACTTAGAAAACAAACTGATACGTACACCATTGGATGCAGACATCACTTTCAGCGACGACCCTCTTCGGATGATGCGCGGCATACGCTTCGCCACACAGCTCAATTTCCATTTGGACATCTATACCTTTGAGGCCATTGCCAGAAATGCGGAAAGAATCAAGATTATCAGCCAAGAACGCATAACGGAGGAACTGAACAAGATTATGGCCTCCAAGCAACCCTCTGTAGGATTCAAATATCTTGAAAAGAGCGGACTGCTGCAAATCATTTTCCCGGAATTGGCTGCGCTCAAAGGCACGGAAACCATCAACGGTTGCGGACATAAGGATAACTTTGAACACACCCTGGCCGTTGTTGACAAGATTGCTGATGTAAGCAACAACCTTTGGTTAAGATGGGCTGCCCTTCTTCATGATATTGGCAAACCCCGCTCCAAGAAGTACGTTCCCAACATCGGATGGACCTTCCATAACCACAACTTTGTCGGCTCAAAAATGATTTACGGCATTTTCAAACGCATGAAACTGCCTCTAAATGAGCACATGAAATATGTTCAGAAGTTGGTGGACCTGCACATGCGCCCCATCGTATTGAGCGAAGACGAAGTAACCGATTCGGCAGTAAGACGCCTGTTGTTTGAAGCCGGCGATGACATTGACGACCTAATGACCCTGTGTGATGCGGATATTACCTCAAAAAATCAAGAAAAGGTAAAACGCTATCAACAGAACTTTCAGATTGTACGCCAGAAGCTACAGGACATAGAAGAGAAAGACCGTATCCGCAATTTCCAACCCCCAATTGGCGGCAATGAGATTATGGAAATGTTCAATTTGCCTGGTTGCTCTCTTGTAGGAGAATTGAAAAATGACATTAAGGAAGCCATTTTAGACGGAGTTATTCCCAATGAATATGAGGCAGCCAAGCAATATTTATTAGAAAAAGCGGCAGAAAAAGGATTGGCTCCTGCCACAAAACAATAATACAGACTATATGGAAAAAGCACTATTAGTTGGACTTATTACCCCTTCCCAACCGGAAGAACGCACCAATGAATACTTGGACGAACTGGCATTTCTGGCCGATACATACGGTCTGGAGACAGTAAAGCGCTTTGTGCAACGGCTGGATAACCCCAATACCAACACCTATGTAGGCGAGGGAAAATTAAACGAAATAAAGGCCTATCTGCAAGATGAAGAGCATGAAATAGACGTTGTCATTTTTGATGACGAACTGTCGCCCCGCCAAATCCGCAACATAGAGCGCGAGCTGAATGTGCAGATTATGGACCGCACAATTCTGATTCTCCACATCTTTGCCCAGCGTGCCCAGACCTCCTACGCCAAAACCCAAGTGGAGATGGCACAGCTTCAGTACATGCTGCCCCGCCTAACCCGTTTATGGTCGCACTTGGACCGTCAGCGAGGCGGTGGAACCACCAGCCGTGGTATGGGTGAAACGCAGATAGAGGCCGACAAGCGTATCATCAAAAACAGAATTGCGCTACTTCGTGAAGAGTTGAAAAAGATTGACCGACAGATGTCCACCCAACGACAAAACAGAGGCAAAATGGTCCGTGTTGCCTTGGTGGGCTATACCAACGTCGGCAAATCGACCATTATGAACCTGTTGAGCAAAGCAGATGTATTTGCCGAAAACAAGCTCTTTGCCACCTTGGACACCACCGTAAGAAAAGTAACCGTCGACAATCTGCCTTTCCTGCTTTCTGACACAGTAGGTTTTATCCGCAAGTTGCCTACCAACCTGATTGAATCGTTCAAGAGCACCCTGGACGAGGTGCGTGAAGCCGATTTGCTGGTGCATGTCGTGGATATTTCTCACCCTAATTTTGAAGAGCAATACGAAGTGGTATGCCAGACCCTGAAGGAAATAGACCCGCAGGAAAAGCCGACCATTGTCCTATTCAACAAGATAGACGCCTTTACTTACGTGCCCAAAGAAGCAGACGACCTCTCACCCATGCGTCGTGAAAACTACAGCCTGAGCGACCTTCAGAAGAGTTGGATGGCGCGCATGGAAGAGAATTGCCTGTTTATTTCCGCCCGCAAGAAGGAAAATATCGAAGAGTTGAAAGCCGTATTGTATGAGCGTGTGAAGGCCATTCACATTGAACGATATCCCTACAATGATTTCCTATTCCAGAAATGGGACGAAGTTGATTCCTAAAAACAATCGCAGCGATGAAGATGTATTATATTTTAGGCATGATTTGCCTGATGACAGCCTGTCAACCCAAATCCAATAAAACCCACAGTGAGACCCCACAAATCACTGTGCCGACATTTTCGGAGGATTCCGCCTACCAGCATGTGGCAACACAAGTAGGTTTTGGCCCGCGTGTACCCAATACAGAAGCCCATCGACAATGTGCCGATTACCTGTCGGCCTATCTCGAAAAGACGGGCGCAGAAGTCATCCGCCAGAAAGCGGTTGTCAACGCATTTGACGGTACGCCACTGAACATCGAAAACATAATAGGCAGTTTCGCCCCCGAAAAACAGCGTCGCATCCTGCTTTGTGCCCATTGGGACAGCCGGCCGTTTGCCGATGAAGAAAGCGATGCTGCTCTGCAACGCACCCCAATTGACGGAGCCAATGACGGAGCCAGTGGCGTTGGCGTTCTTTTAGAACTGGCACGACACATAGGCAAAATGCCGCTGAATGTAGGGGTTGACATTGTGCTGTTTGATGCAGAAGACTATGGTGTACCTTCGTTTTCCAACATGCGAAGCACGGAGGATAGTTGGTGCTTGGGTTCACAATATTGGGCGAAGCATCCACACAAAGCAGGCTACAAAGCCGAGTATGCCATTTTATTAGATATGGTAGGTGCGCCCAATGCACAATTTAACTATGAATATTTCTCCTACCAATATGGAGCTCATATTTTAGAAAAGGTATGGAAAAAAGGTCAGGACTTAGGCTATGGCTCGTTTTTCCTAACCAACCGCACCTATCCCGTAACGGACGACCATTATTACATCAACAACCTGACCAACATACCCTGCATCAACATCATCCATCAGGATATGTCAACCGAACATGGTTTCTGTGAAGTATGGCACACACAAAAAGACAATTTGGAGCACATAGACAAAACCACTTTGGGAGTAGTGGGTAAAACATTGCTGCACGTATTGGCAAACGAGTAATAGGCCTTTAAAATAAAGTGTATAAGCCTACCCTGCCCATCAAAATTAGACCGATTACAAATTGAGGCAAAGAGTTAGTCAATACTAAATTCTTTGCCTCAATAATATTTATTTCTGCTAATATGAACATCCTTTAATCTTGGAGTACTATAAATTGGAGAGTTCGTTTTATAATTACTAAAAAAAATCTCATCATTACATTCCTTAAAAGCAAATGACTACTTTACCAACACCTGTCCATGTAATATTTCACCATTAACATTTATTCCGCGCACCACATACATACCACAAACAGAGAAAACTTGGATTTCATCGCCTATCGAATAAGATGTATTTGTATAGACTTTTTTGCCTAACATATTATATACTTCAACAGAAAACATAGTTTCCAGATTATCGGTAGATACGATACGAACACAATCACCTACGTCTATCAAAGTTGGCACAATCTGCAAAGAACCATAATCCAAGGATAGCAAACCAGTCTCAGTAGAAACAACTAAAGTTGCTATCAACACACTACTACAATCACCCTCTGCAGAAAGCCAAACAGTATCTACATAGACTCCCTCCTGAACATCCACACTATACTCCTTACCATAATAGATATAAGGTAAGTCCGTTATACTAATCGTATCAGATACATAAGTAGTATCTGACTCTATCACAGCCAAATTAAGAATAACAATACTATCACAACCACTTACCACACAACTCAAAGTATCATGATAGCTACCCGATTCAGTATATGCCTTATTATTCCATCTATAAGGCAACTCACTAAAGCAAATACTGTCATAAACGACCGTATCATATTGAGGATGTACAGTCAACTCCAAACGAATAATACTGTCACAACCTGTCACACTGGAGACTAATGTGTCATAATACACTCCACCATCTATTAAATACCGTTTATCAGAACCAAAAACGTAAAAATCCCCTTCACAGATATCCGCTTTGATAGTATCAAGTGTTACGGACAATTCATCCACAACAATCTGGGTCGTATATTCATCCACACATTCGCCATTTGCAATAGAAGCGTATAGAGTCACAGTGATTGTATCTGCATCAGGACTCAAAATCAGCTCCGGATGTTCTTTAGATGAAGTCATACCATTTCCAAAATCCCAATAATAGCTCTCACAGGGTATATCTGTATGGACGTCATTACCATCTGAACGTGTCATAATATGGCTGAGGTTATTGAAACGTATCACATTTTGGCAGTTCTCCTTTGTATAGACATAATCGAAGTCTGATATTGGGAAACGGGGGAACACCTCAGTTGACAAAGTAAAGCAACAGCTACTTTCCTCTTTGTAGCACACTTCACAGTAATAGGTGGTCGTATCCGTTGATGGGATTTCTATCTCACGGGTCGTCCATACAGAATCAGGATAGTCTGGATTGGTCCATGTATAATCAAAACCTTCCGGTGCGTTCACTGCAACAAAAGGATTTTCCCCACAACTGTTTGTCTCAATTGTCGCAGAGGCACAACCCAAAGTAAAATAAGCATAACCATAGTGTGCACTGAATGAACAATCATAGGTTGTCAATGAAATCAACAAAGTCTGTCCCACATAATCCTCCAGATTCAGACCCACCACAGTCCAGTCCTTCCATGTCACATCATCCGCCGCAGATTGCCAACTCGGACGGTTCTTGTCTGCTGCAAAGTCAGCAACACCGCAAGTGGGATCTATCACATTTCCACTTGCATCCAATATTTCCAAGTTAAAACGAGGATTATCTTTGTCTCCATGACTCGGATCCTGAAGCACCAAAGCATATTTTAACAGCAAAATAGTTGACGACGAATCAACAGTAAACGGATAAACAAGAGATTCCGCCTCTCCGCCATTATCCCAGTTACCCAAACGTACCGAGGCAAATTCACCATCTGGTATTGTTTTCAAACGGTTACCTGTGCGTGGGTCATATTCATTCTGAACCCAGTTGACTGTATGTCGGCTGCGCTTGTCCTCTGAACCATAATCTACCAATACCTGTGATGCTTTCGGATTTGAGAATGTACCCGCATAAGCCTCCACTACTGACGGATCGTCCAATGCCACATAATTTATACAATGTAATTCCGGACAAAAAATAACCACCGACTTTTTAGTCACATAAGCACTAGTATCTGAACCACAGATACCACGAACACGAAAATCATAAGCACCCTCACTCAGACCAGTAATAGTTGCGGACTTTTCTGTCTGTACACCCATTTTCGTCCAACGCGTTGCTGATGGGGATTTATATTCCACTTCATATTCAGCAGAAGTTCCTTTCCAACTCAAACGAGTTGTGTCACAACCACCGACCACTTCAAAACTATTGGGTTTCGCACAATTTGTGGATGTTATCTGGATATTATCAATACATGCCGAAATCGGATTCGTCAAGGTTGTGTCACTATTCATATTAGCCCATACAAATAACAGCTTATAGTTTGTATTAGCTGTCAGATTCTGTTGAAAGGAAGCATTTTGCCAAGACGATTGACGGTTATAAGGAACTGCACGGTACAAGCGGATTACACTGTTATTTGGTATCAGACCTGATTGTGAATTTGAAACCGGCACTTGATCTGTCGGACGAATAAGCAACACATACAAGTCAGACTCGTCTTTATAACCATTGTTTTTCCAATCAAAGGATACGTCATAACGCATATTCTGTGGAACAGAAAATTCTCGATATGCCACTACAATATTCTTGTTAGCACCATATTCAGCGGAATATCCATTTGCTGTTATATAAAGTGAATGAGTACCCTCACTACGTTCACCTGTTCCCACTATCCAACGTTCGGCACAAGAATCTGTCGGAGTCATTCCGTAATTCAACACCCAATTCGCATTCTCTACCGGATCTTCAAAGCCACAGCTATAGGGAATTTGCAACGCCTGTGAATACAAAAGTTCACAAATACATAAAAGAACAAAAATAACAAAATGTTTTTTTCTCATAGTAGTAATCATCAAAACAGGAAATATCATTTAATTAATAACAATACGTTATAAACACGAAGCAATACTCAAACATTCATCTTTAACCAAATACAAAAATACAAAAATACAAAGATAATCAATATATAATTAGATTATTTTAGTCATAATAAACAAAACAACATATGTCATTCAATTGCAAATATCAATTATTTGACAAATATTAATCGTTGCGAATTATGATTCGAAGGAAATAAATCTGTTATTTCGTGAAATATACAGCACTCATAATCTTATCGGTAATTAATGTGAGTTCGACGAATTCAGAACAGTGCAAGCTGTGCATCAAAGGTTCGTGAAACATTGATACAGGGCTTCTTTGGAAAGCAGCAATATGCAACTATTTCCCCCAGGAGGTTAACAATGAAGTTATCAAAGGTTCTATGTTTTGAGCCGAAGTCACTGTTCGCGAAGCGAGGAAAAGTAATGTTCCACCTGTGCTATGGTCGTGAGTTCATCATTGACAGTTTCAATAATGGCCAGTTTCCTGAGAAGCAACCTGTCTGAAACGGACATCAAAGCTCCTTTCATATTGCTTTTCAGCTTGGTTATAAGCTGTATTCCGTCAACGAACAATCTTTCAAACAGGTTTCTGCCGATGTATCCCTTGTCGCCGACATGCTTCCCATAGATAAACTCCACAAAAAGTTTGTATTCAAGGGGCTTACGGTCATCGACATCACTGGGAGCAATCATGAAGTTCAAGAGTTCTCCACGCTTGTTGCATATCAGATGCAGCTTGAATCCAAAGAAGCAACCCATGGAACATCTGACTCTTTGCGCTATTCCTTTGAACGTCTTATGAATATGGATTCTCTGACTCTTGCATACCCGTAAGGGAGAGCTGTCAACGAAGCTGATGCCTGTACATTTGATTTCCGTTTTAGACATGGTGGAATCATGGGATATTTGCGCTTAGTAGCTGGTTTAAGCGTGTATTTTGTCATCATGGCATCAAAAAACTTGCAGAAATCATCTGCCATACAAAATAATTCTATAACTTTGCTCTCGGTGATCATAGCGATTATTATTTGTAACACTTTGTAATTCAACACTATAAAGTTACAACAATTTTTGCTAATCACCAAATTTACTGATACTTATAATTCGTCGAACTCACGTTAATTATGAGCAATGGAACAAGGAAAATAAGAAAAATGGCCATATAACAATGAAACGAATCAAAATATTCATAAGCAGTGTGCAGAGTGAGTTTGCAGAAGAGCGGGCTATGCTTTGCCATTATATCCGAACAGATGTGCTATTGGGGAAGTTCTTTGAGCCATTTATTTTTGAAGAAGTACCAGCAAATGAGTATCCTACAAGCCATGTGTATTTAAAGGAGGTAGAACTGTGCGATATATATTTGGGATTGTATGGTAATTTGTACGGATATGAAGATGTAGAGGGAATCTCACCTACAGAACGGGAGTATGATTTAGCTGCTGAATTACATAAGAGCCGTTTGATTTATATCAAGAGCATTGATGAGAGTAATAGGCATCCGAAAGAGACAGCTTTCATAAGAAAGGTTGAGCGAGATATCGTCCGTAAGACCTTTGTAGATATGGATGAATTGCGGACTTCTGTGTATGCCTCCTTGATTCGTTATTTGGAAGAGAAGGAGTATATCAGGTGGAGGCCATTCGATGCTTCATACGACAATGGGGCAACAATAGATGATTTGGATGAAAATAAGATTCGCAGTTTCATTCAGGTTGCCCGTTCAAAACGAAATTTTCCACTTTCAGTGGATACGCCAATAAATGAGTTGCTTACTCATTTGGATTTAATCGATGAGAATGATAGGATTTCCAATGCTGCAATTCTGCTTTTCGGAAAGAAACCTCAGAAATATTTTATCACTTCGGAAGTGAAGTGTGTGCAGTTCTATGGTAATGTCGTGAGAAAACCGATGCCTGCATATCAAATATATCGCGGTGATGTGTTTGAATTAGTGGATCAGGCAACAAGTTTTGTAATGAGTCGTGTGGATAATTGGGTAGGAACTCGTGACGAAGGAGAGACTGCATCTGTTCCAACACGTCCTGAATTGCCTATTGATGCAGTTAAAGAAGCGATTGTCAATGCCGTTTGCCATAGAGATTACACAAGTAATGCAAGTGTTCAGGTGATGTTGTTCCGAAATAGGCTGGAGATATGGAATCCGGGACAATTGCCGTATGGACTTACAGTACAGAAACTTCAAGGCCCTCATAAGTCGTTGCCGACTAATCCTCTGATAGCTGATCCGATGTATTGGAAGGGGTATATCGAAAAGGTTGGTACCGGTACGGAGGATATTATTGAGAAATGTCGTGATTATGGATTAAAGACTCCTGAGTTTTATCAAGAGGAAGATTTCAGAGTAGTCATTTGGAGAGCAACAGAAGAAGAGCAAAGCGATCCAAAGCGATCCAAAGATGATCCAAAGATGATCCAAAGCGGTCCAAAAGAAGTAAAAGACCTTATAGGATTGATAAAAAATAATCCTTCGATATCAAGAGCAGAACTTGCAAGACAACTTGATTTGAGTGAACGACAAGTGCGCAAGATGATAGATCAGTTACGAGCAGATGAAAGACTGATCAGAAAAGGAGGTAAAACAGGAAAATGGATAATAATTGATAAATAAGATAAAGTAGCCAAATCCTTGCAGTACTAAGGATTTTGGCTCAAATGAGTTATTTGAGGTATGACACCGCTC